>CAYQTO010000004.1:0-72626 GCA_964420455.1 uncultured Candidatus Sumerlaeota bacterium | reverse complement strand
CGACTACAAGGGCAAGAACGTGGTGCTGTTCTTCTATCCGAAGGACGACACGCCGGGCTGCACCAAGGAGTCCTGCGGGTTCACGGCGCACCTGGACGAGTTCGAAAAGCTGGGCGCGATTGTCATGAGCGTGAGCATCCTGGATGCAGCGTCGAAGAAAAAGTTCGCCGAGAAGCACGGCCTGCGGCACGTCCTCCTTGCCGACGAGAAGAACGAGGTGGCCGAGAAATATGGAGTTTGGAAGGAGAAGTCGATGTATGGCAAGACGTTCCTGGGGGTGAGCCGGGAGACGTTTGTGATCGGGCCGGATCAGAAGATCGTCGCGCATTGGGACAAGGCGTCGGGCAACGCGGACCATCCGGCGGAAGTGCTGGAGTGGTTGAAGGAAAACACCTAGCGAGGGTGCCTATTCGGCGGCGTCGGAGGCATTGACCTCGCGAATGAGGGTCCGGAGGCGATCACGGATTTCAGGGTGGTCGTCGGCAAAGAGGATGTCCGCCGGGGAGAGGGCGAAGTTGCCGGGCTCGCCGGTGGTTGTATAGACGCCGTCGGCGCCAAGGGCCATGCGCGTCTGGTCGCGCCAGGTGCGGATGGCCTCGCGGGCGGCGGATTCGTTGCCGGTAACCACAAGCCAGAAGAGGAGCCCGCTGCGGGTGTAGCTGGTGCCGAGGAGGACCTGCCTGGCGTAGAAGCCGGTGTTGGCCTTGTCGGCGGGCGTCAGGTCCTGCCACGTCTGTCCGGGGCCGGGTTTCGCAACGGGGCTGCGGGTCCAGTCGTCGGCCTGGCCGATTTCGCCCCGTACATAGGGTTCGAGCCAGAAGTAGCGCTGGATGGCGTAGGGCGACCGCACGCCGAACTGTTCGTAGCTCAGCTGGATATAGTCGGCGATCATCTTTGCCTGGACGACGGGGCGGTCGCGTATATACGCATGGATCTGCTCGTTGGTCCACGCCGGGTCGACCCCGTAGGGCGGGCCGTAGATGTTGCGGATATTGGCGACGGTGATTTGCCAGGGGCCGATGGTCGTCTGGCCGATCATGTCGCCGGTTTCCGCGGCGGTGGTGCGGCCCCACCGGCGTTCCGGGTCGTCGAAGAGGACGAGCCCCTCCTGGAGGGCATGGGCCCAGAGGTCCTCGAGGCGGACGAGGGGCGCCTCGCCGGCGGCGTGCTTTTCCACAAGGGCCTGCTCGGCAACGTGGAGGACCTCGAGGGCGCCCGGGCCATACATGCCCGTCCCGATGAAGGCACGGATGCGGGCGGCGGCGTCGCGGGTGGTTTCCTCGCCGGGGGCGGCCGACTCGTTCGGGGCTGCGTGGGCCATTCCGACGGTGAATAGCAGCATCGCGCCGAGGAGTGTCCAGGAGGCGAAGGCGAAAGTAGCGGGCATGGGGGAGTTCATCCTTTGGGGGTTGGGCGACGGTTGCCGCGGCGAACCGGGCGAAGGGCCCGCCGGACACGATCGAAGCGTTGGAACCCGATGATGGAACAGAGCAATCCGATGGGGACGCAGGCGACGCCCGTCGCCAGAAACCAGAAGGACTCGGCGAAGTGGATGATCGTGGCGCCGGCGATCATCAGGGCGAGGCCGGTGCGGAGATAGGCGAGGAGGGTGCGCTCGTTCGCAAGGAGGGTGCGGTCGATGGCCAGTTCGTCGCGGAGGATCAGGTTCTCTGAACGAAAGCGTGCGTAGCCTCGCATGAAGAGGGTGCCCCCTGAAGCAATTAATCGAGAGGGGAGCGGCAAGGAAGCAGGCACGCAAGGGTGAAGGGGGGAGAAGCCTTGCCGCTTGGTGAGGCGGAGCATCTGCATCGTTTCGACGTCCGTCATGCCCGGGCCCAGAGACATTCCCGGTTCCGTGGCGTCGGGATTTGTGAGGCACGTCTCCGCGCTTGCATCCCGCGAGGGGGATTCTTCCAATTCCATCATTCCCAAGTACCGAGGTACCCGTGAAGGCCATCGTCCAGTTCCTGACGCACGACCTGTGGCGGATTCGCATGGAGAACGAGCCGTTCTCGCGGCGGGTGTGGCTGTTTCCCCTTCGGCTGGTGATGATGACCTTTCGCGAGTTCAACCGCGACCAGTGCTCACTGCAGGCGTCGGCGCTGACGTTCTATACGCTGCTGTCGATCGTGCCGGTGCTGGCGCTCGCGTTCGGCGTCGCGAAGGGGTTCGGGCTGCACCGGACGCTCGAGGCGGAGGTGCGCAAGCTGGCAAGCGGCGGCAATATCGTCGAAATCGATCCGACGCCGGCCAACGAGCCGGATATGGTGACCACCCCCACGTTGACCGCGGAGGCGTCCGCCACGACCGAGGGTCTCGCCATGGACGCAATGGCAAGCGCGGACGATGCGTCCACAACGACGGTGACAAACCTGACGGAGGGGCAGGCGCAGGTCGTCGACCAGGCGATCAACTTCGCGTCGAACATGCTCGACAATGCGCAGGGGGGCGTGGTGGCGGGCCTCGGTGTCATTGTGCTGCTCTGGACGGTGATCAAGCTCCTGGGCAACATCGAGTATTCGTTCAACATCATCTGGCATGTGCGCGAGGGGCGCAGCTGGGTCAGGAAGCTGAGCGACTATCTGTCGGTGATGATGATTTCGCCGGTGCTTTTCCTCATCTCGACGAGCGCGACCGCGTTCCTTGCGAGCCGTTTCCTGATGGTGGTCGAGGGGAACGAATGGCTGGCGATTCTCGGCGGGCCGACGCGGTTCGCCCTGCTCGGGTTGCCATCGCTGCTCTTTGGGCTGCTTTTCGCCTTCGTCTATCTCTTCATGCCGAACACGCGGGTGAACCCTTCGTCGGCGCTGTATGGGGGACTCTTTGCCGGTGTCCTGTACCAGCTGACGCAATACGCGTATGTACGGTTCCAGATAGGCATCTCGGGCGCGAACGCGATCTATGGTACTTTCGCGGCACTGCCGCTTTTCCTGACATGGCTCCAGTTGAGCTGGATGATCGTGTTGCTGGGGGCGGAGTTCGCCTACTCGCACCAGTACGCGCACCTGGGGGAGGTGACCGACGAGGAGGGGCCCTTGAGCCCGCGGGCGCGACGACTGGTGGCGTTGTGTCTGGCCAAGGCGTCGATGGACGACTTTGCCGCGGCAAGGCCGGCTCCCGCGGCAGAGGAACTGGCCGCACGCCTTGCCATTCCCATGGGCACGGCCAAGGACGTCCTGGGCGACCTGGTCGAGGCGGGAGTCCTGTCGGAAGTCGTCCACAAGGGGGGCATCAACGGCTATCAACCGGCGGCGGAGGCCCAACATCTAAAGATCGGCGAGGTGATTGCGCGACTCGATGCGTTGGGCCGGAACGATGTGCCCCTGGCCGAGACGGAGGACCGGCGCCAGATCGAGTCGGCCCTCGAGGCGCTCCAGCGTCACCTCCGCGAGTCCGACTGGAACGCCGCCCTGCGATAGAGCTTGTCAATGTCCGGTCACACATCACCACATCCCAGCTTGGCTTGAGAAATCCCGGCCGGAGGCGGAGTGATGAAAGAGAACAAGTGGAGAATGCTGCTGCTCGGTTTTCTCGTC
The DNA here is from genome assembly GCA_964420455.1 of uncultured Candidatus Sumerlaeota bacterium. Classification (GTDB taxonomy): domain Bacteria; phylum Sumerlaeota; class Sumerlaeia; order SLMS01; family SLMS01; genus CAYQTO01. The sequence continues at coordinate 69,090 of CAYQTO010000004.1, read as the reverse complement.
CTGTCGGGGGGATCGATTGCGGTGCTTTCGGTAGCGGAGACCGCGGGGGTGTCCCGGGAGCCGGTCGCGAAGGTCGTCATCGGCCCAGGCACGAGCGAGACCTCCCCCGCCTTTCGGTTGGATACGCGCGGGGGCAACCAGACCACCCAGTGGAGGCTCCGTTAGGCATGACGCGCCTCCGGATCATCGCGCTAGCTGCCCTGGCCTGCCTCGGCCTGGTACGAAACGTCTATACGCAGCCGCTCGTCTCGAATGTGGTCGCGTCCCAGCGGCCGGACGACTCGGGGCTGGTCGACGTGACCTACGACCTGACCGGCGCGGACAATCCGGTGTATCTCTCGATGGGCGTCGCCGATGGGCCCACCGACGAGAATCTCCATTACCCCGATGGGTCGTTCCTTTCCGGCGATGTTGGGGGCGGCATCCTTCCCGGCGAAGGCAGGACGATCACCTGGGACGCGCGTGCGGACCTCGGGGAAGTTGTCTGGCCCGAGGCGACCGTTGTGCTCACCGCAACCGAGGCGCCTCCTCCCCCGCCGGGGGCCTTTGCCGAATTCGTCAGCGTCCCGGCGTCGACCTTCACCATGGGTCGAACAGACACGGGCGACGATGCCACTTTCGGAACGGACTTCGAGGATCCCCGCCACGAGGTCACCCTCTCGGCTTACGAAATTGGGCGTTTCGAAGTAACCAACGCACAGTTCGCGGAGGTGATGAATTGGGCGCTGGCGCGGGGGCGTATTGTGGCCTCGGCGGAGGGGGACGTGTATAACACAACGGGGACGCTGGTGCTGGCGCCAACGGCCGGCGATCCCCAGCCGCTCGCCTTCATCGCGGACGGAACGTCGGATGTGGAGTGGACGCCGGCCGGTTTCCTGCCGGTGACACGGCCAGCCGCCGCCGGCCTCGAGGACCTCGGCGATCACCCGGTCCATAACGTGACCTGGTATGGCGCGGTGGCGTTCTGCAACTTTCTGTCGGAACGCGAGGGGCGCCCCCGGGCCTATGATCTCGGCGCGTGGGAACTCGTGGACGCGGAACCCGGGACGCCGGGCGTTCAGTACGCCGCCGGGTATCGCCTGCCCACGGAATCGGAGTGGGAACGCGCCGCGGCCTGGGACGGAAGCCGCCACTGGATCTATGGCGTGGTGGCAGACGACCTGCCGACGACGCGGGCGTGTCTCCTGAACAACAATCCGGTGGGGCTCGCGGCGCCGCCCTTCACTTCGCCGGTGGGCTTCTTCGACGGGTCAACGACGCTCACCCTCACCGGCCAGGCCACGGTGGATTCGCCATCGCCGGTGGGGGCTTATGACATGGCGGGCAACGTTTGGGAGTGGTGCCACGACCGCGGGGGTCCGTACACGGCACAGCCGAAGACCAATCCCACGGGACCGGCAATGGGGGACACGCGAACCCTGCGGGGCGGTGGATGGTTCTCCGAGGCGGGAAACTGCCGCTCTGCCCAACGGCTCGAGGGACTCCCCTTCAGCCGGGGCAGCAACCTCGGATTTCGCCTCGCCATCACGCGCTGAGCGTCACCATTGTGGCACTTGACCACAATCGCCCAGCTGCTGTCTCCTCTGCCCGATTTTCACATAGGGGAACCAAGTGTCGGCACGCGCCTTTACTCTCATCGAGCTGTTGATCGTCGTGGCGATCATTGCGATCCTTGCGGCCATTGCGGTGCCGAACTTCCTTGAGGCGCAGACCCGGTCGAAGGTCAGCCGCGCCCAGGCGGACATGCGGAGCTTCGCCACCGCCCTCGAGGCCTACGCCCTCGACAACAACGTCTATCCGGTCTACGGTCGCATCTCAAGCGCGGGCATCCCGGAGATTCCCGCCACCGTGAACGACTTCAACGACCAGATGGCTTTCGTCAGTCCCCGCATCAGCACCCCGATCGCCTACCTGACCACCCGCCTGCCGGACGTTTTTGCGACGGATTTTGCCGGACTTTCAGAGCTTCGGCTCATCGAGTACCTGAACATGCGCCAGCACGTCGGCAATTTCCCTTCCCCCGGGCCGCCCTTCGCCGCGCAGTTGCTCCCCGCGTGGGGCGAATGGCGCCTTGTTTCTGCTGGCCCCGACCGCGACCGCGGCACAGACATCAAGCTCAACATCGCTTACGACCCGACCAACGGAACTGTCAGCGATGGCGACATCGTCCGCAGCCAGCGGTTTGCGGACAACGCGATCAACCCGGACGCACCCTGAAAATTTACCCATTGGAGGTCCGATCCAAATGTCCCATGCGGCCCGCATGAATGCCCCCTCCATCCTGCCACTGGCCAAGCCCTCCTCGGCGGATGCACTGATCCGTGCCGTGGCCTTGGCAGGTCTCGCCTTCCTCCTTCCCGCCCTGGTGCACCTGCTGCCCTGGGGCAACCTGGGGCCCGTGTTGATGCCCCTCGCGATTCCCGTCTTTCTCGGTGCGTTCCTGTTGCCGCTCCCGCTCGCCCTCGGCGCGGCGGTCGTCCTCCCCGTCTCCTCGTTCCTGATCACCGGCATGCCGCCGATGGCCCCACCGATTCTGCCGATCCTCGTGGCCGAGGGCCTCGCGACGGTGCTGGCGGTGCGCCTGCTGAACCGGACGACCGCGCTTCCCCTTTGGGGTCTGGTCCTTGCCGGCATCGTGGCGAACCGCGCGGTGGCCGTCGTGCTCCTGATGGCGGTCCTCGGCGCGGGCACCTCGGCGGCGGTGGCCGGGGCCTCCTTGGGCATCGTCGGCCTGTCGGTCAACCTGTTGGTGCTGCCGGTTCTCCTTAGGTTCTTTCGCGATTTTGACCCGGATTCGGCGGCCTGACGGACGCCGCCGCCTCCTCCTTCTTTGACGACCTGGCCACGCGGTGGGACGATCAGGTCCCGCCGCCGGACGCGTTTCCCTACTACGGGCCCTGGCTCGCGAGCCTCACCATCCGGCTCGGCGACCGCGTCCTCGACGCCGGGTGCGGAACCGGCAGATATACACAGTTGCTCGCAAGGACGGTGGGAAAGGACGGGCTTGCCGTGGGGATGGATCCTTCCCGTGGGATGCTTGGCGTAGCCCGTGCACGATTGGCCGGTTTGGAAAATGTGGCACTGGTGCGCTCGACCGTTCAGGCCAGCCCGTTTTCCCCCGGTCTCCTCAACCAACTTCTGATCATTAACACCTTTCCCCACCTTCGGCCCTGGGCGGCGACCTTGGCAGCATGCCGCGACCTGCTGCTACCCGGTGGGATGCTCGATATTGTGCACTTCTCCAGCCGGGCCGAGCTGAACGACCTCCATCGGTCGAAGTCGGCCGTTGCCGAGGATATGCTGCCGCCGGTGGAGGAGGTGGGACGGCTTGTTCAGGCGGCGGGGTTCGCCCACGTCATGGCGAGCGAGGACGACCATCATTACCGTGTCCGTGCACGCAGACCAGATACCGGCTGATTCCCGCCACCATCCGGCGCGTGCGGTTATCTAGACGATCTGGTCGGGGCCATCGCCTTCGCGAAAGCGGACCTCGTAGAGGTCGCGGCGGCGGTCGAGCCAGTTGCGCGTGGTGCCCGTGTAACGGTGACGGCGGAGCTGCTCGAGGTCGAGGTCCTGGACGATCATGGTCTCGACGTTCGGCGTGCACTCGGCGGCGATGCCGTCGCGGCTGAAGGGCACGTCGGAGGGTGTATAGATGCCGGACTGGGCGTAATGGAGGTCGGCGACGGGCGCCTGGGGAAGGTTGCCGGTGCAGCCGGCGGCAACCACGTAGAGGTGGTTTTCGATGCAGCGGGCCAGTGCGCAATTGCGCACGCGGAGGTATCCGTTCCGCTCGTCGGTGTTGAAGGGGCAGAAGATGATCTGGGCGCCCTTCTTGGTGGCGATGCGGGCCAGCTCAGGGAACTCGATATCGTAGCAGATGAGGATGGCGACGCGGCCACTGTCGGTATCGAAGACGCGCACGCGGTCGCCGCCCTGGACCCCCCACCACTTCCACTCGGCCGGCGTGATGTGGAGCTTGAACTGCTCCTCGATGGTGCCATCACGGCGAAAGAGGAAGGCCACATTGTAAAGACGGTCGTCGAGGAGCACGAACTGGGACCCGCCAATGATGTTGATGTTATAGCCGAGGGCGAGCTCGCGGAACATCTCCATGTAGCGGGGCGTGTGCTCGGTCAGGCGACGGGCCCCCTCGCTCGCCCGGGTGATCTTCATGATGGAAAGGAGCTGGACGGTGATCAGCTCGGGAAAGACGACGAAATCGGCGTGGTAGTCGGAGGCGGTGGAGACAAAAAAGTCGACCTGCTCCTGGAGGTCCTCGAAGCGGTGGATCTGGCGCATCTGGTACTGGACGGCGGCGATACGGACCAGCTGGACGGGACGAATGGAGCGCTTCTTGAACGGGCGGAAGTCGAGGTTCAGCCACTCCATGTGGGTGGCCCATCCGGCGCTGTCCTCGTCGCTCGGGAGGTAATCGGGCAGCAGCCGCTTGACCTCGAACCCGTTCGCCAGCTGCGCCGTCAGCACCGGGTCGAACATCTGCTTCTCCTGGACCTTCTGGACGTATTCATAGGGCGACATCTCGTCGCGATGATTCGCATATCCGGGGATGCGGCCGCCGATGACGATGCCCTTGAGGTTGCGCTCGCGGACCAATTCCTTCCGGGCGTCATAGAGCCGCCGGGCGAGCTTCATCCCCCGAAACTCCGGGTGCACCATGATCTCGATGCCATAGAGCATGTCGCCGTTGGGGTTGTGGTTCTCGAGCATGCCACCGCTCGAGATCGTCTGCCAGTCGTGCCAGTCCGAGTAGAGGTCGTAGTCGACAATGAGGCTGGAGCAGGAGCCAATCAGCTGACCGTCGATCTCGAGACCGATCTGGCCTTCGGGGAACTTTTGGACAAAGGTGTCGAAATGCTCGCGGTCCCAGGGGGCCATCTTGGGGAAACACTGGCGCTGGAGGTCGACGAGTTGCTCGTAGTCGCCCGCAGCCAGCTGGCGGATCCTCATCCGGCGTTCGAAGTCCGTAAGGTCTACTTTCAAGTGCCACCTCCGGACAGGAGATTACTGACGCTGGAGGTCGCGTTGCAACCGGGCATCCGGCGAGGAAGCAAAAAGAAGCGGGGCGCCGCGATCAACGCGACGCCCCGAGGAATGACCGTGCCCTGAAGGACGTGAATCAGTAGAGGTGCCAATCCTTCTCGCTGGTACCGGCTGGGAGCCGCAGCTCGATCCAGTCAATGAGGAGTGGGTTATTGTCAATGTTGACGTCGCCAACGGTAAAGATGCCGAAGGGGCCAAAGGGATCATCGGTCTGGTCGCGCTGGACGATGTTGAACTCGTCGGTGGTGCCCTCGTCGATGGTGCCGTCGCCGTTGGCGTCGAAGCCAACCGCGACCGGGTCGACGGTCTCTGTGTCACCATCGACCAGGGTCATGATCGAGAAGAGGCGCCAGGCAGAGGACGCGATCGTGCCTGTGTTGGTGAAGAGGCCATCCGGGCCGTTCATACCGCGCCAGCCCGCGCCGGGGCCGCCACCGGTACCGTCATTGTTGTAGAACGGCGCCGCACGGAACAGGGGCCCGCTCACATTCGACTCACCGTGGATATAGGGACCCACCTGCCACCGGCCATTGGCCCCCGCAATGTTCGCACTGACTTCCCCAGGGGCGAGCACGTAAATCCGGGCAAGGATGTAACAACTGTCGAGGTTCGTGAAGTCGTCGCCCGAACCGTCGTTCGCCGAGTTGATGCACTGGTAGTATTGAAGGCCAAAGTTTCCGGAATACGTGCTCGAATTGTTCCCCATCACCAAAACGCCGTCTGTGGCGTCGATAACGGCATTGCCGCTGGTGGAGATCGATGGCGTCAGGACGTCGATAACGGCGGCCGTGTTGTCCGGATTGATTTCCCACTGGCCGGTGAGGGAGCCGGCAAAGTCTTCGCGGAAGGCAGCGGTGGCGCTGAAGTCCGACGCAGAGATCTGGGCCGTGGCGGGTGCGGCAAGGCCGGCCGCCAGCATGCAAAGGGCAAGGTTCCGAATCATGGAATCCTCCTGAAAATGGGGGAGCGTTGCAGTGACGCAACGTCTTTGGACCATGGGGGCTGGGCAACGCAAGGAAAGTTGGCGATGCTCGAGTCGCTTTTCAGATTCGGAGGGTCGTTAAGCCTCGGGGGGGGTATCCGTCTCTTCGCCCTGGATGCCGGTGTCTTCAGATTCGGCCTCCGGGGCGCCTTCGGCGGGCGACTCGCCGGTGGCCGAGGACTGGGACTCGTCGTCCTTTTCCTCGTCCTCGGCGACGCGGGAGACGGCAACGATGCGGTCGCCCTCGTCGAGGGAGAACAGCTTCACCCCCTGGGTCGCGCGACCGATCACCCGCAGGTCCGACACGCGGAAGCGGATCGTCTGGCCCTTGGCGGTGATGATGATCATTTCGTCCGTATCGAGGACCTCGTTGATGCCAACAATCTCGCCGGTGCGATCCGTGAGGCGCATGTTGATCACGCCCTTCCCGCCGCGGCTGATCCGGCGATAGTCCTCGATTTCCGACCGCTTGCCCATGCCCTTTTCGGACACGGTGAGGATCGTGCCGTCGGGCCGGAGCGACTCCATGCCGATGACGCGGTCGCCTTCGGTAAGGGTGATGCCGCGCACGCCCTGGGTAAAGCGTCCGGCGGCGCGGATGTCCGCCGTCTTCATGCGGACGGCCATGCCCTTGCGCGTGGCGATGAGGATGTCCTGGTCGTCGGCGGCGAGCTTCACGGTGATGAGCTCGTCGTCCTCCCCGATGTTGAAGGCCTTGATGCCGCGCTTCAGCGGATTGCTGTAAAGGGAGAGGGCGTTCTTCTGCACCTGGCCCTTGCGGGTGCAGAAGACGAGGAAGTGGTCGTCGCGGAACTCGGAGACGGCGACAACCGCCTGGATTCTCTCGTCCTTCTCGAGGGCCTCGAGGAGGTTCACGATCGGGCGCCCCTTCGATGCACGTCCCGCCTGGGGAAGCTCCCAGACCTTCAGCCAGTAGGCCTTCCCCAGATTGGTGAAGAACATCATGTAGTCGTGGGTCGTGCCCACGAAAAGGTGCTCGACCCAGTCCTCGTCGCGCGTCTCGGCGCCGATGGTCCCCTTCCCGCCACGCTTCTGTTTGCGGTAAAGGTTCATGTCGGTGCGCTTGATGTAGCCCGCATGGCTGATGGTAATGACCATGCGTTCCTCGGCGATGAGGTCCTCGACGGTCATCTCGCCGGGATCGTTAATGATCTCGGAGAGGCGCCGATTGGCGTAGCGCTTTTTCACGTCGAGGAGGTCTTCGCGGATGACCTCGTACTGTCTTTTCTCGGAGGCGAGGATGGCCTCGAGGCGCTCGATGAGGGCCTTGAGTTCGGTGCGTTCGTCCTCGAGCTTGTGGACTTCGAGGGCGGTGAGGGTGCGCAGGCGCATCTCGAGGATGGCGTCGGCCTGGCGGCGCGAGAGGACGAAGTTTTCCATCAGGGCGGTGCGGGCCCCGTCCGTATCGGCGCTCTCGCGGATGATGCGTACCACCTCGTCGATGTTGGCGAGGGCGGTAAGGAGGCCCTCGACGATGTGGAGGCGTTCCTGGGCCTTGTTGAGGTCGAAGCGCGTCGCCCGCAGGAGCACCTCGCGCCGGTGCTGGATATACAGGTGCAGGATGCGCAGGAGCGACAAATAGCGCGGCTGGTTGTTGACGATGGCGAGGAGGATCACGCCAAAGGTCGCCTGCATCCCCGTCTTCTTGTAAAGGTTGTTGATGACGACCTCGGCTTCCTCGCCGCGGCGCAGCTCGATAACGATGCGCATGCCGTCGCGGTCCGACTCGTCGCGGATGTCGGTGATGCCGAGGAGCTTCTTCTCGCGGACGAGGCCGGCGATATTCGCGATAAGGGTCGCCTTGTTGGTCTGATAGGGCAGCTCGCTGACGATGACCGCTTCCTTGCCATTCTTGAGCTGCTCGGTCATGCATCGGGCGCGCATGACGACACGGCCTCGGCCGGTGGAATAGGCGGAGCGGATGCCCTCGCGGCCCAGGATATAGCCGCCGGTGGGAAAGTCCGGCCCGGGCATCAGTGCCATGACCTCCTCGAGGGTGGCCTTCGGCTTGTCGATGAGGAGGACCAAGGCGTCTATACACTCGCCCAGGTTGTGGGGCGGAATCTTGGTGGCCATGCCGACGGCGATGCCCTCGGACCCATTGACGAGGAGGTTGGGAAAGGCGCTGGGGAGGACGACCGGCTCGAGGTCCTTGCCGTCGTAGTTGGGGACGAAGTTGACCGTGTCCTTATCGATGTCGGTCAGCATCGCCTCGCCGATGGAGCGCAGGCGCGCCTCGGTGTAACGCATCGCCGCGGGGGGATCGCCGTCCATGGAGCCGTAGTTGCCCTGGCCCTCGATGAGCATCTCGCGCATGGACCAGCTCTGGGCCATGCGGACCATGGCGTCGTAGACGGCGGTGTCGCCGTGGGGGTGGTACTTTCCGAGGACGTCCCCAACGATGCGGCCGGACTTGGACGGAGGGCGGTTGGATCGGAACCCGCCCGTGTACATCGCGTAGAGGATCCGCCGGTGGACGGGCTTGAGGCCGTCGCGCACGTCGGGCAGTGCCCGGCTGACGATCACCGACATCGAGTAGTCGAGGAAGGCGCTGCGCATCTCCTCTTCGATGGCGATCGGGCGGATGTTCTCGCGAATTTCGTCCATGGGCGGTGTGGAACCTCGTTGTGGGCGTGGGCCGGAAGGGACCCGGGGGGCTGGATCGGTGCTGATGAACGGGGTAGATTCGCCGCCGCGGGGGGGAGAATCAAGCGCGAGATGCGGGAAAAAGAAAGCGCCCGGGTCCCTGCGGGGCCCGGGCGGTGAAAGATGCTACAGCCTCCCGCTTCGCCGTCGGAGCAGACAGCCTCGTGAAACCCTGGGTCTCACAAGTGGGCGCCCGCATTCCAGCCTGGAAGCATCCCCCGAAGGGGCATGGCCGCCGCCGGAACAAAAGGCTCCCAGTATTGTCGCATCGGCTCCAGGGCTGTCTCTCCCAACCAACGTCGCAGGAGGCCGCTGAAGTGGTGATCAGAAAAGCGCCCCCGGAAAGCAAGGGAAACCCGGGGGCATGTCTATACAGTCGCAGGGGTGGGAATCACTCCACCGGTTCGTGGGGGTTCCCCTCGGTGTGGCGCTTGACCACCGGCTTGACGCGGCGGGTCTCGGCGCCGTCGGCGCTGACGGCCTCGACGGGGAACTCCACCTCCGTGTCGGGCAGGACCATGCGGAACCGGAAGGTTCCGTCCGGCGTGAGGGCGATCGGCTTGCCCATGAAGGTCACCCGGGCGTTGGGCTCTGTCGCGCCGTAAACGATGACGTCGACACCGACCTCGAGCCAGAAGCGCCGGTCGCGTTCGAGCCCCCTCTTGGCCGAGTCCTCGCCACCTTCGCCGATGGAAGACAGGGAGGACGGCAGCAGCCAGCTGCTGAGGAACTCGCTGGCGCCGCCGAACTGGCCGCTGAACAAGCCGGACGACAGGCCGACGGACGACAGGCCGAAGAATTCGCCGGAGGAAAGGACGCCACTGGAAAGCGGGCCTTCGTGAAGGCTTTCGAGGATGCGGCTCTGGAGCGAGCGCAGGAACTCGTCGCTGCCGAGGCGGTCGCCGATGCGGGCGCCCCCGGAAAGCTCGACGATTTGCCCGTAGATCTCGTCGGTGATTTCCGCGAACTGAAGGTCGGCACTCTCCGCGATACCCATTCGGGGGAGCTGCACCGCGCTCGACCGGGTGATCTCTCGGAACTCACCGGTGGAATCATAGAGCCCCAAAGCGACGGTGACGCGCGAGTTCGGGTTCCGGGCATGGATATACCACGAGGAGGTTTCGTCGCTGGCCTCGATGTCGAAGTACGGTGAGAGGGCGGAATTGGGGCCGTCCTCGTAGACGCGGAGGACCAGTTTGCGTTCGTGCTTTCCACGGACGATTCCCGCGGAGCGGCGCGTTTCCGCGTCAATTTCCCAGTAGGCGAACAGCCATTCGGGATCGCGGAGGAGAAGGACAATCTTGGTGCGGCCGTATTCGTGGGGCAGCTTGTCCTCAACGACGGCGGCCTGGGGGATGCGGGGCACGGCGGTCTTGGCGGAAGGGGGAGCCTCCGGGGCCTTGGCGCGCTTGGGGGCGGAGGTCGGTGCCGTCGCGACCGTGGCCTTCTCAACGGAAGTGCGTGGCTTGGACGAGTCGCTCTTCGTCCCGTCGGTCGCTCTCTTGACCTTGACGGGTCCGCCGCTGGCCGGGCTCGTTCTCGGAGGAGCGCCCTTTTTTGAAGCCGTCTTTGCGGGAGTGGCGGACTTGGACGAGGACGCCTTTGCGGTCGTCGGAGTTTTGCTACCCGACGCCTTCCCCTTGGCCTTGGGCTTTTCGTCGCCCGTTGCCTTTTTGGTCGTCCGCGTTGGCTTCTTTTCTTCCTTCTTCGCCATGTGGGCCCTGTCTCCTACCCCGTGCTGTTGATTGGAATCCCCCGCCATGGGAGAGGTGCTTGCGAGGCGCGCATTCCGCCGGGAAACCGCCGAGCTTTCCACCGGATTCTTTGGCAATCCCGATGGCTACTGGGTTTGCACGAGCCCTTGCACGTCCACACAAACGATTTATGCCCCCGGTAAAGGGCTTATTGGGGAGATGGTTCGCGTAAAGGTGTGTTTTCCCCCGGGGGAGCCCTTTACGGAGAAGAAAGAGCCGTCCGGACGGGACACGAACAACACCATTGGCGCTATTCCGTATCCAAGAGCACTTCGTTGAATTCCGCGTCCATTTCCATCAGGGCCTCGCGGCGATACTCTTCGATAAAGCCGGACTGCTTGGCGAGGAGCATCCCCGCCTCCAGGTTGCCAAGGTCCTCGAGGAATGTCTCGCGGCTTGGAGAATCGACCTGCAGCAGGTGCAGGATGACCACCTGGCTGGTGATGTTGAAGAGGGAGAATTCCTCCATGAGGACGTCGCCGGCCTCGGCGGTATAGGTGTCCTGAACCATGGCGGGAATACGCTGGACAAAGGCGGGGGGCTCCGCCCGGGGGAAGGGTTCCACCGGGTTCGCCTCCAGACCCATTTCGAGAACCACGCTGGTGAAGGAGTCGCCACCCTCGACGACACGAGTGCGGAGTTCGCTGGCCTGGGCCATGGCTTCGTCACGGGCCATGTCCCGGCGCACCAGGTCCGCAACCCGCGTTTCCACCTCCTCAAGGTCACGGACCCGCTCGTCGATAAATTCCACCAGCTTGAGGACGGCTACGGTACCATTGCTGGCCTGGAGGACGGGGGTCATGCGTCCGGGAATAAGGCCCACCAAGGCCTCGCGCTCTTCCTGGAGATTGCCGATTCCGGTGATGCTGGTCGAACTGGCCAGGGTGGGTGACGTGCGTTCCACTTCGACGCCGAGTTCTGCCGCGACGCCGTCGAGTGTGGTGTTGCTGGCGGCGGCGCTCCGCAGCCGGGTGAGATTGTCGCGAATGAGGTCCGTCCGTTCTGCTTCGCGCAGGGCGGTCTTCTCCTCCACGAGTCGCTCGCGAAGGACTGGCCGTGCGCGATCGAATGAAAGACGCCCCGGCTCGCGGCGCGACAGCACCTCGGCGATGGCGAACCCGCCGGGGACCTCCAGAATTCCCGAAAGGACGTTGGCGTCCGACTCATTAATGAACGTGATGAAGTCGACGCCGTAGGTGTCGATCTCGTCGCCGACGAGTTCTCCGGGGATGAGGCCGCCGCGCTGGGTCGGCGGGGCATCACCGTCGGTGATGACAATGTTTGCGGGATCGTCGGTCACCTCGTTGGCGACCTGGGCAAACGGCTCGCCTGCTTCGATGCGGGCGCGAGCTTCCTCGATGTCGGCGCGGGCCTCGGCACGCGCCTCGTCGCTGGCGTCAGCGGGGACTTCGACGAAGACTTGGCGGACGCTGAGCCCGCCCCGGTCGACAAGTTCCCCATCCTCCGCTGGCGCGTTCTCGTAGGCTTCGCGCAACTCCTCCTCCGTTGGCTCGACGGAATCGAGTGCGGGAAGATTGAGGGCCACGTATTCGTACACGCGCCGAGGAGGATCGATCACGGTCGTGTCCCTGGCCTCGACAAGTTCATCGTACTTTGTCCGGACGAGTTCACCGGAAACCTCGAGATTGGGATCGGGCTGGATGTTGATCCGGACGCTCTCGGCGGTGATCATTTCGTTTTCGAGACGGTACTGGTTCCAGAGCTCGAGAAGCGAGGTGCGTGCGGTACGAGAGACGGTATCGGTGGCGAGGGCGTTCTTCAGGTCGCGGCGCTGGATGGCGGCGTAGTCGGCCTCGGTAATGCGTCGAGTCTGGAGAATATTGCGAAGCTGCTCGCGGGTGAGGCCCTGCTCCGAGAGGTACCGGGACACCTGACGATCGGTTACGCGAATTCCCTGGCGGCGGAGGCGTTCCTCAAAGGCCACCTCGCTAACGGCGAACTTGGCGACGTCCAGAGGGTCGAGGCGGTTCTGGATATTGGCGGCCGCCTGGAAAGATTGCTGGGGTGGCAATTGGCCCGAAGCGACAGCGAAGTTGATGTAGTAGTTGGCGGCGCGATTGCGCGAGGCCTCCAGATCGGCGCCGGTTAACTCGATTTCCCCATCCTCGGTCTCGATGGTGGCATAGGGGCCAAAGTAAAGCCCGCCGCCGGCGCTGGGCCCTCCCGCATAGAAGAGGACGAAAGCGGGGATGGTCACGATAAGGATGACCCAAAGAAACCACCGCATGAAGTAGGGATTGCGAAGCTTCTGGATGGAAATCACGTGGTTGGAAATCCGGTCGGGAATGGAGGGCTGGACCTCTGCGGGAGGCCGCACGGGCCAAGGAGAAAGCGACAGGGCTTGTTCGGACGTCAACGAAGAACGGGCGGGGGTGCCCCCCGGTCCAAATCCCCGCCTTGACAATTTATCAAACAATGGTGATTCCCAGTTCCCTCAATCATGGGAAAGGAGACCACCCGTCGCGGCATGGCGGGCGCGTAAATGGAAACCGTCCTGATCGTCGTTGGCGCCGCCGTGCTGTACCTGGTGGCCTACCACACATATGGTCGTTGGCTTGGGCGAAAGATCTTCCAGCTCGATCCGTCGCGGCAGACGCCAGCGGTGGTGCGCGAGGATGGCTGTGATTACGTCCCGAGCGACCGCTCGATCGTCTTTGGCCACCACTTCACCAGCATCGCCGGCACGGGGCCGATCGTCGGCCCGGCGATCGCCGTTATCTGGGGATGGCTCCCGGCGCTGATCTGGGTGCTCGTCGGGAGCGTCCTCGTCGGGGCAGTGCACGATTTCGCCGCCCTCGTCATGAGCCTGCGCAACCAGGGCCGGACGATCGGCGATTACTGCGGCGATATCATCAACCGCCGCGTGCGGATCCTGTTTCTGCTGATCATCATGTTCGCACTTTGGATCGTGATCGCGATTTTCGGACTCGTGATCGCGGTGGTCTTTGCCCAGTTCCCCAGTTCCGTCCTGCCGGTCTGGCTCCAGATCCCGATCGCTGTTGGACTCGGCATCTGGGTGCTGCGCGGGGGCAACCTCGTCGCGGGGACCATCGTGTCCGTCGTCCTGATGTACGCGACGATCTGGCTTTCGAGCACGTTCGAGGCGTTCCAGTTCTCGGTGAACCTGGGGTGGTTGAGCCCCGTCGCCTTCTGGACCGTGCTCCTGCTGGCGTATTGCTTTGTTGCCAGCACGCTCCCGGTTCAGTGGCTGCTCCAGCCCCGCGATTACATCAATTCGTACCAGTTGATGTTCGCAATGGGGCTCCTCTTCATGGGGGTGCTGGTGTCGCAACCCGCGCTGGTGGCGCCCGCGACCAATTTCGATTCGGACATCGGCGCCCCTTTTCCCGTTCTGCCCTTCCTGTTTATCACGGTTGCCTGTGGCGCGTGCAGCGGGTTTCATTGTCTTGTTTCGAGCGGCACGAGTTCCAAGCAACTGCGGAGCGAGGCGGACGCGCAGTACGTGGGTTACGGCGCCATGCTTCTCGAGGGCATGTTGGCGGTGCTCGTGATCGTGGCGTGCTGCGCGGGGCTTGGCCTTGGCATGTCGACACCGGAAGGGATGCTGACGGGGTCGGCGGCCTGGCAGGCAAAGTACCTTAACTGGGGCGAGGCCCAGGGCCTCGGCAATGCAATGCGAGCGGTGATCCCCGGCGCGGCCAACCTGATGCAGGGGATTGGTGTTCCCCTGGCCTTTGCCACCGCGATTATGGGAGTCTTCGTTGCCAGCTTTGCCGCAACGACCCTGGACAGTACCACCCGCCTCCAGCGCTACGTCATCAGCGAGTTGGGCAACACGATCCGCGTGCCCGTCCTTTCAAATCGCTTTGTCGCCACCGCCATCGCGGTGCTCAGCGGCTTCGTACTGGCCTTCAACGATGTGTTTCTGGCGGACTCGATCCTTGAGGGGCTGAAGACCGGCGGCATGGGAGCGATGATACTCTGGCCGCTGTTCGGCACCACCAATCAGCTGCTGGCGGGCCTCGCGCTCCTTGTTGCGACGGTCTGGCTCTACCGCAAGGGCAAGCCGGTCGTCATCACCGCGATTCCCATGGTGTTCATGCTGGTGATGACCGGTTGGGGTCTGGTGCTGTTGCTCGAGACCTTTGCGAATCCGGACTCGCGCAACTGGCTCTTGTTCTTTATCGGGCTGGCGGTGCTGGCGCTCGAGGTTTGGATGATCGTCGAGGCGGTCGTCTATATGGTGGGGCTCCACGCGGGCCGGCGGCGGGGCATCGAGATCCCGGCGCTGGCGGAGTCCGCCTAGGCCGGGGCAATGGCGGACCATACCTCGTAGGTCCCGTCGCGGGCGAGCAACTCCGTGTCCGTATAGACGTCGCGAAGCCGGTCGGCGAGGCGAATCCTCGACTGGACAACGATCACGAGCCGCCCCCCGGGCCTGAGCCGCCCGGGCGCGCCGCGCAGCAACTCGCCCAGCACCCGATGGTCTTCCGCCTTTCCCGAATGGATCGGCGGGTTGCTCACAACAAGGTCGAAGGGCCCCGCGGGCGCACCCCTCCAGCCATCCGCCAGGTGGACCTCCATGGCGGGAACATTCTGGCGGGCCGCCTCGACAGCCGGGGAAAAATTGTCGATCCCGACGATCCGGCACCCGGGCCACGTTCTCCCGAGCACCAGACCGATCACCCCGACACCACACCCAAAATCCAGGAGGTTGCCGACGGCAGGGCGATGGAGGAGCGCCTCGAGAAGAAGCCGGGTGCCCCCATCGAGGCGTCCCGCGGCGAAGCAGCCGGGCAGCGTCGTCGCCGTATAGTCGACGCCAGCGAGGGTGAAGGCGAAGGACGTTGCCCAGTCCTCGAGGGCCGGGCGCAGGCCGGTAATGTGGGCAGGCCGCGTTGCCTCCCACACACGGCAATGGCGCCGCGACTCGATCGTTTCGGCCTCGCCGAACAAGCCCTCGAGCGAGCCCCCGGCGGACCGCGCGCCTTCCGCGTTGGAACCAAACACGTAAAGACGTCCACCGGGAAGTAGCCGGCCCGCGATGGCGTGGAGCTGGAAATCCAGAAACTCCCGGGAGGGGGGCAGCCGGAGAAACACCGTGCTGACCGCCATTGCCTGCTGCCACGGGTGAGCCTCGCGATCCTCGACACGTCTCGTCTCCCACCGGAGGACCTGAATGCCGTGTCGCCCGAGGGCGCCCGCCACAATGTCGTGGGGCTCGTCCACGACCAGGGCGTGGCCGGAGGGTGGGTCGCTGGCGATCAAGTCGGCGGCGACCTCCGCCGGTGTGCGCGCGTCCGGTTTCATGGTCCCCACCCTTCCCCGTGTCTCAGGTCTGGCTTTGTTCCCATTGCATTCGGCCGTATCGGCGAAGGTAACGTCACTGTAGCAACGCCCGAGGTCCGCCTATGAGTCGCTTTCGCGTCATGGTCGTCGACGACGATCCGGATGTCCGGTTCGTCATCACCACGCTCCTCGCGTCGGAATTCGAGACAGTCGAAGCCCACAACGGCCTGGATGCCCTCGAGAAGATCGACCGCTACGAGCCCGACCTTCTGGTGCTGGACATCAACATGCCGATCATGAGCGGCATCGACTGCGCGGAGGCGCTGCGGCGCAACCCCACAGCGGCGGACCTGCCGTTTGTCTTCCTCACCGCCCTTTCCAGCAAGGAAGTGCGCGAGAGGGCAACCGCCACCGGGGCACAGGACTATATCGAGAAGCCCTTTGACAGCGCGGATGTGATCGCCCGGCTGGCCGCCATCTTCGAAAGGAACGGCGCCACCCCTCGTGAGAAGGCGTTCACCCCCGGAGAGATCGCCGTAATCGACGCCACACCGCTGGAGGCGGTGGATTGCCCCGAGACTGTTGGCGATATTCCGGCGGTCCCGGCGGACCCGCGGCGCGACATCCTCCATCGGGCGGAGGAACCATCGCGCGAGACCAAGCGGGTGCGTCGCCTCTTTGGCCGCAAGTCAACCCCGGAAGTCGCCGTCCCCCCAGCGGAGGAGAAGCCCGACCGCGACACGGTCGATCTCCCTCCCCCGCCGGAACCCGACTACCAACGGGCGACCCGGGAGGCCCAGCAGCGCCAGGTGGTCTTTGGACGCCAGCGCGAGGAACCCGCCCCCGAGCCTCCACACCCGCCGCGAAGGGAAACACCGCCGAAGGAAAAGGCATCTTCGCCCGCGGGTGCCACACCGGACCTTCGCCCGAAGGCCCCGTCACCGCGAGCACCCAGTCCGGCCGAGATTCTGGCGCAACGCCGCCTTGGCGCCCTGGGGAAATCCGCCGCCAAGCGCGCCCGCCCCACGCAGCCCCGCGTTCTTGTTCTCATCGACCGGGTCGAGCACCTCGAAGTCTTCCACCGCGCGCTCAAAGGTCTGGCCGAGTTTCTCCCTCTCGAGGATCCCGTCCACGCGATCGAACTCATCGCCCGGTTCCAGCCCGACGTGGTGGTGGCGTCGATCATTACGCCGCGCTATTCGGGGCTGCAGTTGGCGCAACTTCTCCGGAGTAACCCTCGCCTGTCCCACATCGCCATGATCTTTGTGCAGAGCCCACAGGCCGACGGGCACGCCCTCCAGTCCGCCGAGCGCCTCACTCGCGCCCCAATCCTTCGCACCCCCCTCAACGAGGCCTCCATCAGCGAAGCATTCCAGACCTTGCATCGCACCCCCGGCTTCTCCATCCGCGACAAGAACCTTGGCTACGGCGTTTACGTGAAGGAAGTCCTGAAAGCCGCCGACGAGGCCAGACAGAAGGAAAACAAGGAACGGGAAAAGGAAATCTATGAACTCAACTTTGGCCACCTAGCCCGATTCATGGCTCACGAGTTGAAGGACTACAAGGAGCCGGAAGGGTTCGATGAACTGAAGGGCATCGGACACAAATTCCACGAGATTGAAATCCGCGAGACTTGAGAAGGCCCCGCGCAACTGGGCTTGCCCGTGCACAAGGAAACCGCAGCTTCACTGCTCAAGTCTCGCGGAGGCATTCCAACCATGGCCGTTTGCGTCTATATCGATGGAGAGTATTACTCGAAGGAGGACGCAAAGATCAGCGTCCTCGACCACGCCGTGCTCTATGGCGACGGGGTGTTTGAGGGCATTCGCTTCTATGACCGCAACGTGTTCCGTCTCGAGCAGCATCTGGAACGGCTGGAGAGCTCGGCAAAGTACATCATGCTGAAGCCGCCCCTTGGGCGCGAGAAAATGACCGAGGCGATCCTCGAGACCTGTCGCCGGTCCGGGCTGGAGAACGGGTATATACGCCTGGTGCTCACGCGGGGGGTTGGGGAGATGAGCCTGAGCCCCTTCAAGTGCTCGAACCCGTCGGTCATTATCATCGTGACCGAAGTGCGGCTGTATCCGAACGAGTACTACGAGAACGGCCTGCCGATCATCGTGGCGGCCACACGGCGTTTTTCCGCCGACTCGCTCTCGCCGCGGGTCAAGTCACTCAACTATCTCAACAACATCATGGCCAAGGTCGAGGCGATTCATGCCGGTGTCCTCGAAGCCCTCATGCTGGACGCGCAGGGCTATGTCGTCGAATGCACGGGCGACAACATCTTCATCGTCAAGGACGGTGTGCTGACGACGCCGCCGGCGTACATGGGCGCGCTGAAGGGCATCACGCGCGATGCCGTGATCGAAATCGCCCGCGAGGCGGGATACACCGTCCAGGAGCAGCCCTTCACGCTCTATGAATGCTACGAGGCGGACGAGGTCTTCCTCACGGGCACGGCGGCAGAGGTCGTTCCCGTCATCGACATCGACCAGCGGATTGTGAGCGACGGCAAGCCGGGGCCCATTTACCGCAAACTCGCGGCTCGCTTCGCGGAAATGACCAAGGTCGACGGCGTCCGCTTCTAAGCGGTGCCGATGCCATCCGGTGTTGCGGCGAATCCGCCCCGGGCGTGGTCGAACACGAGTTCGCCGCCGGTGCCTTCCAGGACCACGCGGCTGTCCTTATAGACGCATACGCCACCAAGCCAGGTCTGGACAACGGCGCCGCGCACGGTCGTCCCGTTCCAGGGAGTCCACCCGCACTTGGCCAACTGCTCCTCGTCGCGAATCGTCTGCTCCCGCTCCAGGTCAACGAGCACCAGATCGGCGTCATAGCCCTCGGTGATGCGACCCTTGCCCACGATTCCCCACACCCGCGCGGGGGCATCGCACATGGCCTCCACCAGCCGTTGGAGAGTCAGCCGCCCCGCGTTGACCGCGTCCAGCATCAGCACGAGGGAGTTCTCGATCGCCGGAAGCCCCGAGGGGGATTCGGGGTAGGGGCGCGATTTCTCTTCGCGCGTGTGGGGCGCGTGGTCCGTCGCCACGACCTCGATGATACCCTCGGCGAGGGCCCGCCAGAGCCCCTCGTTGTCCGCCCGCGTCTTGATCGACGGATTCATCTGCACCAGCGACCCAAGGCGCTCGTAGTCGTCTATACAGAACAGGAGGTGGTGGGGGCAGACCTCGGCGGTGACGCCGCGGGGACGACCGCGGAGCATCTCCGCCTCCGCCGCAGTCGACACATGCAGGAGATGAAACCGGTGGTTGTGGCGCGCCGCGAGATCGAAGGCCCGACGGGTTGCGATGACCGCCGCCTGCTCGTCGCGGATGCTGGAGTGGTCCGCCACCGACGCGGGGGTGCCGATGGCGGCCGCATTGGCACGAATCGTCGACTCGTCCTCGCAGTGGGCACAGATGGGAAGTGTTGTCTCGGCGAAGATGCGTTCGAGCGCGTCCTGGTCGTCCACGAGCAGTTCGCCGGTGCTGGACCCGATGAAGATCTTGATGCCCGGGGTGCGGTCCGCCACCCGGAGTTCCTCCACATTACCCGGCGTCGCCCCCATGTAGAACCCGTAATTCACCGTGCAGCGCCCCTGGGCGAGGGCCAGCTTGTCGTGGAGACGGGCGACGGTGGTCGTCGTCGGGTTCGTGTTGGGCATCTCGAGGAAGCTCGTGACGCCCCCCTTGGCGCAGGCCCGCGTCGCGTGGACGAGGTCCTCCTTGTGCGTTAGGCCCGGCTCACGGAAATGCACCTGGTCGTCAACAACTCCCGGCAGGAGCACCAGCCCGCGCGCATCCACGATCTCGTCCGCGGGAGTATTTGCATCCACGCCAACGCCCACGATCCGGCCGCCGTCCACCAGCACATTCACCTCCTCCGTGCCCGACGGCAGCACCGCCCTTCCTCCACGAAACAACACCCGGCCCATGGCGTCACCTCCCGGTGGCATCGCAACGAGCCAGGAGGAAAGGAAAGTATGACGGAAAAGGCGAGCGTTTTCGGAAAGAAATGGGGCGGCGGGGACCGGGGGACGATGCCCCGCCGCCTCGAAGGCCGGCTCAACCGGTGACCGGCGTGACCGGGATCGGGTTTTCAAAGGCCAGGTTCAGCGTTCCGCCATCGGCGTCTATACGGATGATGGCGCCGTCGTGCACATCGCCCGAGATAAGGGCGCGCGCGATCTGCGTCTCGAGCTCGCGCTGGAGGTAGCGCCGGAGCGGCCGGGCTCCGTACTGCGGGTCGTAGCCCTCGCTCGCGACGAACGCCTTGGCGGAATCGGTCAGCTCGAGGCGCATCTGCCGCGCGTCGAGCCTCCGCTGGATCAGGGCCACCTGCAGGTCCACGATCTGCTTCAGCTCCTGCAGCCGCAGCGGCTTGAACAGGACGATCTCGTCGATGCGATTCAGGAACTCGGGGCGGAATCCGGCCCGCAGTTCGCCCAGCACCGATTCGCGCACCCCGGGCTTCAGGTATCCCTCCTCCGTGATGCCATCGAGCAGCGTCGGCGCCCCCACGTTCGAGGTCATGATGATCACCGTGTTCTTGAAGTTCACCGTGCGCCCCTGGGAGTCGGTCACGCGGCCGTCGTCCAGGATCTGCAGCAGCACATTGAAGACCTCCGGGTGCGCCTTCTCGATCTCGTCGAAGAGGATCACGCTGTAGGGCTTGCGGCGGACCTGCTCCGTGAGCTGGCCCCCCTCCTCATAGCCGACGTATCCCGGTGGCGCGCCGATCAGACGGCTCACCGCAAACTTCTCCATGTACTCGCTCATGTCTATACGGACGATGTTCTCTTCGGTGTCGAAGAGCGTTTCGGCGAGAGCCTTGGCCAGCTCGGTCTTTCCCACGCCCGTCGGGCCAAGGAAGATGAAGCTGCCGATCGGGCGGTTGGGGTCCTTGATTCCCGCGCGGGCCCGGATCACCGCATCGGCGACGAGCTGCACCGCCTCCTCCTGGCCGACCAGCCGGGTGTGCAGCGTCTCGTCCAGTCGCAGCAGCTTCTCGCGTTCACCCTCCACCAGCCGCGTCACCGGGATGCCCGTCCATCGCGAAATGATCTCGGCAATCTCCTCCTCGGTGACCTCCTCGCGGAGGAGCGCCCCGCCGTTCGCCTGGCGTGTATTCTCCTCGGCCGCGTGGAGCTCCTTCTCCAGCGTGGGCAGCTTGCCGTGGCGAAGCTCCGCCGCGCGATTAAGGTCGTACTCGCGCTCGGCCACCTCGATCTCGCGGCGCGTTTGCTCGATTTGCTCGCGCAGGGTCTGGACGCGTTGGATCTCCTTCTTTTCCACCTCGTACTGGGCGCGGAGGGCGTCGGCGGTCGAGCGCTGCTCCTGCAGCTCCTTCTGCAGCTCCTTGAGGCGCGCCTTCGACGCGGCGTCGGTCTCCTTCCGGAGGGCCGCCTCCTCGATCTCGAGTTGCATGACCCGGCGTGTCGCCGCATCGAGTTCCGCCGGCATCGAGTCGATCTCCGTGCGGATCATGGCGCAGGCCTCGTCCACAAGGTCGATCGCCTTGTCGGGCAGGAAGCGGTCGGTGATGTAGCGCTGGCTGAGGGTCGCCGCGGCCACCAGCGCCGCGTCGAGAATGCGCACGCCGTGGTGTACCTCGAAGCGCTCCTTGAGCCCGCGGAGGATCGACACCGAGTCCTCCACCGTTGGCTGGTCGACCTGGACCGGCTGGAAGCGACGCTCGAGCGCCGCATCCTTCTCGATATGTTTGCGATACTCGTCCAGCGTGGTCGCGCCGATGCAGTGGAGTTCCCCGCGGGCCAGCATCGGCTTGAGCATGTTACCCGCATCGAGCGAGCCCTCCGCCTTTCCCGCCCCCACGATCGTGTGCATCTCGTCGATGAACAGCAGGATCTGGCCGTTGCTCTTGGAGATCTCGTTTAACACGGCCTTGAGTCGTTCCTCGAACTCGCCGCGGTACTTGGCCCCGGCCACGAGCGAGCCCATGTCCAGGGCGAAGATGGTCTTGTCCTTGAGCGACTCGGGCACGTCGCCCCGGACGATGCGCTGGGCGAGGCCCTCCGCGATCGCGGTCTTGCCCACGCCCGGCTCGCCGATCAGCACCGGATTGTTCTTGGTCTTTCGGCTCAGGATGCGCACCACCCGGCGGATCTCCTCGTCGCGGCCGATCACAGGATCGAGCTTGCCGGACCGCGCCGCCTTGACGAGGTCCGTCCCATAGCGCTCCAGCGCCTCGTAGGTCGCCTCCGGCGTGGCGGACTGCACCCGCTGGTTCCCGCGGACCTGCATCAACGATTCAAGGAACCGGTCTCCAGTTACCAGGAACTGGCGAAGCAGTCGGCCCGCGTCCGTCCGTTCGCCCTCGTCCAGCAGCGCGAGGAACACATGCTCCACCGACACGTACTCGTCGTTCATGCGGGTGGCGTGTTTTTCCGCGCCGAGAAGCAGCTTGCTGAGCCGTTGCGAGACGAAGATCTGGCCGGGGGTCATCCCCGGGCCGGACACCCGCGGCCGCTTCCCGAGCAGCTTCTCCGCCTCCTCCCGGAGCCTCTCCAGGGCCACACCCATGCGATCCAGCAGCCGCGGCACGAGCCCCTCCGGCTGCTGGAGAAATGCCACCAGAAGGTGCTCCCCATCCACCTCCGGGTGACCATACTCCACCGCCAGGTTCTGCGCCTGGGTGAGCGCCTCTTGGTTCTTCTGGGTCAGCTTGTTCGGGTCCATTCTCCACCTCACTCAAGGAATTGGATGAAAAAAGGAGGACCGAAAAACGTGCCCGAGTATGCGACGGATTCGAAGGGAATCCACCCCGCTCTGGCCCGTGCGACGTCGCACCGGCGGCGCACCCGCGGCGGTCAGCCTTTTACCGCGCCGGCGGTCAGGCCACTGATGAACTCGCGCTGGAGCAGGAAAAAGAGCACCACCACCGGCAGAACCGACAGAAAGGTTCCCGCCATCAACGCACCGTAGTTTCCCGCGTACACGCTGACCATTTGGTTCAGCCCAATCGGCAGCGTAAAGCGCTCCTGCGTCTGGAGGATGATCTGTGGCCACAGGAAGTTGTTCCACGCCATCATGAAGGAGATGAGGGTGAACGCGCCGATCATCGGGCGAGAAACGGGGAGGGCGATGCTCCAGTAGATTCGGAATTCCGTGCAGCCATCCACGCGGCCTGCCTCCACCAGGTCGTTCGGTATCTGCAACATCGACTGGCGAAAGAGGAACATCCCAAACACGTTCACGGCGCCGGGGATGATCAGCCCGGTGTAGGTGTCAACAAAGCCCATGTGGTAGATGAGCTCGTACAAAGGTGCGAGCATGACGTGGCCTGGGATCATCATCGTAAGCAACATGAGGATCATGATCGGCTGTTTGAAGCGGAAGCTGTACTTGGCGAGGGCAAACCCACCGAGAGACGCGAGGAACAGCTGGATCAGCACCGTGACGCAGGTCACGAAGAAGGAATTGATGACGTAGCGGGGAAAGGGGATGCTTGCGTTCAGGTTGGCGAAATTCTGAAGCGACAGGGTGGGAAGGACGGCACGGGGTTCCTCGTGGGGGATGCCCGTGTAGTTGTCCTGAAAGCGCTGGGCGAAGGTTTCGAAGAAGATACGGCCAAAGAGATCGCGCTCGTCGTCGGCCAGGCCGGTCTGCCCGTGGATGAGAGCAGCGGTCTCACGGAGGTCCTCGGCGGTGAAGTCGTCGGGGAACTCTTCAACATTCCAGTCCGCGGCGAATCCGGGCGGTGGCGTGACACCAACCTCGTCGAGAGCGGCGGCAAGGGCATCGTTCGCCGTCCCGGGGCCTGTATAGACATCGTCGAAGGTCTCCCAGAATTCCCACGCGACCACATTGCGCCCGGCCGGTTCCTCGTACGCAGGTCCGAAGAACGTATAGCTGAAGATATACCGGGGGCTCTTGAACGTTGCCGCGATCAGCCACACCATCGGCGTGAGCGTGACCAGCGCCACCACGAGCAGCACCAGGTGGATCAGAAGCCAGCCAACTGCCCTTCCGGAACGGGGCCTATTCATGTTTCAAGGCTCCACTCAGGACGACCTGGAGCAGCGAGGCGGCCATGACGATCAGGGCCAGTGTCCAGCCGATCGCCGAGGCATAACCGAGATCACCCGCCTCGAACCCTTCGCGATAAAGCATCATGACCACGGTGAGGCCGGCGTTCTCGGGCCCGGGTCCATCGAGCATCACGAACGGCAATTCGTAAAGTTGGAAGGAGCCGATCGTGATGATGACCAGGACGAAGACGAGGACGGGGCGGATACCCGGGAGGGTTACATGGCGAAAGCGCTGGACCGCGCTCGCCCCGTCCACCGCCGCGGCTTCGTATAACACCCGGTCGATGGACTGGAGCGCCGCCAGGAAATAGATCATGTTAAACCCGAGATTCATCCAAAGCGCCGTCAGAACCAGCGATGGCATAACCAGTTGCGCGTTGCCGAGCCAGTTGCGGTCGAGGTCCGCCCCAAAGAGCGTGTGAAGCGCGACGTTGAGCAGGCCGTATTGCGGCAGGAAGATGACCGTGAACAGCAGCGCGACGAACACCTGGCCGAACAGGTGCGGCGAGAAGAACGCGAAGCGGAAGAAATTCCGCCCCTTGACCGCCGCGTCGTTCAGGAGCAGCGCCAGGCCAAGGCTCACGGGCACCTGGAGCAACAGGGAGAACAGCGTGAAGACGGCGGTATTGATCACCGCCCGGTGGAAATTGCCGTCGGTCAGCAGAAACAGGAAGTTGTCGAACCCGACAAACGCCTGCGACTGGGGGCCGCTGGTGATGTAGGTGGAAAGGATCAGGCTCTTGATGAGGGGGTAGAGCCAGAAGACGGCGAAAGTGACCAGGAACGGTGCCACGAAGAGATACGGGGCGGAGCGCCGCTGGAACCGGAAAAAAGCCTCGGCCATCATCGGAAGGGGTCCCTCGACATCAGGCGGCGAATGTCCTCCGCAGCGCGGGCAAGGCGACGGCGGGCGAATTCCTCGAATCCCTCCTCGCCGTTGTCCCGATAGTACCTCGAACAAGCCGACAAAACGTTACCCATTTCGGCCTTGGCCACCTCGACAAAGGGACTCGCGTGCTGAGGGGGGACGTCCTCGGCGACAGAGGCGAACAACTGGCCGACGCGCTGGTTCGACCAGAACGGATCGGGCTCGGAAAAGGCCGGCAGCGACCACGCCTCTTTGAAGGGCGGCAGGATACCTGTTTCACGAAAGCGTTCCTCCGCCGCCTCCTCGTTCAGCCAGAAGTAGCGGATGAACTCCCAGGCGAGGTCCGGGTTCGGCGACGCCTCGGTAATGGCGATCATCGACCCGCCCGCGGTGCTCGTCCGCCGGCCGCCCGGTTCGAACGCGGGCATCGGCATCAGCGCCATGCGGCCTTCCACCTGGGGCGCGATCAGAGTGATAAAGTGCGCGAGCCAGTCCGGCGCCAGCACGCAAAGGATCGTGCCGTTCTCGATCGCCTGGGTAAACGCATCCCCGCCGAGGTCGATGCTGATGCGTCCCTCCCCCGCCACCATGGGCACGTACGTCATCAGCGCCTCGATCGTCTCCTCGCTGTCGATGATGAGATCACCATCCGCGCTAAAGTAACCACCGCCGTTCTGGAAAAGGAGCATCTCGAACTGGAAGGGGTTCGACTCGGAAAGCTGGATCATGTACCGCTCGCCGGGGACGGTCACGTTCCGGCCGATGCGCAGGAAGTCGTCCCAGGTCTCCAGGTCCTCCGGATTGATTCCGAGCTCCTCGAAAAGGTCGCGTCTATACGCAACCATCACCGGATGGATGTCCAGGGGGAGGCCGAATTGTCGTCCGCGGTTTCGATAGGGAGTAAACCGGGTGGCCACGATGAGCTCGTCGAGGTTGTCTTTCTGTATATACGGTGTGAGATCGAGGAAGCCGACATGTTCGATCTCGCCGCGAAAGAAGGAGCCGGCGCCGCTGATTTCGAGCTCCACAATGTCGGGCACGTCGAGGGCCGCCCAGAGGGCGGAGCGCAGCCGGCTTTGAAGCGCCTCGTAGGCGATGTTGTTGACGACCAGTTGGCGGTTGCCGACGGCCGCCTCGAAGTCTGCCTCCTGCTCCTCGTAGAGTTGGCTGCGGGAATGCTCGAAGGTCCAGACGGTGATGTCCGCCTCGGGGTTCGGAACCGGATTGGCGAGGAGATAGAGGCCGCTTGCAACCGCCAACAGGAGGAGGAGGGCGGGGGCCTTTCCAAAGGGGATGCTGTCGAGGAAATCGCTCATTTGATGGGTTTTGTGCGATTTGGACCGTCAGCAGGGAGGCTGATGTAAGCGATTGCGCCAGCGCAACTAAAAGCCACCCCTCACGGCCGGGAAAAGCCATCCAGTTCGAGGCACGTCACGAATCCCCCATCCCCCCCGGGCCGGCCCTCGATCCAGATCCCCTCCACCGATCGCGGGGCAGGCAGATAGATCTCCACCTCCTGGTATCCCCGCCCGGGATCGAGCGCCTCCGAAAGGCCCCACTCCGCCGCCTCGATCCAGCGACCTCCCACCAGCAGCTTCACCGACGTCAACTCCTCGAACCAGCCCCCGCCACCGCCGTGGGGGCCTTCGACAAAGCGAAGACTGCTTACCTCCACCGCCGCGGGATACGTTACGGCGATCCACAAAGTGTCCAAGCCCCTTGCAGACGTATAGACCGGCTCCGAGTCGCTGAACACCTCGCGACCGGAAAAGTCGTAGGTGACGCCGTCCGCCACGGCGGGATCATTCACCCCGTCAGACGTATAGACCAGGGGCACGCCCCCGTCGAGCCGCACGCGATTGTTGGCGCTCCGTTCAAAGAGTCGCCAGAGGGGATTGCGCTGGACCGGCGGGGAATCGGGAGTGGGGGGCAGAATCCAGAGCTGGCCAGCGGGAGCCAGGCGTCCCCCTCCGGAGGCCACCGCGACATGCACCCAGGGCATCATGCGATCCACCAGGAGGGCGAAGGTGTCCTCGGCCGCCGGGTCGCCGGGAAGAAAATCAGGCAGGTTGTCGCGGGTGCGGGCGCTATGGTAACGATCCGAAAGTGCCACTTCGGGAAACATCGCCCTGATTTCGGCGGTTCCGTACAGGAGGCCGAGGAGCCCCCCCATGGTGGCCGTTGGGTTGTCGCTGTCCCAGCCGGCGAGGGTGCCGATCCGGACCGTACGACGGTAGTCTCCCCCACCGTAGAGCAGAGCCATCACCCCGGCGCCGAGATTGATCGTCGACTCGAAGGCGCCGCGATAGGCGAATCCGTTCGCAGCCGTGTCGCGCTGGTACCGGGTATGGACACGGTCCCGCGTTCGTTCCCAGTCGTCCTTGTCCGGATTTGCGAGGAAGTCCTGGCGGACGAAGTCGATGATATCGGCGGCTTTGGAAGAGTCCGGCAGGTAGGCCCGGGCGTGGTCGACGAGCCAGAGGACCTGCTCCTGGCGGGAAAGATCCTCCGGGACAACAGCGGCAAGGCTGTAGAGGAGCACGTGGAATTGGGCGGCGTGGGCGGCGTGGCCGCGGGCGGTGGTCCGGATGGGGAGGGCGCTGATGCGGAGCGCGACCTCGGGCATGCCCGGGGCGTAAGCACCAAACAGCTCGGTCGTCAGCTGCGCGTCGATCATGAGGCCGTCGGGGTTCGTTGCGGCCATCCCGGTGGCGGGAGGATGGAGCCCCTCGCCCATGAGTTGCCGTGCGCGCGCGTTCGAAACCCAAATGAAGTCGTTGATATGGCGGCGCCAGCCATCGGCGATCTGGGCGGGAGTGAGATCGAGGGTTTGGTGGGTCTCGATCAGGTGCGTATAGACGTACTCGATGTCGGTGTCGTCGTCCGCGCCCCAGGGGTCCTGGTCGAGGACGAATTCGATGGGGCCGCGATCGGTGACGCCACCCCAGTCCCCATCGGTGAAGAAGGGGGGCTGGTTGCGGCGGAGTTCCGTGCGGAGCCCCGTCCAGTTGGCGATGGTCTGGCCGATCCACATGGCGTGGAGGCGGTCGCGGTACTCTTCGGTGTCGACGATCTGTGAGGGGGTGGGGGCGAGCAGGCCGAAGTAGACAACCCCAAGGGCGGGAACCGCGCCAAAGATCATTCCCGTCGGCCGCTTGGTCATGGTGGACTAGATGACGAACCGCGTGCCGGGGAGGGCGCAGACCTCGCGATAGACCTGCTCCACATCCTCAAAGGTCATGTGAAAGACCTTGAAGCGATAGGCCATGTAGGACCCACCGGATGACTCGCGGTAACTGCGGCGGCGGATGTTTTCCTCGCCGGCCACGCGCTGGAGGATTTCCTCGAGGCGCGCGTGGTAGGCCGGGCTGCTGTCGCCCACAAAGCTGTACTCAATCACTCCGGGCAGGGGAAGGTTCGCCTTTACGAACTCCCGGTCGTTGAAAACGTCGTCGGACAAGGGGCTTTTCTTCCACAGGTGTCCGCCGCGGCAATGGCTGACGGCAGAGATAAACTAGGAACCCTTCTCGTTCTTTGCAAGGCTCTTGATGTGGAGCTCCTTCAGTTGTTCGTCGGTGACTTCTCCCGGGGCGCCGCTCATGAGGCAGGTGCCTTGCTGGGTCTTGGGGAAGGCGATGACCTCGCGGATGGAATCAACGTTGAGGATGGACATGAGGGTGCGGTCGAAGCCAAAGGCGATGCCGCCGTGGGGGGGCGCACCGAGGCGTAACGCGTCGAGGAGGAAACCGAACTTCTCGCGCGCCTCCTGCTCGTCGATACCGATCGCCTTGAAGAGGCGCGACTGGAGCTCGGGGCGATGGATACGGATGGAGCCCCCGGCGGCCTCCTCGCCGTTGAGCGCGAGGTCGTAGGCGAGCGATCGCACATTGCCGGGGTCCGACTCGATCTTGTCGAAGTCCTCGGGGTGCGGCGAGGTGAAGGGGTGGTGGGCCGGTTCCCAACGCTTCTCGTCGTCGTTGTACTCGAACAGGGGGAAGTCCACGACCCAGCAGAAGTTGAAGACGCCCTGCGGGATGAGATCGTTTTCCCGGGCGATCATGAGGCGGAGGCGGCCGGCCATGTCGAGGGCCCGGGCCCGCTTCACATCGGCGATCAGAAAGATCATGTCCCCCGGCTCCGCTCCGGCACGGGCGCGCACATCCGCGAGGGCCTCGGCAGTGAAGAACTTGGCGATGCTCGATTCCAGGCTGCCGTCGACCCCGACACGGAACCAGGCCACGCCCCGGCACTCGGTCGTGCGTGACGCACGTTTCTGGAAGTCACCGTCCGGCTTCAGCTCGGTGTTGCTATACTTGTCCGCGCCGCCCTTGTGGACGAGGCCGACGATGGCGCCGCCCTTCCCAAGGATGGTATTGAACACACCGAACTCGGTGCGGTTGCGGATGGTCTCGGTGAAATCAGTGAGTTCCATGGCGAAGCGGCGGTCGGGCTTGTCGCTGCCATAGCGTTCCACGGCCTCCCGGTACGGAAGGCGGTCAAAAGGCCGGGGAAGCTCGATCCCGAGCGTGCCCATCCACATTGCAGCCGCCAGCCCCTCCATTTCCTCGATGACGTCGTCGACGGTGACGAAGCTCATCTCGATGTCGACCTGGGTGAACTCGGGTTGGCGATTGGCCCGCAGGGCCTCGTCGCGAAAGCAGCGGGCGACCTGGAAGTAACGGTCGAAGCCGCTCACCATGAGGATCTGCTTGAAGAGCTGGGGCGACTGGGGGAGCGCGTAGTTCAGGCCCGGATGGAGACGGGAGGGGATGAGGAAATCGCGGGCTCCCTCGGGCGTGGGCTTGGCGAGGATGGGCGTTTCGACCTCGACGAAACCGCGCGAGACGAGGTAGTCCCGCGTGGCTTTGTACAGTCGGTCGCGCATGAGGAAGTTGCGCTGGAGCTCGGGTCGCCGAAGATCAAGGTACCGGTAACGCAGGCGGAGCTCCTCGTTTGTCTTCCAGTGCTCGTCTATACGGAAGGGGAGCGGGTCGCAGGTGTTGAGGATGCGGATCTCCGTGGCGGCCATCTCCGTCTCGCCGGTCGGGAGCTTGTCGTTCTCCATGCCGTCGGGGCGACGCTCGACGGTGCCACGAACGGCGAGCACGTATTCCTCGCGGATGTGGTGGGTCTGGGAAACGAAATGCAGCGCCTCAACGGTGAAGCCGGCGGAACGGAGGGCTGCGGCAACGCCGTCGCGGTCCCCTTCGTTGACGTTTCGCGCCTCGTCGATCGCGAGGAAGCGCGCACGGTACTCCTCGGCACCCTCCTTGGGGTCGCGCCCGTCAGGCCAAAGATTGATGTCTCCCTGGACAAGGGCGGTCAGCTCGAACCCGGGATGGGAGAATTGGCGGATCTTCGCGAGGAGGTCCGGCGCGGGGGCACTCCAGCGGAGGGTGGCATCCACCCCGACCTTCTGGTCGTTCTCCAGGCTATCGGGATTGATCCGAATCTGCATGAGGCCTTCGCGGTCGCGGAGGTCAATGAACATGAGCCGGCCATGGTCGCGGCGTCGGTGGACCCATCCCTTGAGGACCAGTTCCTGGCCGATGTGGGCGGCGCGGACCTGACCGCACAGCGCGGAACGGCGGGCGTGCTCGAGTGGGATCGAATCGGTAACAGCCTGGGTCACGGGTGATGTCCTTTTGTCGCGGGCGTGGCGGGTGGCCCGCCGAATGAGCGGCGGTGTATGGCGACGGCCACCGGGGAACGCAAGCGGGGAGATGCCGCTGGCGGGGTCAGGCCACGTGGAAGGCGAGGAAGGCCTCGCGGGTGCCGGCGTCGAGAGCCCGACGGTCCAGACGATCGAACAGGTGTGGCAGTTGGAGTTCGAGGGCCTGACCGTAGGTCATGGGGCTGGTGCCGGACTTGGCGGTTTCCTCCGAGTGAATCCGGCCGACAACGCGGCGGACGTCCTCGGGAACCAGCGCCCCGTCACAGGCCACGTCCGCGAGCCAGGCGCGCCAGTCGGTCCGGAGCCATCCACCTTCCCACGCTGTCTGCATCGAGCGGTACCACGAGAGGCGGCGGTACATTTCCGGCGCCCCATCGGGGGCGGCGAGCAAACCGTTGCGCAGGGCGCTGCGGTGCCCCGCCCGGAGGAATCGCGTGACCTCCGAGGGGCCGCACAGCCGGTGCCAGCGCGGGTCCCAGGACCCCTTGACAAACGGCTCGAATCCTTTTTCCGCGGCGTGCCAGGCGGTGAAATAACGGGCTCGGTCCCACACCTCGTCCGTCTCCGTCACGCCGGCGATGCTTGTCGGCAAGACGGCGTAGTAAGCCTTCTCGCGGAAGTCCGTCGTCGCCTGAGGAGGAAGGGCCGGATTGGGGGAGACACGGAGCCGTTCCCCACCGGTGTGGAGGAAAACGTCGTCTCCGCACGCGGTGGCCCGGCGGCGAGCAACCTCCAGCAGGACCTCCCGACCAAATCCACTGGGCAGCAGAATAACGTCGTCACTGAGTGGCCCCCCGTCGTTCACGAGGAACGGAGTCCCCTCGAAGGAGAGATCTCGTGGCATTTGCAACTTACATCACCTTCTTGCACTCGAGGCCACTAAAAATGCCCCGATGAATGGCGCATCGGGGCGAGCGATCTTGGGCGGCGGGAGGGAGGCGATTCGGAGGTGTTGCCTCCGCACATCGGGCAAAATGCCCTTGGCACCGTGTTGCCTCGTCCGGTTGCCGGAGCCCCGGTTGAGGGGGCTCGCTCCTGATGCAGATTCGATTCAGTCAGGAAGCCGGGTGTCTGTCAAGGTGCGATCCACCCCGCTTCAGCGCCGGTTGAGAACGATCATGAGAAAGTACAGGAGCTGGAACACCGCGGTCGCGGTCGCGGCAACGTAAGTCATCGCGGCGGCGTTCAGCACGCTCGAGACGCCTTCGGCTTCCCGACCGGGCGATACGATCCCGTAATTTACCAGGGCTTCCTTGGCGCGCGCCGAAGCGTTGAACTCCACCGGCAGGTTTACCAACTGGAAGAACACCACGCCTGCAAACAGCACGAGGCCGATCACCGCCATCCCGAGCGAGTTCAACAGCAGGCCGACGAAAATCAGGATGAAGGCGGTGTTCGAGCCGAAGCTCGCCATCGGTACCGCGGCGTTGCGGATCACGAGCGGAGTATAGTTGCGGGCGTCCTGCACCGCGTGTCCCGCCTCGTGGCAGGCGATTCCAACCGCGGCGAGGCTCGACGAGTTGTAGACGCCCTCCGAAAGGCGGATGACCTTCTTGCGAGGGTCGTAGTGGTCCGTCAGCATGCCACGGGTCGCCTCGATTCCAACATTGGCAATGCCGGCACGACTCAACATTTCCCGGGCCGCCTCTGCTCCTGTCAGGCCGCTGCTCCCCCGTATCTTCGAATACTTGCCGTAAGCAGACTTTACCGACCACTGCGCCCAAAGGCTGAAAATCAGCAGGATTCCAAGACCGGCAAAGTAAAGCATCGCTGTTGTCACCTCGTCATCAGACATGGGCCGCCTTCTGCGGCTGCCTTCCTTAAAGATAGATGCGTGCCATATTCATCTGAAAAGAAGGTGGGGCCTTCCGTTGCTCTTCAGGGCGGCATTGCGACGTCCGCCTGCGACGTCGAAGCGGTGCGAATCGCTCCTCTGCGACGCTTTATCAGCCGATTGCGACGCGAATCACCGCCCCAGTGCTGGCAGGCATTTTGACTTCTCCTTTGGCGACTGCAACGCCCCGAGTGGGCGCATCCCCAACCGGAGGAACGACCATGTTCCAGTTCGATCCCTTCACCGAGTTCGACGCCCTCCGCCGCGATATCGACCGTGCCCTCGACGCGGTCCGCCGTGGCTCCCGCAACCCGCTCGGCTTTCTGCCCGGGCAAAACCCCCGCAGCTACCCGCTGCTGAACATGACCGGCGATAACGACGCTCTCCATGTGGAGGCGGTCGCTCCGGGTCTGAACCCTGAAAGCCTCGACGTCAGCGTCGAGCGCAACCAACTGACGATCAGCGGCGAAAAGACGGGCATCCCCTCGGAGGTGGCGCGGGAAAACGTCCATCGTTCCGAGCGTGCCGCCGGCAAATTCGTTCGCACGCTGACGCTTCCTGTCGAAATCGACGAGTCCAAAGTCTCCGCCGAGTACAAAAACGGCGTCCTTCGGGTTCACCTGTCCAAGGCCGAGAAGGCCAAGCCCCGCCAGATCACCGTAGCCGTCGCCTGAACCATGAACCCCTCCACCATCAACCCGACCAAAGTAGACAGACCCATGCCAGAGAACACCGTCCCCACGACGAACGAACAGAACACCGCCATCGCCGAACGGACCGAGCAGACCCACGAGCCCGAGCGCTACGTCAGCCCCGCCGTCGACATCTATGAGAAGGAAGACGGTCTCTATATCGCCGCCGACATGCCCGGCCTTGAGCAGGATCACGTGGAGCTGTCGGTCGAGAACGACGTGCTGACTTTGCGCGGCACTCCCGCCAAGGCCACCGTAGACGAGGACTACCTGTATCGCGAACACCGGCCTGTTGGCTATTTCCGCCAGTTCCGCCTCGGTCGCAAGATCGACCAGTCCCGTGTCGCCGCCGCGTATCGCAATGGCGTCCTCAACGTCAGCCTTCCCTTCGCCGAAGAGGCGAAGCCCCGCAAGATCACCGTCGCAGTCAGCTGACAGACAAGCCATCCTGATCGTGGCGCGAGGAGGGGGGCGGCGGCGATGTCGCCCCCCTTTTCTGCTTCCGCGGAGAGTTGAAGGGGATCGGCTCGCTCAGCTGGATTCGAGAGCGAACCGCGCCAGGATGTCTCCGACCTCCTGCTCCTCAAGAATACCGGGGATGCGGCCAACAAGACGGGGTCCTCGAAAGACCAGCGTTGTCGGTACGGCCACGACACCATGCCCGCGCGCCCAGTCGCTGTACGACGCAAGCGGGAGCTCGATGAGACGCGCCTCCATGGCTCGGCCGTGCTCGCGCAGGCGCTGCGACATCGTGCCGGTGCCCGGGTGCCAGGGCTCGCCAAGCAGAACAAGGGTCCATTGGCCTGCGGAGTTTTCCAGCAATTCAACCAGCTCACGCTCCCCCGCCGAATAGCTGCTCACGTCGCTTCCTCCTCGAGCGCCTCGCGCGTGAGGCCGAGGCGCTTCATATGACGGTAAAGCGTCGCCTTGTGCACCCCCAGGAGACGGGCGGCCTTCGTCAGGTTGCCGGAGGCGTTGCGATAGGCCGTGCGGATTGTCTCGACGGTGAGGTCGACGGTTTCCTCAGGATTGGTCTCCTGGGTCGTCCGCGGAGACGTGGCGGGATCGGTGCCGATTTCCGCCGGTTTGGAGAACAGCGGCGGGGCCCCGGCGACAGTCCCCCAGAACGCGTTGCCAAACCGGGGTGAACCGGAAAGCGCGGGGCCAAGTTCTTCCTCATCGGGCCCGGAGGTGTAAATCGGCCGGCGGGGGGTGTCGGCGGAATCCGCGTTCCAGGCACCCGGCATGAGGTACTCACGCTCGCGGAGCCAGCCGCGCAAGGCCTGCCCCCCGATCGCGTCGGAGTTTGCCTCGACAACCAGTCTCTCGATGACATTGCGCAACTCGCGGATGTTACCCGGCCAGTAGTACTCGGACAGAATCCGCAGCGCCTCGGGTGTGACACGGCGGATGGTCTTGTTGTAGCGACGGTTGAAGGTCGCGAGGAAGTGATCGACCAGCAGGGGGATGTCGTCGGTCCGCTCGCGCAAGGGGGGCACATGCACCCGCAGAACCGAAATGCGGTGATAGAGGTCTGCGCGAAAACGCCGAATGGTGACCGCCTGTTCGAGGGCGACGTTGGTCGCGGCGACGACGCGAACGTCTACATGGCGCTCGGCCTCGCCGCCGACTCGCTCGATCACCCCTTCCTCAAGAGTCCGCAGCATCTTCGCCTGACTCATCAGCGGCATGTCCCCGATTTCGTCGAGGAACAACGTCCCTCCGTCAGCCCGCTCGAAGCGCCCCTTGTGCTGGCGATAGGCACCGGTGAAGGATCCCTTTTCGTGGCCGAACAGTTCGCTTTCGAAGAGTTCCGAAGTAAGCGCACTGCAGTTGACGGCGACGAAGGGCCCGCCGGCGCGGGCGGACCGCTCGTGGAGGGCACGGGCGACCAGTTCCTTTCCCGTCCCCGTCTCGCCGGTGATGAGGATCGGCGCCTCCGTGGGGCCGTAGGTGGCGATCTTCTGATAAACCTCGATCATCGCGAAAGAGCGCCCGACAAGGCCATGGAAGGACCCCACGCCAAGGGCACGGCGGCGTTCCCGGACGACATCGGTGACGTCGTCCAACAACATTTCCACGGCGGCGCGTCGGTCGAAGGTCCCGCCGGCGGAGGGGCGCGCCTGCACCAGAACGGTTATCTGCGTTGGATCTCCCTCACCTTGAAGTTCAACAATCGCATCGGAAATCGGGCATTTAAGGCGATCGACGTCGGAAGCAAGGTCGCCAAGTGCCCCGAGTCCATCGGGGCGCCCCGCATGCAACGGGATCGGCAACTTTGCACGGATGCCGAGGCGATGAAGGAACCACTGGGGGGCGGCACGGAGCTGGGGGCTGTCGGCCCCGAGGACAACCAGCGCTGCCCGGTCGGGAGGGCGTTGCACGAGGCTGTGGGCATCACTCATCATGGGCGTCACGTTTCCCCGCATGGTCGGGGCGAGGGCAAGTGAGGCGTTGAGAGATACAATTGGCGCCCGGCCATCCTCTCCTCCTCAACCCCCTGATTCGGATCCCTGCCGGGAAACCTTGCATCATTGGGTTCGTTGGCTGTAGGGAGAGACCAATGTGCACGGCGTATCCACCAAGACCGCATTGGGCCAAGATGCACCAGTTAGGGTTTGACAGTGACGCAAAGTCGCTGGATTCAGAGGGAACGCTGTTGTGGAGTTTTACCGAAGCAGAGACCCGATCGCTGGCGACCCCCGCTGAACGAACCGGCGAATCCACCCACAAGGTTGTTTTTTCATGAGTCAGATTCTCAACGGGACCAACGACAACGGATCCTCGTTTATCGATTCCCGTTGGGAGGGCGAAGTAACCCCGGCAGCCGTTGGAAAGTCTGCGGCGACCTCGCCGATTCTGGAGAAGTGCGCCCGTTTCACCCGGGCGGAGGAGATGCGGTCGCTCGGCCTGTATCCGTACTTCCGCACGATCGAATCGGCCCAGGACACCGAGGTCGTCATCGATGGTCGGCCAATGCTCATGATGGGGTCGAACAGCTACCTCGGCCTGACGAACGATCCGCGCATCAAGGAAGCCACGAAGCGGGCCGTCGACGAGTACGGGAGCGGCTGTGCCGGGTCCCGGTTCCTGAACGGTACCCTGAGCATCCACGTCGAGCTGGAGGAGATGATCGCGGACCTGATGGAAAAGGATGCCGCCCTTGTCTTCACAACCGGCTACCAGGCAAACCTTGGAGCCATTGCCGCGCTGGCCTCCCGGGAGGACCACCTCTTTATCGATCGGACGGACCACGCGTCGATCGTGGATGCAGCGCGCCTGGGCTTTGGCAAGGTCCACAAGTTTCAGCACAATGATGCCCAGGATTTGGACCGTATGATGGCGAAGGCCCCCTCCGGCGGGAAGATGGTGGTCGTGGACGGCGTCTACTCGATGGAGGGAGACATCGTCTGCCTTCCGGAGATTGTGGAGGTGGCCCAAAAGCACCGGGCGGCGATCCTCGTCGACGACGCGCATTCGATCGGCGTTCTCGGTCGGACCGGCAACGGCACGGCGGATCACTTTGGCCTCAGCGATCAGGTGGACTTGATCGGGGGGACCTTCTCAAAGTCCCTCGCCTCCATCGGCGGGTTCGTCGCCGCCGACCGCGACGTGATCGACTATCTGAAGCACCACGCCCGCGCGTTGATTTTCTCCGCCTCGATGGCCCCCGCCTGTGTCGCCGCCGCCCGGGCCGCCATTGAAATCATGATCAGCGAGCCCGAACGTATCCAGCGTCTCTGGGAAAATACCCGGTTTCTTCATCACGAACTCAAGGGGATGGGGCTCGATACCGGTGCCTCCCAGTCGCCGATCATTCCTCTGGTTATTGGATCCGTCGAGGACTGCTTCCGTTTCTGGCGGGCACTCCATGATGCGGGTGTGTTCGTCAACCCGGTCGTCCCTCCGGCGACGCCCTCCACCCGGTCGCTGATCCGGCTCAGCGTCATGGCGACCCATGCGCGTGCCCAGCTCGAGCAGGCCCTGGAAGCTATCGAGAAAGTCTCCCGCTCGATGGACATGCTTTCGACCGCCTGATCGCTCCCCCGCGGATAAACCCCAGCCGTTCACCGTGTGTCTTCTGAGACGCGATGAGCCCTTACGTTGGCGCTTGCGGTCACTGCGGTAGCACCGCCCTATACTCTCCGGCCATGCGTATGACGCGTCTCCTCCTGCTCCTACCTCTTGTCCTTGTGGCCCTGCTCGCCGGTTGTCGCCGGACGACGGTGGTTGCGCCGCCCCCGGAGCCGCTGTTCGAGGGACGGCCCGCGCTGACGGTTCTTTCGCCAGCGGACTTCGTCCGGGTGACACCCACCTCGATCGAAATCCGCAAGGCGCTCGACCCACGGCACCGGGAAAAGGAGACCTTCGTTTTTCCGGCCCCGCCGGGCGAACTGGACTTTGAGGTTCGTGAACTTGTTCTCCGCCATCGCCTGACCGGCGAGGAGCGCCCTGCGATCGAGGACGGCGAGGCCCTCATCCCCTCGGTTCTCGTCCCTTTCCGCCGCGCGGTCACCCTGGAGCCCATGGGTTGGCTCCGCTCTCTGCCACTTGCCAAACTGTCGGTCGACTCCCGCCGCTCCATTACGGTCGGCAACGAGTCCTTCGAATACGCCTCCTACACGATCCATGTGAGGCATGACCCCGTCCCGTCGAACGAGACGATCCTAACCCCTCCTGTGCTAGGCGACCGCCTGTTTCCAAGGATCGCGTCGCGACTCGTTGCGGCCCCCTCCCCCGAGGCATGGCGCCCGCACCTCAGGCCGCCGCCTCCCAATCCGTTTCCAGGCCCCACACAATGGCAGCCGCGGCCGGAAGACTCTCCACTGATCCCCTGGCAGCGCCTCGGCATCGAACAGGACGGCCTCGTGGCGATCGATGCTGCGTGGCTGACAGAGGCCGGCCTGGACCCGGACGCCATCGACCCTGCCAACCTTGTCCTCTACTCCCGCGGCACCCGTGTTCCGCTGTTTCGTGTGGGAGAGATGGAGGGTGGCTTTGGCGACGGGGCACGGCTTGTCTTCCACGCTCAGGCCAACGATTCCCCGGAGACCCGGGTCCGGGTGTACTACCTCGGGGGCCGGGCGGGAGGCGGAGGTCCGGAGCCATGGGTCGCTCCTCCCGTCAACGAGGCGCCCGCGCCCACGGCTTTTGCCCGCCGCGCCGTGCTCCTCGAAGAAGACAACGAATTCCTCAAGGAACTCGGCGCCTTTCTTTCCATCCGCAACATGCGCTGGCTTTGGAAGGCGCTGGCGCCGCTCGAGCCGGTCAATGTGGAGTTCGACCTGCCGGGCTTTGTCCCCCGCGACGGCGACGCCACCACCACAGCAACCATCACGCTGCATTACGAACAGCCACCCCCCGGGGGAGCCACGCTCGCGCCGACGCTTAATGGGCAAACACTGGAGGAGTTGCAGCTCCTGCCACGGGAGACCGTCTATACGGTGGACCTGCCGACGGCGATCCTCCGCGCCGCCCGCAACAGCCTGCAGCTTCGGATTGGGGGCACGGCCGCGGAGTCTTCCGATGGCGCGCGTGGCCGCGTCTATCTGGACCATGCCGAGATCGAATACGCCGGCATCCTCCAGGCGAAGGATGGAGTGGTACGCCTTGAAGGGCGGCGAAATCCGGAATACCGGGGCGCGCAGGCTCTCGCGCTGACGGGGCTGCGGGGGGAAGTCCTCGCGCTGGACCTGACCAACCCGGACCTTCCCGCGCGCTTTCCTGCCGAGGTCGAACGGGGGCGCCTCGTCCTCGCGGGAACTCTCGATCCCGCTGGCGTGTGGCTTGCCGCCGAGACCCGCCGTATCGACCGCGCACCATCCCCCATCCCGGCCGCCTATCTTTCCCTCGACGATCCCAACCGCGGTGCCGACGCCATCGTCCTCTATCATCCGCGTTTCGAGGAAGTCGCCAGGGAGCTTGCAGCCTCCATGGAGACAGACGGATATGTTGTGGCGAGCACTCCCGTCGACTCCGTCTATGCCTCCTTTTCCCACGGCGAGACGTCCTGGGAGGGGATCCGGAACTATCTGGCCTTCGCCGTGAACGACTGGACGGGCCGGCGCCCGGAGGCGGTCCTGCTGCTGGGTGATGCAACGAGCGACGGCCGCGACGTGGCGCGCCTTGGCCTCCCCAACGACATCCCGATCCCCCTCGTGGAATCCACCCTGAGCGCCTCCGGCGACCAGTTCTCCACCGACTCTGTCTACAGCTGGCTCGTGGGCGAGGACGAGGTGGCAGACCTTGTGGTCGGGCGGATCTCCGCCCATTCCGTGGAGGACGCGCGGGCGGCGGCGGCGAACGTCCTCATGTATAGACAAGGCCAGGATGTCCCGGCATCCTGGCCCCAGCGCATCCTTACCATCTTCGACACGCGCGAATTCGCTCCCGCCCTCGAACCGGGAATCATCGAGAACCTCCAACCCGGCGCGCCCCACGAGGTGCTCCTTGCCGATTCCTTTCCCTGGGAGGACAACTACTATCTCCCGCCGGACCGCATCCGGCGCGTGGAGGATTCCAAGGTTAGTCCCCTCATGACCGCGGCCATCGAGTCCGCTTTCAATGAGGGTACCGGAACCGTGGCCTTCTTCGGCCACGGGGCGCCGAACCTTTGGAGCAATCATCGGTTCTGGTTTGGGGGCGGCACGCCCAACAGCGACCTGATCCGTCTCGAACCGAACGGGCGCCTCTCCTTCGTCGCCTCGTTCACCTGCAACAACGCGGTGATCGATTATCCGCTCGAGCCCTGGAACATCTCGTTGGCGGAAGACTTCCTCCGGCACGAAGGGTCCGGTGCGGTGGCCTGCTTCATGCCCTCCGGCCCGGGGTACGTCACCCGTCACAGTGTCCTCGCCGATGCGTTTTACCGGGCGCGTTCGCTCCTCGGCGTGCGCCATCATGGCGTCCTGGCGGAGTTGGTCCGCCTGGCCTATCAGGCGGAGATTGGCCCGGACGACCACTCGCGGATGTTTCTACTGCTTGGGGATCCAACCCTGCGGTTCCCACCCGCGCCGGTGGGCGACGGGGCCGAAGCGCTGCCGGATCCCGACGCCGGGGCGGTTCCCCTGCTGATCCGGGAAGTGAACGTTATCGGGGGGACAATCCAACTGGCCGGCCAACCCGTCGAGGTCTCCGTCCTCCTCCAGAATGACGATGGTCGTCCGGCGGCGGACCGCCTTGTGACGACGGTGCGCGACGGGAATGGAAACACCGTCTATACGGATGAGCGCCCAGTTCGCGTGGGCCCGCGAACCGCCTTGCTTGAACGGTTCGCCTGGTCCCCGACCTCCGCCGGCCTGTTCACCATCACGCACGAACTCCCCTCGGACAGCGGGGTCTTTCTTGGTGCGCAGCTGCCGAGCCGACGCGCCACGACCCATGCCGTGGTCACGGACGATGGGGGCGGCCTGGTCGTCGACAAGAGTCGACCCTCGCTGGTTCTTCCCGCGGTGGAAGGCCGCCGGGCCCGGGGAGAAATCCATGTGGCCAACATCTCACCGGAGACCCTCGACACCACCGGGACGCTGCGCCTGATTGTCGACGGCGAGATGAAAGGAACCCAGACCTTTGGCCCGGTGCAGCTGATGAGCGGTGTGTCGCGATCGATCTCCGTTGCGGGCGAGGTTGACCGGGAAACGTTACGGACCGCGGTTGTGGAGTTCGAGGGCGGCTGGTCGTCGGACAGGCAATCCGCCCTCGTGAGCGAATCGATCCCGGTTTTCGAGCGGTCGCGACTTCCCGATGTGGCTCTCACCGGCGAGATCACCACGCGACCGCAGCCCCACAGCGATGGCGTGACGGTGTTCGTCGACGCGGTGGTCGAGAACCGTGGGGAGACGATTTCCGAGCCGGTGGACGCGACGCTTTTTCGCGACGACGGCGGCGGGCGGCGCACCCTCCGGGACCTTACCGCCCGCCAGGCCACCACCATCGCCCCGTTGCTACCTGGCGAATCGCGCCTTGTCACCCTTCGGTGGGACCCAGTGGACAATGCGGGGGAGTACGAGATTGCCCTCGAGATCGACCCGAAGCTCCAGCGGCCGGATCGTGACCGATCCAACCAAAGGGCGTTCATCCCGATGAAGGTCCGCACCAAGAGCCGCCTGGCCCTCGGAGGTCTCGTCGCCGAGCCAGGTCGCGACCCGGGCACGGTGGTGCTCCGGGGGACCGTCCGAAATCTCGGCCAGACCCCCGCCCGGCGCGTTGCCGTCTACTTCTACTCCGCTCCGGAGCAGAACGACGAGACGTTCATCGGCGAGGTGCTCGTGGACGAGATTCCTGGCGAAGGGAGCGAGACCGCAGTGATCGAGTGGAAGGCACCCAAGGAAACCCGGGAGGCGGAAACCTTCGCCCCGAGCTTCGCCGTCGCCCTCAAGGGCAGCCTCATGCGTGTCTCCTCGGCGACAGACGACGACGGGACGCCATGACGGGGCGCTGGCTGCTGGCGGCGGTGACCGTCGCGTGCCTCACAGGCTGCAGGACGGTCGCCCCGTTGGGCCCGGAACCGGCCGCCCGGCCGCCCTCCCTCGTCGATACGCCCGCTGTGCTCTGGATCAACGAGGAGACCCTCGGCCCCCAGACCAACGACCCTGCCATGCGACAGGCACTCTATCGCGCAGCGCGAGTCGCGGGGATTACCCACCTTGCCGTGGAGGTGCAGGATGGGGACGGACGGACGATGGTTGCACCCCGCTTGGAAAAGTATGCGGACGCCCGCGAGGCCGGGGTTTTCCTGGCCGCCGTCGTCTCCCCCTGGCTGGCACCGCCCGATGCCCCCGGCGAGCACCTCCGGCAGTCCGCGATCTGGACGGAAGACGGCTACGAGGTCGCTCCTCCCACGACAGACGGGGTGCGGTGGTACTCCCCCGCCTCGGACGAGGCAAGACGGCGGGCCCTCGCCCTCATCCGCGAGGTACTCCGCGATCCCGGGGTGGATATGCTGGTGCTGGCCAACGCTGGTTTTGGGGATTTGGCCTCGGATGCCGGGGCGGGCGCGCGTCGGGATTTTGCTGCCTGGTCGGGGCGATCCGTTCGCTCGTGGCCGGCGGACGTGTTCGGCACCGCCCCCCGGCTCCATCCTGTAGGGGGCGAAGGGGCCGGGCCGCTGTGGCCCGCGTGGACCGCGTGGCGGGCGGCGTTGCTCAGGACCTGGCTGATGCGGGTGCGGGAGGCGACCCTATTGGCGCATCCGTCCGGGGCGCCGCCGGGCCTAGTGCTGCTCGTTGATGCGCCCTATACCTTCCACCAGCGTGAGGGCTTTAACTGGGCCCTGCCCCAAGCCGATCTCGCGGCGGACTTCCCCTGGCTCCCACGCGACTATGGCATCACCGCCTCCGGGCATCTGGTGGATGCGGTGGCTCTGGGCTTCTGGGAGCCGCGATTCACGACGGCCGCAGAGGCGGAGGAAGCTGGCTACGCATGGTGGGCATCCGTCGAAGGCAGCCTTGCCGCGGCGAGGCGGGTGCGACCGAGCGGAAGCATCTGGGCGGCGGTGGACCTGGGTGCCGAGGGGTGGGACCGGGCGATGGAGAGGAGCCTCGAAGACGTCGGAGGGGTGCTGCTGGTCAATGCCTCGTCGTTGGTTGGGGACCAGGATGGGTGGGTGCGGCTGGCGGAGCTGGTGCGGCGGTTGCGGTCTCGCTAGCCCCGTTCAGGCGTCCTCCGCGTCGTCATCGCCATCGCCGTCCGCGGTGACGTGTTGCAAGTCCTTCAACTCCTTGCCGGATTTGAAGGTGACGACCTTGTGTGGCGGGATCGGGTAGGCGACTTTGTTCTTGGGGTTCCGGCCGATGCGGGGCTTGCGCTCCTTCACCTGAAAAACGCCAAAGTCCCGAATCTCCAGGCGCCCCTCCGTCAAGATGATATGCTTCATGCTGTCGAGTATGGAATCGACGACGAACAGCGCGTCCTTGTCCTTCATA
Organism: uncultured Candidatus Sumerlaeota bacterium; assembly: GCA_964420455.1. Classification (GTDB taxonomy): domain Bacteria; phylum Sumerlaeota; class Sumerlaeia; order SLMS01; family SLMS01; genus CAYQTO01. The sequence goes on along the minus strand of CAYQTO010000004.1, from coordinate 26,308 downwards.
AAGAGGCTGTTGGCCAGCCGCTTTACGATGTCTGCCTTGACCATGGGGCAGAATCCCGTGACGAAGTCAATTATGAGCCGATGTGTACGGAGTTGACAGTCGGGCTAAGAGACGCCGCAAGCCGAAATGACGGAAAGGGTTGATTCTCAGCGTTTTGCGGGGGCGAGGGAAGGCTCCGGGGGGGCTGCCGAAACCGCCGTCCGGAACAACCGGCCCAGCAGCTGGGTGGCTGAATCGAGGTAGCTTTGGCAAACGGGGATGATCACCAGCGTTAGCACCGTTGAGGAGATCAGACCGCCAAGAACGGTGATGGCCATCGCCTGGCGCAGTTCCGCCCCGTCGCCGAACCCGATCGCCATTGGCAGCAATCCAAAGACCGTCGTTGTCGTCGTCATCAGCACCGGCCGGAACCGGCGGTTGCAGCCCAGCACAAGGCTGTCGGTGGGGTCGATCCCGACCCCCGCCTCGCGAGCGGAACTGCGCACCTGGTTCACGCAATCCAGGAGCACGATTGCGTTGTTCACCACGATCCCGCCCAACATCACAATACCGATGATCGACATGACATTAAACGTCTGGCCGGTGGAAAGCAGCGCGGCAACGACACCGAGCCCCGCGAGGGGAATCGTCAGCATGATGAGCAACGGCTGGATGAAGCTCTCGAAGATCGAGGCCATCACCATATAGACGAGGGCGATGCTGAGGAGAAGGGCAAAGGCGAGGTCGCCAAAGGCATCACGGCGCTGCTCCTCCTCTCCGGTGAAGCGAAGGAGATAGCGGGGTGGGAGGGGGAGGTCGTCGACGGAGGCCTGGGCTGCGGCGATGCCCTCGGAGAGACGCAGGCCCGGGGCGAGGTCCGCCAGGACGAAAGCGACGCGTTCCTGGCCACGGCGGACGATCTCGCGCGGGGCGCGCACGATCTCGAACTCCGCCACCGCCTCGAGCCGAATCAGCGCGCCGGTGCTCGACTTGATGAGAATATTTCGAAGGGTATCGAGCGACTCACGTCCGTAATCAACCTGAACGCGCAAGTCCACGTCGCCCGCCTCCTGGGTGATCTGGGACGCGACCTCGCCTTCGATGCGCTGGCGGAGAATACCGCCGACGCCGCTCACGTCGAGCCCGAGGCGGGACAACTGGGCCTTGTCCAGCCGAATCATGACCTCGGGCGCCCCCTCGAGGATGTTCGTCCGGACGTTTCGAAGCTCGGGAAGGGAGGACAGGCGGCGTTGGGCCTCCTCCGCCAGCCCCTTGAGGGTCGTCAGCTCGGGGCCGCTGATCTCCAAAATGAGCGGGGCACGGGCGGAACCCACCAGGTCCATCAGCGTCCCCTCGTTCGATCGAAACTCCACCTTCGCGTCCGGCACGCGGTCCAGGATCGGCTTCAACCCTGCAATGAGGTCGGAGGAGGAGAAGCCGACCAGCCCCTGCTCGATGATTGCGGTCGTCGGCTCGTCGCCACTGAAGAGCCGGACGAAGATGTCGGCGGTGTTCGGGCCGTCGGGATCCTGGGTGTTGGGATTAACAACCCCCTCGGGCTCACCCACGCGGGAGAGGACCGACTCGAGGGCGGGTTCAAAACGCCGGAGTTGCCCGTTGATCGATTGGACCAGATCATCGGTGGCCTCGATAGGCGTGCCGTTTGGAAGAACAACCCGGACAGCGACCTGGTCCGATTCCGTCGCCGGGAGGAACTCCTGGGGAATATCCCGCACAAAGACATACACGAGATATAGGGAACCGGCCGCAGCCAACACGACCAAGAGACGTAGCCGCAGGGCGAGCCGAAGGATCATCGTGTAAGGGTTTCGTGGAACGTCGAAGGATTCGCCCGGCGAGATCATTGTTCCCCGCCGGTTAAGGAAGAACGCACACAACATGGGAATCAGCAGCAGGGCGACGACGAGCGAGCCGAGGAGCGAGTAGGCGACGGTGAGGGCCTGCTCCTGGAAAAGCAGTCCTGCCACGCCGCGCACGAAGACGATGGGCAGGAAGACGGCGACGGTGGTCAGCGTCGAGGCAACGAGGGCCCCGCCGACCTCACGCACGCCGAGACGGGCCGCCTCGCGCCGGTCCCTTCCTGTCTGCAAAAGGCGATAAATATTCTCGAGTACCACAATCGCGTTGTCGACGAGCATACCCGTCCCCAGCGCGAGCCCCCCCAACGTCATCAGGTTGAGCGACAAGCCTTGGAAATACATCAGGTTGAAGGTGGCCACGATGGAGATCGGGATCGCGATCGCCACAATCAGCGTGCTGATGATGTCGCGAAGGAAGAGGAGGATCACCACGATGGCGAGGACACCGCCGATGATGGCATTGTTGCGGACCTCGCGGATGGCGGCGCTGATGAAGGTCGATTGGTCGTTGGCAACCGTCATCTGCCAGGTATCCGGAAGGACACGGGCAGAGTTCTCGATTTCCGCCCGAATGGCTTCGGCGACGGCGACGGTGTTGCTTTCCGGGCTGCGGTAGAAGGCGAGGGCGACGGCCGCCTCCCCATCTAGATAGACGAGCGACTTCGGCTCCCGCGGCGCGAAGTAAACGTTGGCAACGTCGCCCAGAAGGATTGGCGAATTCCCTCGCCTTGTGACCACCACCCGTCGGACGTCGTCGATGTTGCGGAACTCCCCGGCGGCTTTCAAAAGGTAGCGCCGCGGCCCTTCCTCGACCCAGCCACCGGTCGCGTCCGAATTGTCGTTCTGGATCGCCGAGACGACGGTGCTGACGTTGAGATCGTAGGCGAGGAGCAGCGGTTCGTCGAGATCGATGCGGATCTCGCGCTCGAGGCCGCCGGTTACCACGACATTGGCGACTCCCTCGAGTCGCTCGAAGCGCGGCTTGAGCGTGCGCTCCGCGGTCTTGTAGACGTCCTCCAGATCGATGCTCTCGGGTGCCCGGAGGGCCGCCGTCACCACCGGCATGGCGTTCGGATCATAGCGCAGGACCGAGATCGATTCGATCTCGTCGGAACGATCCCGCTCGAGATCCGACGCCGCCTTCTTTACCTCGAGGAACGCATAGTCGAGGTTCGAGTCCCAAGTGAAGTTGACGACGATAACCGCTGTGTCCGCGCGGGCGATCGACTGGACGTCGAGGACACCGCGAATCGAGTAAAGGGACCGCTCGATGACCTCGTTGATGCGCCGCTCGACCTCGCCGGGGCTGAGGCCATTTGTCGTGACGGTGACGGTGACTTTGGGCGCCCGAATGTCCGGAAAAAGGTTGGTCGGCAGCCGCGAGAGGGAAATCCACCCAAGCAGCAGGACCCCGAGGAAGATCATCGAGACCTTGACAGGCGCGTTGACGGCGAAGCTGGAAAGCGACATGGCGTGCGGTGGGAACTCCCCTTGCCTCGATGTCCTCACGCAGGTTGACGCTTCAGGCCAAGGGAATTAGCGATTCCCCCATCCGACATGCCAGGAGCCCCCCGCGTGCGCTACCTTCTGCCCCTCCTGATGACTGTGGCCGTTCTGGGCACTTCATGTGCCACCATTCGCCGCGACCGGTGCTTTATCGCCGAGCAGCGCTACATGGCCATGCGGGCGATCTTTGAGGAAACCGGCAGCTATCAGCGCGTGGCCCAGGCCATGAACGACGAGGGCTGGGCCCATTGCGAGATCAACCAGTTTCGGTACCGGCTGCGCAAGGACCTGGGGATCGAAGGCGAGGAGTACGACGAGTTGTTCGTGACCTACGAGCCCGATCACAAGACGATTGACTATAATCCGGGAGTTGTCGAAGGCGCGATCGAGTAACCGCGCCGTTATGCCCTACGTCCCCCGGTTGGGCCATCTGTTCAAGATCATGTTCCGGATCCGGGATCCCCGCGCCGCAGAGGGGCTGTGGTTTCAGGCTTCCTTGCTGTCGGAGGAAGGCGACGACGAAGGGGCCCGCCTTGCCTTCGCCCATGCGCGGCTGCTGGATCCTGAGTTCGGCGGCGCCTTTTACAACTACGCCGCATTGACGGAGAAGCTGAACGGTCCGGGGCCGGCGGCCCTCAAGGCCTGGAGGCAATACCTCCCGGTTGCGGAGCGCGACCCCCGCCAGGCGCGAGAGACCATCGAGAAGGTCCGCCGCCATGTGGAGGATTTGCAGGAGCGCTTCGGCTAGACGGCCTTACCCCGCTTTGGCTGGCGGTTTCACCGTCAGGTAGCTATGGAGCATCATCAGCCACGTCCGATAGCGGGTGATCGACATGTGCTCGGTGGCCGCGGGCATCTCGAGGACCTCCAGGGCGTCCGGCTGGAGCCGCTCGAGGAATCGCGGCAGGACCGTCACCTCGATCGTCCCCTCCACCGGACGGATGCGAATGTCGCCCTGATCGTCCGCCCCAATGGTCATGTAGTGACCCGCGCGGAGGTGTTCGACCATGGGGTGGCTCAGCGGAGCTGCGTAACTGCCGCCTGACTCGTCGCCGGTGTATTCAACATGGTCATCCACGATAACAGGGACGGCGACCTGAAGCGCGAACACGAAAGCCACGGGGAGAACAAAGAACAGTGCCTGCCATTTCACGACGAAGGTTTCCTTCCTTACCGCGAGTCAGATCCTAATACGGGAAAACGGGTTGCTACTTCCAAGGAAGAGTTGCGGCTCTTTCCACAACTTAAGGAGGGGTCACGATCACCTGATACGTGTCCCTGGAAAGCACCGAACGAATGAGGATGCGAATCGCCCTCCAGTCTGTCCTGGTCTCCTTTGTGTTGGGCCTGACGATTTCTTTGGGGATGTCCGAAATGATCGAAGTCACCCATGAGAGCCGGGTATTGGAGATTCAAAAGAGCTACTCGGTGTACCTGCCGGAAGACCGCACGCCCGGCGAGCAATTCCCGGTTGTTTATGTGTTGCACGGCAAGTGGGGCAGCCACATCGACTGGCCGGAAAAGGGGAATGCAGGCGAGGTCGCGAGCCGTTACCGTGCGATCCTCGTGTTTCCGGACGGCGATGAAGACAGCTGGTACCTCGACGCGCCGGAGATGCCCGAATCCCAGTACGAGAGCTACGTTGCGGTCGAGCTTGTCGACCATATAGACGCGACCTACCCGACGATCCGCGACCGGTCGGCACGGGCAATCATGGGCCTCAGCATGGGGGGGCATGGCGCGCTAATGCTCGCGTCCAGGTATCCGGAACGGTTTGGCTCCGCGAGTTCCCTCTCGGGGATCCTCAAGCTGACGAACCATCCCGACATGGAGGACGTCGCCGCGCGGCTCGGCCCGATGGAGGATTACCCCGAGCGGTGGAAGGACTACTCGGTGTGGGACCGCGCGGAAACCTTCCGCGATGCCGATGTGCGGCTGATGTTCGATTGCGGCGAGGACGACACGGCGACCGGCGCCATCTTCGATTCCCGCCAACTCCACGAGCGCCTCACGGAACTTGGCGTCCCCCACATCTGGCGCGAATTGCCCGGCACCCACAACTGGGACTACTGGACCGCACACCTGCCCTCGCACTTGAACTTTCACATGGCGGCGATGGCCGAGACCTGGCCGGAAGACGACCGCTGGCCCCGCCACTACTTCCAACGCCTTTCGCTTTTTGCCGAGGAGAATGCCCGGCTCCCCCTTGGGGAGGACGATCGGCCCCTCATCGCCCTCCTGGGGTCCTCGACGACCGAGGCGTTCCCCGCGGAGTTGCTCCCTGACTGGAGGGTGTTCAACCGCGGGATTTCATCCGATACCCTGGGGATCAAGCCGCAGGGCCTCAGCCGGCGGCTCGAGCTGTCGCTCTTCGACATGCAGCCCGAGATGGCTGTGATCATGATGGGGACCAATGACCTTGGCGACCGCGCACGCGGGGATGATGGAAACCCGACAGAGGAACGCATGGTGGCGGAGTTCCGCGGAATCGTTGCCCGCATCAAGGAACGCGCGCCGGACACGCGGCTGGTGATCGCGACCTGCCCGCCGGTGGGTGGCCGCTTCGCCCACCTGACCGATTCGGTGAATTCGTGGAACGACCGCCTCCGCGAGATGGCCCTCGACGAGAACCTCGCGCTGATCGACCTCCACCCGCTCCTGGTCGACGGGGACGGGCTCTTTGCCGGGATGTATACACGGGACGGCCTCCACCTGACGCGGGAGGCCTACGAGCTCTACGCGCGGGAGATCAGAGCCCTTCTCGATCAGTAAATCCGGAGGTGCGTCGAATCGGTCACCGGGAGGCCGTCGACGATGACGGGAAGACGGCCGACCGCGGCGCGCTCGCCAACCAACACCTCCGCCGCGACCTCCTGCATTTGCGGGACCGTGGCGTATCCGCAGAAGAACGCGTCGACGTTCGGTATCTGCAGGTAGTGGTATGGGGCGCCGAAACTGAGGTACGTGACCGGAGTGTCGGCGGTGCTGAGCGCATTGATAAGTTCGACCTGGCTGGAGGAGGAGATTCGCGTCCAGTCGTAGCCGGCGATGATGACCTTGTCGGCGGCGGCGGCGGCGAGAATGGTCTCGGTGCGTTCGGCGGTGCTGACGGAAAGGCTGACGTGGCGCATGTCGAGGCTGGCAACGCGGCTCGCGAGGGCGTCCCGGAGGGGCTGGGGAGAGAAGCGATAGAAGATGAGTGTCTGGGCGCTGAGCGTGAGCAGGAGCACGTCGTCGCCGGGCTGAATCACGGGCGCGCCGATGTTGTTGCGTGCTTCGGTGAAGGCGGCCTCGGCGACGCGGCGCACAGCGGCGCGGTGTTCCGGATGGTTGAGGACTGTCTGCCAGGCGACGGGGTCAACTGTGGCCCGCTCGGGGAGGCCCGCGCGGCTCTTGGCAATCAGCACGCGGCGGGCGGACTCGTCTATACGGTCGACAGTGAGGCGGCCCGCCTGGACCGCGGCAAGCACACCATTGTACATTGTCCCGATGTCGCCCGTGTCCAGGATGACATCAACACCGGACTCGATGGCCTGGAGGGCGCGTTCCGTCTCGTCGGGAACGGCAATCGCCAGACCCGCCATGCCGAAAGCGTCGGAGATGAGAACGCCCTCGAAGCCGAGGTCGCCGCGGAGAATCTCGTCGTTGAAGATGGGCGACAGAGTGGCGGGAAAGGGGGCGTCCGGGTAGACGTCGCTGTACCAGACGTGGGCGGTCATGACGAGGTCCACCCCGGGATCGGCGATAAGGTGGCGATAGGGGCCGATGTGAATCTGCTCGATGGCGGCGCGGGGGATGTCGACGCCGGGGAGCGCATTGTGACTGTCGCCCTTGGTGGCGCCGTGTCCGGGGTAGTGCTTGAGGGTACAGAGGGCCCCCTCGGCGGCGGCACCTTGGAGGAATCGACCCGCGGAGACGGCAATGCGGGCAGGCACATCGCCGTAGGACCGGGTGGAGATGATCGGGTTAATGGGCTCGGAGTTTACGTCGACGACCGGGCCGAGGACGGTCTGGACGCCGAGGGCCTGGGACTCGCGGGCGGTGATGCGGCCGAGATCCTCGATGAGCGAGCGGTCCTCCACCGCGCCAAAGGCCATGGCCATGGGAAAAATGGTGGCGTTTCCCACGCGCGCCCCGATGCCCGCCTCCGCGTCGAGGGAAAACCAAAGCGGGATGTCGGCCTCGGCCTGCAGCGCATTCACGACAGATACGATGTCGGCCGCATCCTGGCCGTTGCCGATGAAGATGAACCCGCCAATGTGGTAATTGTTCACGTGGGTCAGTCGGTCGACGGACTGACTGGCCATGAACATTTGGCCGACCTTCTGTTCGAGGGTCATGGAGCCGAGGGTGGCGTCGACCCACCCGAGATCCGGGGGACGGAGGGGGATGCCCGGCGCCGGGGGCGCGCCCTTGGCGAATCGCGACTCGTCGACGATCCGCGCGGGCGTGTCCTCGAAGACCGGCTGGGTGCGGGCAAAGTCGACCGGTGTCTGGGCCTGAGCCATGCCGGCAACTACGGCCAGAAGTGGCGCGATGGCAAGGGTGACGGCGCGAGTGACTGGGGAAACCATGGAAGCTCGCCGAGGAGAATGCCCTCCTTGTTCCCTTTTGACCGATTCCACGCAAGCATGGAAAAGGACGTTGCAGACCGGACCGTTCGATGGTCCATGGCTGGTTCATCACATTCGGACGGTATCCATGCGCGTCTTTGTTCCCCTCCTCCTCGCCCTTCTTGCCATGCCCCTTGAAGCTTCCGCCAGTTCACCAATCGATCTCGACGCCCTGGACGAGATCGTGGAACGGGGACTGGAGGAGGAAGTCTACCCGGGCGCGGTCCTTGTCGTCGGCCAGCCGGGCCGCTTCCGCTTCGAGCGCGCCTACGGCCGGTTTACCTACGATCCCGAAAGCCGCCCCATGACGACGGATGCGGTCTTCGACCTGGCCTCGGTCAGCAAGGTCGCCGGTACCGCCACCGCCGCGTTTCTGCTCCTTGGCGATGGGCTGCTTTCCACCGACGACGAGGTCGATACGTATATCCCCCGCTTCGGCAGCAACGGCAAGGAATCGGTCACCATTCACGACCTCATGACACACACCTCCGGGCTCAAGGCCTACGAGAGCCGCGATCGGGTCGAGGAGACCCGCGCCGAGGACGAGGCACCGGCCGACGCCCTCATCCGCACCTACGCGGCCCTCGAGCCCTCCTACACCCCCAAGGAAGGCTATACCTACAGCTGCCTCAACTTCCAGACACTGGCCCGGGTGGTCGAGAACGCGTCGGGCATCCGCCTCGAGGACCTGCTGCGCAATCGTGTCTATACGCCTCTGGGGATGACGTCGACCTTCTATACGGTTCCCTCCCAGGCGATGGACCGCGTGGTGCCGACGCTGGAGAAAGGCGACGGCAGCCTGCTCGCCGGCGAGGTCCACGACCCCCTCGCCAACTACCACGGGTTCGAGGACCACTGTCCCGGCAACGCAGGCCTGTTCTCCTCGGCACCCGACATCGCCAACTGGTGCGAGATGATCCTCCAGGATGGGAAGTGGCATGGCCGTCAGATCATCGACCCCGATGTGCTCGCCGCCGCCACGCAGGACCAGATTCCCGATTCCATCGGCGAGGACCGTGGCCTCGGCTTCGACGTCTACGAGGTGGAGCCCTACCTGACACCGCTCAACAAGACGCCCGAGACCGCCGTCTTTGGCCACTCCGGCTACACCGGCACCCTCGTCTGGTTCGACCGGCTCAGCGGTACCTACATGGTCTTCTTCACCAACCGGGTCTTCCCCGACGATCAGAACCGTTCGGAGAAGGAATCGATCGGATCCATCCGTGGCGCACTGGCCCGCGCGATTCAGAAGTCCCTTCCGCAATATCAGGAGTATTTCGCAAGCCAGACCGCTGATGGGGGATGAGAAGAAATTCTCATTCCCCTTGCCGTCACACCCGGAAACCTTCATCGTGGTCCTTCCAATTTGCCCCGGATGGACTTTCGCGCATGCGCCCTGCCCTGTCTCTTCTTCTGCTGCTCCCCCTCCTTCTATTTTCTGCCTGCTCCTCCCAGACTGACGAGAGCGGATCGACTCCTCCCCCGCCGCCCGAGAGCCTGAAATTGATCGCGACCATACCGCCGGTGGGGGCGCTGGTCAGCGCTGTCGCCGGGGAGGCGGCGGACGTCCGGGTGCTCCTCCCCGCCGGGTCCTCCCCCCACTCGTGGGAACCGACTCCGTCGGTGGCCCGGGCGGTCCGGGAGGCGGACCACGTGTTCCATGTGGACACCGCCTTCGACGGCTGGACGGGGGGACTTGCCGACGGCAAAGTCACCGCCCTGGGCCCGCTCGTACCCGCCGAACTCCAGCAGGCATTTCCCGGCAGTTGCACCGCCCATGACCATCATCACCATGACCACGACCACCATCACCATGGCCACATGGATCCGCATTTCTGGACGGATCCGTTGGTGATGGCCGCACTCGCCCCAGCGGTGGCGCAGGCGCTCGGGCAGGTGGATTCCGCAAACGCCGCTGTCTATACAGGGAACGCACAAGATGTCGTCACCTCGATGGAGGCTCTCAACGCGGAGTTGGGGGAAATCCTGGAACCTGTCCGCGGCCAGCCGGTCATCCTGTTCCACGCGTCGATGAACTACATGCTGGCGCGCTATGGGCTCGAGTATGCGGGGGCAATCGAGGTGGCGCCTGGTCGTACACCGACACCCGGGCAGATGCGGGACATCCTCGATCGCATCGAGTCAGATGGAATCCGGGCGTTGTTTATCGAGCCCCAGTTGGCGCCGACCGCCGCGGAGGCCATCGCGGAATCCGCCGGCCTGGATGTGCATACGCTGGATCCCCTTGGCCAGGAAGGGACTCTCGCCGGATATCGATCGATGATGGTGCTGAACGCGAGGACCCTGGCGGAGGCGCTTGCCCCGTGACCGCGGAGATGGCGGTGGAGGTGGATGGGCTCGAGGTGGCCTACGGCTCGGTGGTGGCGGTGAGCGATGTTTCCTTTCGCCTCGGGCGGCAGTCGCTGCTGGCGGGGGGTGGGCCCAAATGGCGGTGGGAAGACGACGCTGGTGCGGGCCCTGGGGGGGCTGCTCGCGCCACGGCAGGGAACGATCCGGCTCTTTGGCGCACCGGTGGAAGCACGCGACCCCCACCGTATCAGCTACGTCCCGCAGGTGAAGCTGCTGGACCGGCGTTTTCCCGCGCTGGCGATCGAGCTGGTGGCAAGCGGGCTGCACCGACGCTGGCCGTGGCGGCTGGGGAAGGAGGACCGTCGTCGGGCGCAGGAGGCGCTCGAGGCCGTGGGAGCCCCGATGCTCGCAGGGCGCCCGGTTGCGGAGCTGTCCGGTGGCCAGCTCCAACGTGTCTATATCGCCCGGGGGCTCGTTCGCCGGCCGGACCTGCTCCTCCTCGATGAACCCGCCACCGGGATGGATCGTCCCGGCGAGGGGGAACTTTATCGCATCCTCGACCAGTTCCAACGTGAACGCCAAGGCACCGTCATCATGGTCACCCACGACTGGTCCGTCGCCCGGCACCACGCCACCCACGCGATCATTCTGTCGCGCACCCCCAGGGGATTCGGCCCCGCCGCCGAGACCCTCACCGATGTGGCCCTCCGCGATGCCTACGGCCATACGGGGCACCCCCATCCGATGATCGGCAACCATGGGTGACCTGCTGGAAACCTTCCGGGGCTTCGATTTTCTTCTCCATGCCTTGGTCGCGGGACTGTGCATCGCGGCAACCGCGAGCCTGTTCGGAGTGTTCGTGGTGCAACGGCGGATGGCCTTCCTGGCGAGCGGGCTCGGCCACGCGGCCTTCGGCGGAGTCGCCATCGGCATCTTTGCCGGCCTGACAGATCCCACCTGGCTGGGCATTCCCTACACGGTGGCAGCGGCGCTCGCGATCCAGTGGCTACGGCGCCACACTCCGCTGGCTGCGGACACCATCATCGGGATCCTCCTCAGTGTCTCCATGGCCGTGGGGATTGTGCTGCTGTCGCTGACACCACGATTCTCCACGGACGCGATGTCCTACCTGTTCGGTTCGATCCTGTTCGTGGGGGAAAACGATGCCTGGCTTGCGGGGAGTCTGCTGGCGGCGACGGTGGCGCTGCTGTGGGGGGGCGGTCTGTGGGGCCGGTGGGCCTATGCCACCTTCGACGGAGAGTTGGCCCGGGCCGACCGGTTGCCGGTTTCCCGTGACGACGACCTGCTCGCGGTGGCGATTGCCCTCGCGGTGATCCTCGCGGTCAAGATTGTCGGCGTGGTGCTTGTGGGGGCGTTCGCCATCCTGCCGGCGGCGACGGCGCGCCTGGTGGCCGGTCGCTTCACCACCATGACCGTTCTTTCGGTGGTTTTCGGATGCACGAGCGTCCTCGGCGGCCTCGTGCTTTCCATCCATCTCGATTGGCCCAGCGGCGCGACAATCATCCTCGTCCAGGCGATCCTCTTCGCCTTCCTTTTCACGACAGGCGTGGTCACCCGGCGCTTCACCCTTGCTTGAAGCGACCAGACTCGGTTTCGATGCTGACTGACTGAAGACAGCCTTGGAAACGGGTTTCGACGTGAGCGCCTCCGACTGGCACCCCACACCCCGCGTGTTGGCGCAACTCTACGAATCGATGACCGACGGCGTCGTGTTCTTCGACGGCGAAAATCGCATCGTGTCGGCGAATCCGGGCATGGCGCTCATCACCGGCCGGTCGGTTGGCGACCTGGTGGGGCGAACGGCGCCGGAGGCCTGGAGGGAGGAGTCGCGCACGGAGACCTTGTCGAGCAGCCTCGGGCCGATCTCGGAAAAGACCATCGTGCGACCGGATGGGACCCAAAGGCTCGTGTCCGCCCGGATGTTCCCCCTTTCCCAAGAGGACGGGTCCCACGCGGTGATCTATCGCGACGTGACCCGGTTGCGGCGCCGCGAACGCATGACCCAGGCGCTTTACGAAAGCACGTCCGCGGCGACCGGGAAGGAGTTCTTCGAGAACCTCGTGGTGGCGGTAACCCGCGCGGTGGGAACCCGGTTCGGGCTGGTGGGCGAGATCGTCGGGGGAACCCGCGTAAATGTCCTCGCGTTTGCCGCGAACGACGAGTTGCTCCCGCCGTTCTCGTTCGATCTGGAAGGGACCCCCTGTCAGGCGGTGTTGACGGGGGGCGTTTGTGTCCACCCGCGGGGCGTCCGCAAGCTCTACCCCCACGACGCGATGCTCAGGGATCTCGGTGCGGAGGCCTACCTGGGCATGCCACTCTGGAACTCCCAGGGCCAAAAGCATGGGTTGCTGGTCATTGTGCACGACGAGGAAATCCCCCGGCCGAGGGACTACCTGCCGTACCTCGAGGTGCTGGCCGACAGGGCAGGCGCGGAAATCGAACGGCTCCGCTCGAACGCCGCCCTCCGGGAAAGCGAAAACCGCTTCCGCACGCTCTTCGAGCAGATGCCCAACATCGCCATCCAGGGAATGGATCGCGAGGGGCGCGTGACCTTCTGGAACAAGGCCAGCCATGAGCTGTATGGATATACAGCGGAGGAGGCCTCGCGGCGCCCCTTTGAGGAGCTCCTCCTGCCGGGGACGCACCGCGAGGTGTTTCGTTCAGCGCTTCGCGACTGGGCGGACCGCGACCTGCCGATCCAGAGCGAGCGGCTGGAAATCGTCGGCAAGAGCGGCCGCCGCGTCACCGTCCTCAGCAACTTCCTGAAGATGACCGGCGCCTCGGGAGATCCCGAGTTCTACTGCCTGAATGTGGACCTGACGGAGCTGGAGGCGGCCCGCGAGGCTTTGGAAATCAGCGAGCGCAGGTACCGCCAACTCGTGGAGGCGGCCCCCCTCGCCATCGCCGTGCTGAAGGCCGGCCGCCTTGTCTATCTGAACGGAGCGGGCCACCGCCTCTTTGGCGTGGGCGGCCCCGAGGAACTCGACCTGTCGCGGGTGCAGTGGTGGCCATCGGAAGGGGCGCTCAACCGATGGCAGCAGTTCCTTGCGCGGGCGGCGAACTCCAGCCCGGTCCTCCGGCCCGAGTTCGAGGATTTTCAACTGGTGCGGAGCGATGGCCAGGCCCTCGACCTCGAGGCTGTTGCGATCCCGGTCCTGTACGAGGGCGCACCGGCACTCCAGCTGATTGCCAACGACGTGACGGACCGCAAGCGGGCGGACCGCCGCCTTCGTGTCAGCGAGGAGCGCTATGCCCTCGCCGCACGGGGCGCCAACGATGGTCTTTGGGACTGGAACCTCGAGACCAACTCCATGTACTTCTCGCCCCGTTGGCAGGAGATGATCGGCCTCACCGACGAGGACGCCTGGTCCCCGCCGGAAGTCTGGCTCGACCGCATCCACCCGGAGGATCGTCCCGAGGTGGACCACAAGCTCCAGGAGCATCTGGCGAAGGAGACCCCTCACTTCGAGAGCGAGCACCGCATCCGGTGCGGCGACGGCCAGTACCGTTGGATGGTCTGCCGGGGGGTGGCGGTCTTCTCGCCCACGGGCCAGCCGGTGCGCATCGCCGGATCCCTCCGTGACGTGACCGAGAGGCGCCTCGCCGAGGAACGCCTCTACCACGAGGCGATGCACGACAGCCTGACGAACCTTGCCAACCGCTCGCTCTTTCTCGAGCACCTCGAGCACGCCCTCAACCGCTCCGCCCGACTTCCCGGCTACCTCTTCGCGGTGCTGTTCCTCGACCTTGATCGGTTCAAGGTCGTGAACGACAGCCTCGGTCACCTCGTGGGCGACCGCCTGCTGGTGGAGATCGCCGAACGGCTCCAACGGATCCTCCGGCCGAGCGACCTGTTTGCACGCCTCGGTGGCGACGAGTTCGCGATCCTGGTGGAGGACCTCCGGCTCCCGGGGGAGGCCCGCATGATCGCCGAACGGCTCCACAAGGAGCTTGCCCGCCCCTTCCTCGTCGAAGGGAAGGAGATCTATACGAGCGCAAGCATCGGGATCGCCTTCAGCAGCGCCGGCTACGAGCGGCCTGAAGAAATCCTTCGGGACGCGGACACGGCCATGTATCGGGCGAAGGACGGTGGCCGGGCCCGCCACATCGTCTTCGACCGCTCCATGCGCGACGATGTCCAGGAGTTGCTCGATCTCGAGTCGGACCTCCACCGGGCGCTCGAACGCCAGGAGTTCGACGTCCACTTCCAGCCGCTCTACCACACGGCCACGCTGGAGCTGGCCGGCTTCGAGGCTCTCGTCCGATGGAACCACCCCGAGCGGGGACGCATCTCCCCCGCGGACTTCATCGCCCTGGCCGAGGAAACAGGCGTCATCCTGCCGGTGGGGCTCCTCGTTCTCGAGAAAGCCTGCGCAGCCCTGCGCCGATGGGAACAGGAGTTTCCAGACCTGATTCACGGCCGGTTCATGGCCGTAAATATCTCCGGACGCCAGCTCAACCAGACGGGGCTCGCGGAGGACCTCCGCACGATCATCGAGCGCACCGGGTGCAATCCCGGCGCACTCAAGCTCGAGATCACCGAAACCGTCCTCATGGCCCATCCGGAGGTCTCCATCGCCATCCTCGGGCAACTGCGCGACCAGGGTGTCTCCATCTGTATAGACGACTTTGGGACCGGCTACTCCTCCCTGAACTATCTGCACCGGCTGCCGCTCGACACGGTGAAGATCGACCGGGCATTTGTGGATGCCTTGTCGGCGGAGGACAAGTCGGCGCTGATCCTCCCCGCGGTCGCCAGCCTCTCGAGCGCCCTCGGCCTTTCGACCATCGCCGAGGGGATCGAGAACGAGGAGCAACTCGCCCGCGTAAGGGAGTACGGCTGCGACTTCGTCCAGGGGTTCCTGATGAGGCGGCCGGAACCGGAGTCGGAAATCCGCAACTACCTTGCGGAGATTCAGGCAGCCTCCGTGAAGGCCTAGCCAGCAGTGGACGTCCCCACCCCTTCGCGAGGGGCGAAGAATCGCCTTTTCCAATCCTCCCAGGTCCCGTCGGTGATCGCTGTGCGCATCTCCTCGCACTGGCGGAGGAGGAACCGCAGATTGTGCCAGGACGCGAGCATTGATGCGAGGATCTCGTCGGCGCGGTGGAGGTGATGGAGGTAGGCGCGGCTGAATCCCTCGCGGCAGGCGTGGCAGTCGCAGCCCGGCTGGATGGGGAGGGGGTCCTCCCGATAACGGGCGTTGCGCAGGTTCAGGTGCCCCTCGGCGGTGAAGACCCGGGCGTTGCGGGCGTTGCGCGTAGGAAGGACGCAGTCGAACAGATCCACACCACGGTCCACCGCCCAGACGAGGTCCTCGGGAGTGCCCACGCCCATGAGGTAGCGGGGCCGGTTTTCGGGGAGTTCCCCGAGGGAGACCTCGAGCATGCGGTAGGTGGTGTCCCGTCCCTCGCCGACGGCGAGCCCGCCGACCGCGTAACCAACCGCATCAGGCGCCGTGGCGAGGGTGCGCCGGGCGGAGTCCACCCGAAGCGCCGCGTCCATGCCCCCCTGGACGATGGGGAAGAGACACTGGTGCCCCTGGAGGGGGACGGAAAGGGAACGCTCGAGCCATCGCAGGGTTCGCTCCGTGCTCTCGCGGAGGGCGGCACCGGTAACTTCGATCCCGGGGCATTCGTCGAAGGCCATGACGATATTGGCGCCGAGGGCGCGCTGGATCCGAAGGGCCTTCTCGGGAGAAAGGAAGCAGGGAGCGCCGTCGATCGGCGAACGAAAGGCGACACCCTCCTCGGTAAGGTTTCGCAGGTCGGCGAGGGAAAAAACCTGGAAGCCGCCGGAATCGGTAAGGATGGGTCCATTGTAACGCATGAAGCCGTGGAGGCCGCCAAGCCGTTCGATGACGTCCTCGCCAGGGCGAAGGTGAAGATGGAAGGTGTTCGCGAGAATGATCTGCGCACCCATTTCCCGAAGGTCCCGGGGCGTGATCGCCTTGACCGTTGCCCGGGTCCCCACCGGCATGAAACAGGGTGTGCGAACCAACCCGTGGGGAGTTGTGAAATGCGCGGCGCGTGCGAGGCCGTGTGACGATTGGACGGAAAAGGCAAAGGTGGGCTTGCCCCGTTGCGCCTCATCCGACTTAATGCCGATATGTTCTGTCATGCTTCAGCATGTTCTCCGCTGGAACGTCCTGCCTGACCAAGTCCACCTGAGCGAGTGACCGGCGCTGCATGCGCATTCTTGTCATCGAAGACGATCCATCCGTTCGCTACTTCCTGACCCAGGTTGCGCAGCGGGACAACCACGAGGTGATTGCCGCGTCCGACGGTGATACGGCGATGAGCCTCTTTCACGAGCGCGACCCCCACCTGGTTTTCTGCGACCTGCACCTGCCGGGAATCGGTGGGCTCGAGGTCCTGCGCCGGATCCGCGCCGAAAGCCGCGACGTCTACGTGATCATGATGACCGGCTTCGGTTCCGAGGAGGTCGCACGGGCCGCCCTCGAACTCAAGGCGGACAACTACCTCCAAAAGCCCCTCGACATCACCGAACTCCGCAAGCTGCTCGCAAAGTACAACAGCCAATTGCAACTGCGGGCGCGGCGCGATGCCGCCCTCGGCTTCGTCCAGCAGCTTGACATCAGGCTCGAGATTCCCAACCAGCTGACTCACGTCTCCGGCGTCGTGGAACTCTTTGTGGATCTCACACGCCCCTGGCTTCCTGCCAGCGATCGCTTCGGCATCCAGGTGGGACTGCACGAACTCATCGTCAACGCGATCGAGCACGGTAACCTCGAGATCACCCACGAGGAGAAGGACGCCCTCCTGGCTGAGTCTCACGACGCCTACATGGCGCTCGTGCACAAGCGGCAGGGCGATCCTGCCCACGCGGGCCGCCGCGTCCGGGTCTCCCTCACCCTCGATCACGACCAGGCCACGCTCGTCTGGCACATCCTCGACGATGGCAAGGGATTCGACTACAAGACGCTTCCCGACCCGATGTCCTATGAGCCGGACCAGCTGCTTTCCGGCAGGGGGATTTTCCTCGCCCGGCTCCACTTCGATGCGGTGGAGTATGTGGGTCGCGGGAATGAGGTCATTGCCTCCAAGCGAATCGCCCCGCGCGAGGACAATACGGTCAAGTGATCACGTCGCCCTACGCTGAAGAGGAACTGGAAGTCATCGCGCAGCGGGCGCGAGATCGCGAGCTGCCGCTGGAGTTGGTGCGGATCGGGTCATCCCGGGAGGACCGCTCGGTCTTCGGCGTCGAGGCGGGTTCGGGGCCCCTCAAGATCTCCATCGTGGCAGGTGCCCACGCAGACGAGCCCGCAGGCCCCATGGCCGCCATGCAACTGCTCCTTTTCTTTGTCTACGGCCAGTCCGGGCCCGATTGGCTTGAAACCGCCACCTGGCGCATCATCCCCCACATCAATCCCGACGGCGCCCGCCGGAACGAGCGATGGTTCACGGACCCACCGAACTTCCTCCGCTATGCCTTGTCCTCCGTTCGCGAAAGTCCGGGGGATGATCTCGAGTTCAACTACCCCGGGCAGGGCGAGGACGATCCGGAACCGCGGCCCGAGTCCGCCGCCGCCGCCGCTTTCCTTGCCGATGGCGGCCCCTACCACCTCCACCTTTCGCTCCACGGAATGGCCTTCGCCGAGGGCGCCTGGTGGCTCATCGAGTCCTCCTGGGCCGACCGCACGGCGGACCTCCGCCGCCAACTCGCCTCGCTCTTCCTCCACGCCGGCCTCGGCTATCACGACATCGACCGCAGGGGCGAGAAGGGCTTCCATCGTATCCAGCGAGGCTTTTCCACCACTCCCACGTCTGTTGCCATGCGCGAGTTCTTCCTCGACCGCGGCGAGACCGAAACCTCTCGGCTCTTCCTCCCCAGCAGCATGGAATACGTCCGCTCGCTCGGCGGTGATCCCCTCGCCATGGTGAGCGAAGTGCCGCTCTTTCGCATCGGCGTCGGCGAGCCAATCAGCGACCCACCGGACGACAACACCCCCTACCAGCGCTTTCGCCCAAGATATGACGAGGCCCGGGCGGCCCTCCTTCAGGGCGACGAGCGGCCGCTCCGCCAGCTCGAGAAAGATTTCCGCGTCACACCGGTCGAGTGGGGTACTCAGGCCCGCGTCCTCCGCGACGCCGTATTACTTTCTGCCCACTTCGTCTCGCAACTGCACGCCGAACCAGCCCGCGAACCCACCCCCACATGAAGCCAACCATCCTCCCGGAGGAACTGAAGCAGCGTCTCGACGTGGGGAAAGCGCCGGTGATGATCGACGTGCGCGAGGATGAGGAACTCGCGATCTGTCACATCCCCGGCTCACTCCATGTGCCCATGGGCGACGTGCCCTCGCGGCTGACTGAACTGGAGGCTCACGCCGAGGAGGAAGTCGTCGTCATCTGTCACCACGGCATTCGCTCCGCCAGTGTGCAGCGCTACCTCCTGCACCACGGATTCGACAACGTCCGCAACCTTGTCGGCGGCATCGATGCCTACGCCATCAAGGCCGACCCCTCCATCCCCCGCTACTAGGAAACAAATCATGCGCCTTCCCACCCTGCTCCATCATGGCCACACGGAAACCGGTTCCCCCACGACGCACCACCATGACCACGACCATGGTCATGACCATGGTCACGGCGACCACCAGCACGATCATGGCCACGGCCATGGCGAGGAAGCCGGCAGCGAGGAGGCGCTGGTTGCTGGGCGCCAGCTTGTCGACCTGTTGTACATCGATCCCGTTGCGGGTGCGTCCGGCGACATGTTCCTGGGCGCGTTGGTCGACCTCGGCGTCGACTTCCACGCGCTGACCCACGAGGTCGGGAAACTGGGCGTGAAGGGATTCGACCTCAGGCGATCGGAAGCCAAGCGCCACACCATCGCAGGAACCAAGGTCGATGTGGTGGTCGAGGACGTGCCCCACCCCCACCGTCACTTGGGGGACCTGCTCGCAATCATCGACAAGGCGGACCTTGCCCCCCGCGTGAAGGAGCGATCCCGGGCGGTCCTGACGAAGCTGGCCGAGGCGGAATCGCAGGCCCATCGCATGCCCATCGAGAAGGTGCACCTGCACGAGGTCGGCGGGCTTGATTGCCTGGTGGATGTGGTGGGGACATGTGTCGGGCTGGAACTGCTTGCGATCGACCACATCCTGAGTGGACCGGTGACCGTCGGGACGGGAACGGTGGCCTGCGCCCATGGGCGGATGCCGCTCCCTGCGCCGGGCACCCTCGCGATCCTCCGGGACTACCCCGTGCGCAAGACGACGACAGAGGGCGAGATGACGACACCCACCGGGGCGGCAATTATTGCCGCGCTGGCCAAGCCGGTTCTGTCCCCCCTCGTATATATCCCCCGCCGGATCGGCTACGGGGCCGGGACGAAAGACAAGAAGGAGATCGCAAACCTTCTTCGCCTGGTCGCTGGGCAAACGGAGAGGCGGCTCCTGGCCGCCATCGGGTGAGAGCGGCCCCGCCGAAGGATCCTCCACCCGGTCAGCCCACCGCCGAGTCGCGAGCCTCACCGCCGCCCGCCCCGGTGTAGGGAAGGAACGCCGTCTTCAGTTCGTTCGGCAGATCCACGAGGCGGTAGTCTTGTGAGCTGACGAACATCAGAATCTGCCGACCGTGGCCGAGGATCTCACGCGCCTGGTTCACAATCTGGTGCTCGAGCGTGGCGAACTTGCGATTAAAGCCTGCCACCCGGATACGCACCGTCAACAGATCGAACTCTTTCGCCTCAATCTGGAACTTGTGTTCGATCTGGCGCGTGAGGATATAGAACCCGGTCTTCTTCAGGTCAAACTCCGGCATGGCGGTGCGAAAGAACATCTCGCGGACCTTTCCGACGAAGACAATATAGTTTGCGAAGTACACATTTCCCACCGAGTTGGTGTCGCTGTAGGTCATCATGAAGGTATGGCAGAACCAATTGCCTTCAAAGTGACCACGCGCGTGGTCGTCCGCAAAGGTGTCGTCGAGCCCGACAATGGAGGTCCCCGGGGTTCCCTCCGCGTGGGCAGGATTCACGGAACTGAGGAGGGAGGCGAGGGCCTGGGCGGCGGCGGGCTCGATCTTCTGGAAGGCTTCCTTGAAGCGATCGCCCGTCTTGGGATCAATGTGCGAGATAGCAGACTGAAGGGCGGCGATGGCGCGCTCGGCGGCGCGTCCCGAGACGCTTTCCATGGGCACGTCGTCGGTCGAATCGGTCTGTCGGGGAAACGCCTTCTGGAGGTCGTCGACCACCACCCGGCCCGAAATGGTGACCATGCCGTGAACGAGCGGCGTGAGCGCCCCCAACGCCATCAGCGGCCACATCTCCTCGAAGTAACCCACCCCGAAGAGGCCGAGGGAAAAGGCCGCCACGGAAAAGAGCACCGTTTGCGTGAAGCTCGTGAATTCCGGCAGGTAGGCCGTCCGAAAGAGAAGCACGATGGCGTAGCCGATGGAGAACGAACCGTAGAACGACATGAAGTACTCGAGTTCGAAATGGAGGGGGACGGAGACGGCCCCGATACAAACCGCCACGACCATCGGAAGGACCGGGCTGGAGACGGCGCTCGCGGGCACCACGGTCAACAGGATGCTCTCGCTGCGGCGCACCACCTCGCGCATGTACCATCGGAGCGATACATAGCCACTGTCGAGCGTTGAGATGATGCACAGAAAGATGAAGGCGAGATAGCTGATCTGGAGAAAGAGGGAGGACTCGGGGAAGATGAGCCGGACGACCGCATCCTTCGCATGAAAAAGCCCGTCGAAGGAGGGGGGCACGAGGGCCATGCCCCCGGCCCCGAAAGCAACCAGGGCAACCAGCCCATGAAAGAGGAGAATCCCAAAAAAGAGAATCCCGCCGATGAGATAGGCGCTTCGGATATTCAGACCCTCGCGATGGATCTGGACGGCGCGGTGCCATTGCTGGACGTCGAGCCACGGACCCACAAGAAAACCCGCAACAATGGGCACCAGATAACCAAGGAAGCCCCATTGCAGGACGGATTCATGCCCCCCGGCGACGATGACCGGCAGGCCCGCCTGAGCGAGGAAATTCACAAGGCCCACCGCAATGCCCACCATCGCCAGCAGGATTCCCGCGAACATCACCGCATGGCTGAACTTGATCTGCGAGATGTCAAACTGCTCGCCAAGAATCAGCGCCGCGCCCAGAACAATCAGCACTCCAAGGGCGAGGTTCACCTCGAGCGGGAGAAAGAGGTAGCGAAAGATGGCGAAAAAAGTCAGGGTGACCGCGA
This sequence comes from uncultured Candidatus Sumerlaeota bacterium, assembly GCA_964420455.1. GTDB lineage: Bacteria > Sumerlaeota > Sumerlaeia > SLMS01 > SLMS01 > CAYQTO01. The sequence continues at coordinate 4,774 of CAYQTO010000004.1, read as the reverse complement.
CCAACTGATACGCGAGGATGACATAGCGCAGGGAGTAACTGGTGCGGAAGAAGTAGCGTTCAAAGTCACGGGCGGTCTGGTGCCGGCGGGCGATGCGCCCGGTAAAGAATCCAAAACCCATCAGGCCCAACGCATTGGGAATGGCAAAGAGAAGCAATCCGGCGAGGCCGAAATGGATGGCGATCTGGACGGAGAAGAACAGGCCGAGTCCCCAGGTCCAGGAGAGGGCGATGGAAATGCCCCACAGAAGAATCTTGAAGGGCGAGGGCGGGATCGGCTGGGTCATGACCACCATGGAGCTTTGGGGATTACGGGCGCCCCGGGAGTAGGCCCCCACCGATCGCAGCGAACAAGGGGGAATTTTCCCCGTGGGGGCGATGCCCGGACCTGCTCACCCCTAACATCCGCCACCCATGGGACGCGGCGAGCAGGGAAAAGTCGCCTTTGACACGTTGCCACCCGTCGACACAACTGGGCGACATCCTAGGCAGACCGCACTCATGACCGACTCTTCCCTCCCCCATGTGCCCCTCTCGGGCCTGAAGCCCGGCGACCGGGTGGACTCCGTGTACCTCCTGACGGCGGTTGAACGGCGCCAGAAAAAGAACGGGGAACCCTTCTTCATGCTCGAGGTGACGGACGCGAGCGGAAGTCTTTCCGGGGTGATCTGGGACAACCACGAGACGCTCGACGACGGGAGAACCAGCCGCGACGACTTCGTTCACGTGCAGGGGGACATCGGGGAGTACAACGGGCGACTCCAGATGACCATGCGCCGCGTCTCACGGGTGCCCGACGAGGAGGTCGACAAGTCCGCCTTCCTGCCGGTGAGTCCGCGCCCGCGCGAGGACATGGAACGCGAGCTCGACGAGTGGATCGCCCGCGTCGAACACCCCGATTGCCGCAAGCTCCTCAACAAGGTCTTCGGCCACGAGCGGCTCCGCGAACTGTATTGCACCGCCCCTGCCGCGGTCCAAATCCACGAGGCCTACATACACGGCCTCCTCGAACATACCCTCAAGGTGATGCGGATCGCCGATGCCTTCGCCGGGGTCCATCCGCCGGTCCATCGCGACGTGCTGATCACCGGGACCTTGCTCCACGACATTGGCAAGATCCGCGAACTGAAGTGGGACCGCTCGCTGACATACACCTCCCACGGGCGCCTCCTTGGGCATATCTCCATGGGCGCCTCGATGGTCGATGCACTCATCAATGAATTGCGCAAGCACGAGGATTTCGACCGGGAGGTCCAGGCCCACATCCTTCACCTCCTCCTGAGTCATCACGGCAAGCTCGAGTGGGGGTCGCCCGTGGTGCCCAAGACCAAGGAGGCCCTGATCCTCCACTATGCGGACCATGCCGAGGCCTACCTCGCCTCCTTCGAGCGGGAGACCGCCGACGCCGCGCAGGCCGGAGACCAGTGGACCAAGTTCAGTCGCCTGTTCGAGTCCTATCTCTTCGCCGGTCCCATCAATGGGGCGACGACCAATGGGTTCTCCGAAACGAGCGACGTCCCACCCGGGCCCAATCCGATCCTCGACGACGTGAATCCCCCCTCATGATCCACGACGACGAACTGCCCACGCGTCACGACGCCGAAACCGGCGACGACCGTACGACCCACCGTGAGGAGTCCGCGTCCTCCGACCGCCGCCGCGAACGACGGGTTCGATACGAACACGACTGCATGGTTCACGTGACCCACCCCGCCTGGGCCATGAGCCGCGAACCCTTCCACGCACGCACCGAGGACATCACCATCAACGGGACCAAGATCACCTTTGAGGGGCTCCCGCAGACCACCGCCACTTCGTGGCAGCAGGCCATCGCCAACGATGTGGAGATCCGGGTGGAGATCTTCCTCGCCGGGATGGCAGCGGATTTTCCCTCGCTCACGGGAACAGTGGTCTGGCTCCACAGCACCACCGACGAGGACGGCGAGCACACCAGCGTCGGCATCCTCTTTTCCATCCTGCGCCAGCGCGACCAGATCGCCCTCCTCCAGTTGATCGGCTCTCTGCCCTGATCGCCGGTCTTCCCCGCCCCATGGCGCACCGTCCCCTCCGCATCCTCCAGCTCTGTGCCATCGACTTCACCTTCCACCAGTTCCTTGCGCCGCTGGCCCTGAGGCTGCTCGAGGCCGGCTACGATGTGAGGGGTGCATGCGTCCGGGGGCCCTACTGGGAAGCGATCAAGGCGGGCGGGGTCCCCATGATTGAGGCCGCCATGTCGCGCCGGTCCCACCCCGCAGCCCTCTGGCGTGCGGTGCGCTCCGTCCATCGGATCCTCCGGGCCGAGCAGATCGACATCCTCCACGTCCATACGCCCATTGGCGCACTGGTGGGCAGGATCGCCGCCCGGCTCGCCGCCACTCCTCGAGTTGTCTATACAGCTCACGGGTTCTACTTTCACGACCGCATGCCCCGCCCCCGACGCGATGCTCATGTGCTGCTCGAGCGGGCGCTGGCCCCACTGACCGACGAACTGTGCTGCGTCTCGCGCGAGGACGCCCGCACCGCCCGCGCTCTGCGCCTCCTGCCCCCCCGGCACATCCACTGGACACCCAATGGGGTCGACACGGAACGCTTTCATCCGCGGCGGTTCCCGCAGGACCACCGCCGCATCTTTCGGGCGGCCAACGGCCTGCCGGAGGACGCCTTCGTGGTCCTCGCCATGGGGCGCCTCGTTCGCGAAAAGGGCTTCGGCGAACTGCTCGAGGCAGCGGCCCGTCTCGCGCCCATGCATCCCCGCCTCCATCTCGCGATCGCCGGCGACACGGTAACGTCGGAGTACGATGCCGCCAAGGAGCAGCTCCTTGCCAAGGCGCGCACGCCTCCGTTGGAGGGCCGCGTGACCTTCCTTGGCATGAGGCGCGACATGCCCGAGGTCCTCGCCGCCACCGATCTCTACTGCCTGCCATCGCATCGCGAAGGGATGCCCGTCAGCCTGATGGAAGCGATGGCCGCGGGGCTCCCCTGTGTGGCGACGCGCATCCGCGGCTGTCGCGAGCTGATCCGCGAGGGGAGGGAGGGGCTCCTTGTGGAACCGCAACGTCCCGACGAACTGACCGCGGCGATCCGGTGGATGATGACCAACCCGGACCATGCGTCGGCGATGGCACGGGACGCACGGCGACGCATCCGGAGGCGCTTTCGCGAAGACCAGGCGCTCGAGCGGGTAGCGGCTCTGTACAAGAGGCTGGAGAAGGAATTGGCGCGATGAGGATCGCCGTCGCCGGGGGGACATCCCACACGGGCGAGCGGCTGGTCCGCAGGCTGCTCCACGAGGGCTACGATGTCGCCGTTCTGACGCGCGATCCCGCAAGCGCCACGGCGGCGGGACTGGCGAAATTGGGGGCGGAACTCCGGCGGTCGGACGTGCGGCGCCCCTGGGAATTCATTTCCGGTGTCGAGGGCGCAGACGCACTCGTTTCGTTTCTTCATATCCGGCACGCACCGATATGCCTCGCTGCCTGCGATCGGGCGGGGATCGCGCGATACATCCAAACAAGCAGCGCCAGGGGACTTTCCCGGCTTGCGGGCGACCCCACCATCCGGCCTGTGCGACTGGGCGAGCAGGCTGTCGCCGTCTGGGGAGGGGACTGGACGATCCTTCGCCCCACGATGATCTATGGTGGGGTGCGCGACCGCAATCTCGAGCGGCTGTTTCAATGGTTCCTCCGCCGCCGATACTTTCCACTTTTTGGCGGAGGGCGGTACCTTGTCCAGCCGGTGCACGCGGACGACGTGGTTGCGGCGGTGGTCGGGGCGCTGGAACGGCCCGGGAGGTGGCGGCGGAGGGCAGTCGACCTCGGAGGCCCCAGGCCTCTCCCCTACCGTCGTCTTGTCGAGGAGGTTGCCCGGGCCGCTGGCAGGGAGAGCCCGGTCCTTCTCACGGTCCCTCGCCATCCCACGGCTTGCGCGCTGGGGCTCGCGGGCCGGGTCCCGGGTCTCGGACTGCTCCGCGAAGTGGCTCTGGCCATCCGTCGCACTCGGGAGGACCGCATCGTGGACGTGGGACCCATGACCGAACTGATCGGTCGGCCGCCCGTGGGATTGGCGAGGGGGCTGGAAGAGAAACGGGCCCGCGGCAGGAAACACCGCTGACAGATCAGAGAAAGAAAAAGGGGCCCCCGCAAGCGGGGGCCCTTGGGCAACGGAACTTGGCGAGCGGTCAGCGGCTGCCGCGGAGGGGCCGCTTGGCGGGGATGCCTTCCTTGCGCGGGAAGCGATCCGGGGTCAGGCCCACCTTCTCGCTCCACAGGGCATTGCGCCGGGGCGCGCCGGGGCCGGCGGTGTAGGCCTTCGTGGTGATCGCGCCTCCGCCCAGCTTGCCGAGGGCGAACTCCGCTTCCTTGACCTCGTCGGCGGGATTCGTGCCCTTGAAGGTAAGGAAGTAGCCCTCGAGGGCGAGGAAGGGGAGGCACAATTCGAGGGAGATGGGGAGGGGGGCGAGGGCCCTGCTGGTCACCAGGTCAAAGCGCTCGCGCCAGACGAGCTCGTGGGCGTGGGACTCGGCCCGGCCTTCGAGGATTTCCACGTTACCGAGCTCGAGCTCCTCGACCGCCTCATGGAGAAACTCGATGCGCTTTTTTTGGGACTCGAGAAGGACAACTTTGGTCTCGGGCCAGAGGACGGCGTAAACAATACCTGGGATTCCGGCGCCGCTGCCTACGTCGAGGAGTTCCTCGGGAGGCTCGCCTAGGTAGTCGCGGGGCGCGGTCTCGAGCGGCGCCAAAGCGTCACCGATGACGTGGACGGCGATGTCGTTG
>CAYQTO010000003.1:30966-77231 GCA_964420455.1 uncultured Candidatus Sumerlaeota bacterium | reverse complement strand
GCGGGCGCCACTCCACCATGGAGAGGCCGCTCTCGGTCAACCGGATCGTGCCGCGCCGAGAGGTCGGCTCGGGGGTGGGGCTGGGGGTGATGACCACGGGGCGCTCGGTTGGTGCCGGCGTGACGATGCCTGCGGAGGGACCTTCAGCGTGCCCGGGCGTGGGAGTCGCATCCACGAGGACAATTCGGCCCGGATCCTCGCCTTCGCCCATGGGGGGCGACTCGCCGTTTCCTCCGATGCCCGGCGGGGGGTCCACGGGGTCGCCGGTGGGATTGGCCCCTCCTCCCATGAGGAAAATGGCGGCTGCCGTCCCAATCAGGAACAACGGAACCGCCACCGCCGCCACGATCATGACCACCTTGGCGGGCGCTATTCGCGTGGGCGAGGGCGCGATGGGCTGCGCGACGCCGGGCCCCTGATAGGGGATGGTCTTTTCCGGGGCGGCGGTGCCGGAGGCGGAGGCCGTCGCGGATGGCGCCGTGGCGCCATCCGGCCTCGCCGGCTCTTCCTTGACGCCGGGGATGGCCTCGTCCCCCTCGGCGGGCACCGTGACGTCGGCCGCCGTGGGCTGCTCGGAGTCGGCAACTGTCTTGGCGTCGGCGGACAGCTCACGGGTTGGCTTGATCAAGTCTGTGCCCGCTGCGGCAGCCTGTTCCTCCCCCTTCTTCCAGATTGTCGACATCAATTCATCGCCGACGGACTCCATCGCGTCGAAAAAGGCTTGGCCGAGTTCCGCGGCCTCCTGCGGCCGTTTGGCGGGATCTTTCTCGAGGCATTTGAGGATCAGCGCCTCGACAGCATCGGGAAGCTGCGGGATGCGCTCGCGGATGCGGGGGGGCGGATCGCTCAGATGCGACGCCGCGACGGTGAATCCGGTGCCCGCGAAGGGGGTCGTCCGCGTGAACAAATAGTAGATCACGCACCCCATGGAGTAGATGTCGCTAAGGGGGGAAACGCCGGAGCCGCGGATCTGCTCGGGCGACATGTAGCTGGGGGTGCCGATCGCCTGCCCTGTGGCGGTGAGTTGCTCGTTCTGCATCGTCATGTTGGCATTCGCGTCGAGGTGGGCGATGCCGAAGTCCATGATCTTGACGCGCCAGCGGCCGCGGGCCCGGCGCTCGACCATGATGTTGTGCGGCTTGATGTCGCGGTGGACGATGCCGAACTCGTGGGCGTGGCCCAGGCCCTCAAGCGATGCCTGAACAATCCGCGCGAAGTCCTTCACCTTCAAGTCGGCCGGCGGGCGCGACACCAACGCCTTGAGGTCGTGGCCTTCCACGAACTCCATGACGATGTAGATGTTTCCCTCGGCCTCGCTGTACTCGTAGACCTGGACGATGTTGTCGTGGACAAGCCGGGCCACGAGCTTGGCCTCGCGGCTGAACCGCGCCATGAAGCCGGGAATCTCGATCGCCTGGGGATTCGGAACCTTGATGGCGACGTCGCGGCCGAGATCGATCTGGCGCGCACGGTAGACAGTTCCCATGCCCCCGGCGCCGAGAACTGCCTTGATCTCGTATTTGTCCGCGAGGAGATCCCCGATGACGTAACCGCTCATGGTCGCCTTGCTTCCATCATCCCCGGATTCCCGACACAGATATGAATTGGAAAGTCTGGACCTCTCGCTTTCATCGCGACTAGCGAAATGTCTCGCCTTTCACAGGAGTGGGGCCGCAATCCCCTCGAATCGCCTGCCAGCCTGCTTATCAGGGTTCCCCCGTCGCGTCAGAGGCAACATTGAATCCGCATTCATGAAGGAAATTCCCATGAACACTTCGCCCGGGCGGTCGCCTGAACTCCTCTACGAGGGGCGCCACCTCCGGCTGCTGCGCCTCGGCCACTGGGAATACGCCGAGCGGGTGCGTGCCCGCGCCGCTGTGGTCGTCATCGCGGTCACTCCCGATGGGGCGCTTCTCCTCGTCGAGCAGTATCGCCCCCCGGTTGCCGCCCGTGTGATCGAGCTGCCGGCCGGGTTGGTTGGCGACGAGGCCCAGTTCGAGGCCGAGGATTACCTCGCTGCCGCCCGCCGGGAACTCCTCGAGGAGACGGGCCACGAGGCCGAATCCCTCGCCATCGTCGGCGAGGGGCCTGTCTCTCCCGGTCTCAGCAACGAGCACATTGTCCTCGTCCGTGCCTGGAACCTGCGCCGGGTGGCGGACGGTGGCGGGGTCGATGACGAGCAGATCATCGTCCACGAGGTACCCCTTTCTTCCCTACCCCAATGGCTCGCGGCCCTCCCAGCCCGTGGAATCGTCGTCGATGCCAAGGTCCACGCCGGGCTCTGGTTCGCGCATCAAAACCCAACCCCTTCCGAGACTTGACACACTGCTGGCGGGCCGACGTAATCCGCTACTGATTCCCGGTTGTCACGTTGTTCCCCGCTCCCATTCCGCTTCGACGAGGATCCCCCATGCAGCTGCAAATCGCGCAAAAAGAACTCGAGGCCGCCGCCGTCGTCGTCTCCACCCTCGTCGATCGCACCGCCGGCCCTCTCCCGGTCCTCAGCAACCTGCTCATCGAGGCCACCGAAAAGGGGGTGCAGTTCCGCGGCTCCGACATGGAATCGCTCGTCACCGTCAACGTCGATGCGGATGTCCGGACGCCCGGCCGCACAACCATTCCCGCCGATGTCTTTCGCGACATCGTCAAGGTCCTTCCCCCCAACGCCCAGGTCGCCCTCGAGGAAACCGACGGCAGGGTCCTCATCTCCAGCGAGAAGAACGAATACAAGCTGATGACCCTTCCTGCGGACGACTTCCCCGAATGGCCCGCCACCGAAGCCCAGACACGGTTTCAGATTTCCCAGAAGGTCCTCAAGACCCTCATCGACGGCACCTCCTACGCCCTCCCGAACAAGGACCACCGCCGCGTCCTCCTGGGCGTGTATTTCGAACTGACGGATCACAACCTCCGCCTGACCGCCACCGACGGCAAGAAGCTCGCCCGCATCTCCACCGCCATCGCGGAGGTCGAAGGCAAGGGCGACGGTGCCATCATCGTTCCCCGAAAGCTCCTCGAGAACGTCGCCCGCAATCTCTCCTCCGAGGGACCCGTCGAGATCGAACTCAGCACCACCGGGTCCGCGCGCCAGATCGCCTTCCGTTTCGCTAATGTCTACTATCGCGGAAACGGCATCGACGGCAAATACCCCGATTGTGACAATGTCATCCCCAAGGAATTCCCCAACGAGATTCCCCTCAACCGCGACGTGTTCCTCCAGGCCGCCCGCCGCGCCGGCATCACCACCGAGGACAAGAACAAGTCCATCACCCTCAAGTTCGAAAACAACGCCTGCGGCTTCAGTTCCATGGCCCACGACCTCGGCGCCTTCAGCGGACGCATCGGTCTCGACTACAGCGGCCCCACCATCGAGGTCGCCTTCAACTACCAGTTCCTCATCGAAACACTGTCGCGCTTCGCCTCCGCCGAGTTGACCTTGCGCATCAAAAACTCCAACGCACCCGTCGTCTTCGTCACCAAGGAGGAAGAAAACCGCCTGGCGCTGCTCATGCCGATCAAGGTTTCCGACGCCCGCGCCAGCGCTTCCGCGGAAGAGGACGAGGACGACTGAGGACCTGAGTCCGCACTTCGACAGAGCTGCGTGTGGCCGGACTCCCACACCCAGCGCTTCTCCTGCTTCCTGCTCCGCCGACCAAAAAGGCGCCGCAACCCCTCTCACTTGACAACAACCATCTCCCACGCCACCAAGGGGCACCTTTGTCCCGCGGCCACCCCATGAGCATCGACCTCCGAGCCTTCAACGCCGTCAATCTCCACAAGCTCTGGCGCCGTTCTGTCGAGCCCGTCGCCTATTCCCTCGACGGCTCCTTCGTAAAGCCAAGCAACATCAGCCTCTCGCTCACCAACCGGTGCAACCTGCGGTGCCCCACCTGCGCCTACTGGAAGACGCCGCAAAGCGAAAAAGACGTCGAGCTGACGCTCGACGAGATGATCGTCCTTCTGCGCCAACTCCGCGAGTGGCTGGGCGCCTACATGATTCAACTGACCGGCGGCGAGCCCTTCCTGCGCCCCGAAATTTTCGACCTCCTCGACGAGGCCGGCCGCCTTGGCGTTACCGTGACCACCGTCAACAACGGGTCCCTGCTCCCCCCGCGCCGCATCGAGCAACTCCGCAAGGCCCCCATCGATCTCGTCAGCTTCTCCCTCAACCACCTCGATCCCAGCCGTCATGACGAGACCCGCGGCGTGGACGGTAGCGCCCGCAAGATCTTCGACGCCATCGACCAGCTCAATCTCACCAGTCGCCACTTCAAGCTCACCCTCTCCACGATCCTCATGGGCTACAACATCGACCATGCGCCCGACATGGTTCGTTGGGTCCGCGAGAAGGGCCTGGATGCGATCACCTTCCAGATTCTCTATTTTGAAAGCGGCAACGACGAGTATGTCCCCGGCTGGTTCAAGAGCAGCCCGTTCTGGGATGAGGACGCGGAAAAGATCAATCGCGGCATGGATGCGCTGATTGATCTCAAGCGTCGGGGCTTCCCGATCACCAACAGCATCGCCCAGATGGAGTCTATGCGGCGCTACCTCCTTGATCCCGAGGGCCCCCAGACGGTGCCCTGCAAGGTGGGCGTCGCGAACCTTGATATCGAGCCAAACGGCGACGTGCGCCTGTGCGACGTGATGGACCCGGTCGGCAACATCCGCGAGGCGCACCCGCGCGAGATCTGGCACTCCGCTCTGGCCACCCAACGGCGGCGGGAAATCCATGGGTGCGATGCGGCCTGCCGCATCAAGACCTGCAATTTCCGCCAGCCACTTACGGAAATCGCCCGGCGCCAGCTCCTCGGCCGCTGAATCCCCGCGCGTGATCCGCAACGCCCTCAAGACCCTCCTCGCTGCCCTGTTCCGCCTCCCCAAGGGAATCGGGGTGGAATTCGGCATTCTCTGGCGCCTCGGCCAGTTCGTCGGTCTCAACCGCCACGTCCCCTGGCCTGTCCATTTCACCACGACGGTCCGCCGGCCCGAGCGCGTCCGCCTCGGCCGGAACACCTTCCCCGGCGACTCGCCCCACTGTTATATACAGGCCATCAACGGCATCGAGGTGGGCGACGGGACCAATATCGGCCCGGGCGTCGGCCTCATCAGCGCCAACCACCATCCCATCCAGAATGATCGATACGTTAAGGGCCCACCGATTCGCCTCGGACGCCATTGCTGGGTGGGGATGAACGCCGTCATTTTGCCGGGGGTCGAGTTGGGCGACTATACGGTCGTGGGCGCGGGGGCGATCGTCACCCGGAGCTTTCCCGAAGGCTGTTGCGTCCTTGCGGGTAACCCGGCGCGCCTCGTCCGGCGACTTGATCCGGACGGTACGCCCGCGGCTAGGCCCGTTTCCTGAGGCCCGGAATCTTCTTCTTCAAGTCGTCCAGATTCGTCGCCTTGTCTTCCCAGTTCTTGCGGTAGAGCGGACACGGGTTGTTCATGTAGAACTCCTTGTCCGGATGCGAGCAGTCGCATTCCGCGGGCTTTCCTCCGGGAACGGCGTTAAAGTAGGCGCAGTCGGTAAGGCGGCAGGTGCAACGCGTGAGGGCCAAGGGGTGACTCCCCTACCTATAATACTGTAAAGGGTGGGGCGTGACCTTGCGCAACGTCAATGGGTTCAGGCGGAAACCTCGCGGCCGCCAACAACCGCGTCGGAAAGCGTGGCCAGTTCCTGCTCGAGATCCGGCCGCTCGTCCCGGAAGCGCGGGTCGTACAAGTGGCACGCCACGGTGGTGCCACCGTCGACCTTGTGCTGGGCGGGATACTCGCGGGAGCAAGGGCCAAAGGCGTACGGGCAGCGCGGATGGAAATGGCACCCCGACGGAGGATCCACCGGCGACGGCACGTCCCCCTTGAGCAGGATGCGCTTGCGGCGCTGCTCCTTTTCGATCACCGGCACGGCGCTCAGGAGCGCCCGTGTATAAGGGTGGCGGGCCCGCTCCATGATCTCCGCATTCGGGCCCCGCTCGACAATCTTCCCAAGGTACATCACCGCCACCCGATGACACAGGTGGCCCACCACCGACAGGTCGTGGCTGATGAAGATATACGCGATCCCCATCCGTGCCTGCAGTTCCTCCATGAGGTTGATCACCTGGGCCTGGATGGACACGTCGAGGGCGGACACCGGCTCGTCCGCGATGATGACGTCGGGCTCGACGGCGAGGGCCCGCGCGATGCCGATGCGCTGGCGTTGGCCTCCGGAGAACTCATGGGGGAAGCGCTTGGCGGCGTCGGGATTCAGGCCGACCTGTTCGATGAGGTCCGCCACGCGTTGGCGTCGGGCGGCCCCGGCAGGGGTCAGCTTGTGGATCGCCAGCGCCTCGCCGATGATCGTTCCCACCGGCATGCGAGGGTTAAGCGAACTGAACGGATCCTGGAAAATCATTTGGATCCGCCTGCGGTAGGGAAGCCAGGCACGGTTGCTCAACTTGGCAAGGTTCGGCGAGTCGCCGAGGTAGACCTCGCCGCCACTTGGCTCGATCAGCTTCAGGATCAACCGACCGGCGGTCGTCTTCCCACAACCAGACTCCCCCACCAGGCCAAGAGTCTCCCCTTTCTTCAGATCGAAGTCCACCCCGTCCACGGCCTTCACATGGGCCACCACCTTGGAAAAAAGCCCCTTCCGGATGGGAAAGTGCTTCTTCAGGTCGCGGACGCGCAGGATGGTCTCGGTGGAGGCGACGTTCTCGGTCATGGGCTCGCGGGGGGTTAAAGGCGGCTGCTGGCGACGGCGAACGTTCGGCGACGTGGCGAAAGCGTGTCAAAAGGAGTTGGCCCCACGCCGGGCCCGGCGCCGTTGCCCTTGCGCTTGGGACGCCCAGCAAGGTTCCTATCGCCACACGAAACGAAAACAGCACCGGCCCCCCGATCCATGAGTCGAATTCTGATCGTCGACGACGAGGAAAACATTCGCTTCACGCTGACGGAGCTTCTCCGTCGCGAAGGCCAGGGGTACCAGATCGACGAGGCCCCGGACGGCCTCACCGCCGTCGACCTCGTACGCAAGAACCGCTACGCCCTCGTCATCCTCGACGTCCGCATGCCCAAGCTCGACGGCATGTCCGCTCTCCGCCAGATGCGCGAAATCAGGGCGGACCTGATTGTCGTTCTCATCACCGCCCATGGCACCCAGAAGCTCGCCCTGGAGGCCATCCAGGCCGGCGCCTATGACTACTTCACCAAACCTTTCGACCTGACGGAGGTCCGCATCGTCTTTCGCCGGGCCATCGAAAAGGCCCGCCTGCAGGCCCAGATCGACCAGATGCGCCAGCAGGAGATCGCCCGCTACTCCTTCGACCGGATCATCGGCCAAAGTTCGGCCATGCAGGAGGTCTTCAACCTCGTCGAGCGTGTCCTGGACAACGACGTGACGGTGCTGATCACCGGCGAGTCGGGCACCGGCAAGGAACTGGTCGCCACGGCGATCCACAACAAGGGGCTGCGGGTCGACCAGCCGTTGGTGAAGGTCAACACCGTCGCGATCCCGGAAACCCTGCTGGAAAGCGAGCTCTTTGGCCACGAGCGCGGGGCCTTCACCGGCGCCATCGCCCAGAAGATTGGCAAGGTCGAAGCCGCCAACAATGGGACGCTTTTCCTCGACGAGATCGGGGACATGTCGCTCCCCCTCCAGTCCAAGCTCCTCCGAGTCCTCCAGGAGCGAGAAATCGAGCGCGTCGGCTCCACCAAGACCGTGAAGGTGGATATACGCGTCATCGCCGCAACCAACCGCGACCTCGCCAAGATGGTGGAAAACAACGAGTTTCGCGAGGACCTCTACTATCGCCTGAACGTCCTCCCGATCCACCTGCCTCCCCTTCGCAAGCGCCGCGAGGACATTCCCCTCCTCGTCGACTTCTTCATTCAGCAGTACAATCCACGACTGAAAAAGAGCATCAACTCGGTCAGCGACTCCGCGCTCCAAAAACTCCTCAACTACCCCTGGCCGGGCAACATCCGCGAACTCGAAAACACCGTCCAGCGCACCATGCTCATGGCCCGCAGCTCGACCATTCAGTACGAAGACCTCCCCCCCACCCTCAAGAGCGAGCGCCAGATCGAAAAGCCCACCGACACCGAGGGCCTCAACGTCGCCGTCTTTGAGGATCTCGACCTTCCCAGCCTCCTTGATACGGAGGCGTTCGACCGGCCCCTCGCCGACCGCCTCTCCCTCATCACCGACCACATCGAAAAGCACCTTATCCGCGCGGCGCTGAGGAAGAAGAACCACCACCGCCAGGAGACCGCCGACCTCCTCGGCATCAGCCGCAAGAGCCTCCACAACAAGATGGTGCGCTACGGCTTGTTTTCCGAGGAGAAGTAGCGGACGGTTTCCCCAGGAGGGAAACCGCCCCATGCCCCCCGAGCCGCGCCCCACCGAGCCCCGCATCCTCCATGTCGACATGGACTCGTTCTACGTGTCTGTCGAGCGGCTGCGGGACCCCGCGCTCGTGGGCAGGCCGGTGGCCGTCGGAGGATCACCGGACGGCCGCGGTGTCGTCGCCTCCGCAAGCTACGAGGCCCGCGCCTTTGGTGTCCGCTCCGCCATGCCTATGGCGAAGGCCCTGCGCCTCTGCCCGGAACTTGTCGTCGTCTCCGGCAGCTATACGCGCTACTCCGAATACGCCCGGGCGGTCGAACGGATCCTGCTTGAGTACAGCCCCCTCGTCCAAATGGCGAGCCAGGACGAGGCCTACGTCGACCTCTCGGGAACCGAGCGCCTCTGGGGTCCCCTCCCCTCCGTCGCCCATCGCATCCGCGAGCGGATCCTTGCCGAAACGGAACTCCCTGCCTCCATCGGGGCGGCCTCCAACAAGCTCGTGGCCAAGATCGCCAGCGCCCTTTCGAAGCCCCGGGGCCTGCTGTACGTACCCTCCGGCAGCGAGGAGGCCTTCCTCCGCCCGTTGCCGATCGGGCGTCTCCCTGGCATCGGCCCCAAGGCCCGCGAGCGCCTCGAGGAGATGGGCATCCGCCGGCTCGGCCAGCTCGCCAACATGCCCGAAAAGCGCCTCCGGTCCCTCTTTGGCAGCCGAGGCCCAGAGATGGCCCTTCGCGCCCGCGGTCTCGTCCACACACCGGTCGTTGTCGGCGAGCCCGCCAAGTCCATCAGTGCGGAGGAAACCTTCGACGCCGACTCCGCAGACCGCGAGCACCTCGAGTCCCTCCTCAGCAACCTCGCCGAAAAGGTCGCCTACCGCCTGCGCAAGGCCTCCGTCCGCGCCAACACCGTCAGCATCAAGATCCGCTTCGATGACTTCGAGACCCATACCGTGGCGGAATCCCGTGCAGTCCCCACCGACGACGAGTCGGAGGTGCTCGCCGCCGCCCGGCGCCTCCTCTACAAGCGCTGGGACGGCATCCGGCCGGTGCGCCTCCTCGGCGTCTGCAGCGCCAACCTGACTTCCGGCGCGGAGCAGGCGGATCTCCTCGCCGCGGCGGAAGACGAGCGCCGCACACGCCTCAACGCCGCCGTCGACGCGGCTCGCGGCAAGCACGGCTTCGGCGCCATCTTTCGAGCCAGCAGCGGCGGCAAGGCCGAGGAAAAGCGCGACCGCCATTGGGGCTGATCCCCCCCCCTCCTCATTGTGATGTTTTCATGGCAACGCTATCGGACTCTTGCCGCCCCCACGGCACCATCATCAACTTGTTGACCATCCCAATGCCGGAGTCTTCGCGTGCGTTCCCTTCGTGCCGCCCTCGCCTGTCCCTTGCTGGCCGCCCTCGTCCTTTCCAACGCCACCGCCGAACGCGAGAAGAAGGTCCTCCTCATCGGCCTCGACGGTGTCCGCCCCGACTGTCTCCAGCTCGCCGATACCCCCACCTTCGATCGCCTCGCCGCCATGGGGGCCCTCAGTCACACCGCCCAGACCAGCCCCATCACCGTCAGCGGCCCCTCCTGGTCGCTCATCCTCACCGGCGCGGTCGTCGACAAACACGGCGTCACCGGCAACGACTTCATCAACAAGCGCTACGACCTCTACCCTTCCTTCATCGACCGCCTCGAGGACCTCGACTCCTCCCTCGTCACCGCTTCGGTCGTCACCTGGACCCCCATCAACGAGCACATCATCACCAACGCCGACTATACAATCGACACGGGTAGCGATGACCGCACCACCCGCTACGCCGCCCTGCTCCTCTCGGATCCCGAACTGGATGCGATGTTCGTCCACATCGACGAGACGGACGGCGCCGGCCACCGTGTCGGCTTCGACCCCGAACAGCCGGAATACCTGGCCGCGATCGAGCGGGCCGACCGCCAGGTGGGCGAGATCATCGCCGCCCTCGAAGCCCGCCCCACCCTCCACCAGGAGGACTGGCTCGTCCTCAGCACGACCGACCACGGCGGCGGCCTCCCCGGGATCCTGACAAGCCACGGTCTCGACGTTCCTTCCCACCGCACCGTCTATCTTCTCGCCACCCACTTCGGCGGCGAACCGAACGTGCACCTTCCTGAAGTTCCCAACACCGCCGATATCGTCCCCACCCTCCTCACGCATATGGGGGTCGGGGTGGAATCGGTCTGGGATCTCGACGGCCATCCCCTCCAGAAGACCCTCGAGGAGCGAGCCGCCGGGAAGGAAGCGCGGGAGAAACTCGCCGTCCAGTTCAACCCGGACATCGAACTGGTCATTGGAAACGGCACGCTCGAGATGTCCTCCCCGACCCCCGGCGCGCAACTCTTCTATGCTCTCGAGAATACCCTCGTCGATCGCGGCACCAACGTCTATACCGCCCCCATCAGCCTTGCCGCGACGACGACCGTCATCGCCCGCGCCTTCGACGTTGCCACGCTCACCTGGGGGCCTTCCACCCGCCGACGCGTCCTCGTCCAGGAATCCGTCTTCGAGCCGGAACTCCCTCTCGATGCCCTGGCCGGACTCGAACCGGGACTGGTGGTTCAGGAGTACGTCGGCCGCTGGGACGTCCTTCCGGACTTCACCAAGCTCGATCCCATCAAGGTCGACGTCACCACCTCCCTCACCCACGAGCACCTTTCCTCCCTCGTGCTGAACGGCCTCACCTTCGAGGGCTATCTTCTCATCCCCGAAGCCGGCACCTACCGGTTCTTTACCACATCCGACGACGGCAGCGCCCTCGACCTCCACGGGCGCCGCATCGTCGACAACGACGGCCACCACGGCAGCATCACCAAGTCCGGCCCGGTCGCCCTCGAGGCGGGGCTCCACCCGATCCGCGTGGAGTTCTTCCAGGGCCAGGGCGGCTTTGAGCTCGCCGTTGCCTGGCAGCGCCCCAATGGCGGGAAGGAACCGATTCCTGCCGACCTGCTCTTTCACAGGCCCGACTGAACGACTAGAGTTCGGTCCGGCGCTCCCCGAGCGAGCCGGCATACTCGCCGCCAAAAAGCGCCTCCAGCAACGCGAGCGAGTCCGCCGGTGGCGGCACCTGGAAGATCGCCCGCCGGTTCGTGGAAGGGTGCGTGAACGTCAGCGTGTGCGCGTGCAGCCATGGCCGGCCGTAATGGCTGAACGCCTGGCGCAGGCGCGAATCATCGGGCCGCAGCCGCTCCAGCACGCGCTTGAGATGGCCGTCGTAGGTCTCGTCGCAAACGATCGGGTGGCCGATGTGCTTCAGGTGGATCCGGATCTGGTGGGTGCGGCCGGTCTCGAGATCACACTGGACGAGGGCGAACCGTTGGGCACGCCGCAGGACCGCAAAGTGGCTGACCGCGTGCCGTGCGTTCGGCCCGTCGATCGCCCGCTTGAGTCGATTCGCAGGATCCCGCCCGACGTCGGCCTCCACACGCGTCGAATCCCAATCGGGGTCGCCGATAACCAGCGCCAGATACCGCCGCTTGACCGCCCGGCTTTCCAACTGGCGGGCGAGCGACCGCATCGCCCGCTCATTCTTTGCCACGACGATCAGCCCCGTCGTGTCCCGGTCCAGCCGGTGCACTATCCCCGGTCGCTTCACTCCGTTAATGCCCGGCAGGTCCCGGAAACGGAACAGCAGCGCGTTCACAAGCGTCCCGTCCGGATGGCCGGCGCTCGGGTGCGTGACCAACCCGTGCTGCTTGTTGATTACGACCACGTCGTCGTCCTCGTGGACGATGTCCAGGGGGATGTCCTGGGGCCAGGGCCAGTCGTCCTCGGGGGCCGGCCACTGGACCAGGACCGACTCGCCGCCAGCAAGCTCAAGGCTCCGCTTCGCCACCTGGCCGTCTATACGCACGAGGCCATCTTTCACAAGCTGCTGGACGCGATTGCGTGAGGGGGCTCCCGGCAGCCGCGACAGCCACGTGTCGAGCCGCATTCCCGCGGCTTCGACCGGAACGGCAAGCTGTGAGGGTGGCGGCGGGGCCAGCGGGTCGCGTGGCGGGGTCACTCCCGCGCCACGCCCGCGCCCAACGCCATGTCCTGCACCATGTTGCGCATCGGGCCGACGAACGCCTCCTTCACCAGCACCTTCAGCTTGTCCTCGTTCGTCTTCATGTTGGTCCCCGGTTCGTAGCGGCGGCTGCGCCCGGAATAGCGCCCCTGATGCAGGATGCGCCGCGTGTCGCGCTCCTCGAAGGTCACCGAGAAACTGATGGCAATCCGGTCGTCGATCATCGCCAGAAGGGCGTCGTCAAATCGCAGGATGTGCCCGGCCCCGCGCTGGCGCGCCTGCTCCAGCGAGGCCGCCTGAATCGCCTCCTCGGTCAGTTCCTCCTGCGTTCTCTCTGGGGCCGTCTCCTCCTTCCGTTCCACGGCCGCGAGGTCATCGAGGATCGCGCCCAACTCGCGCGGTTCTCCCGATTCCTGCACGGGCTCGTCCTCCCGGGTCGTCTCCCCGTCGATCGGGTCGATGGCAGGGGACTCCTCTGTTGGCGCCGGGGTTTCGCCAAGCACCTGGACCAACGTGGACTCCGTCGTCAGCGTCACCCCCTCCGTAAAGATGCCGTGCATGCGCGGTACCACCTCGGACGCGTAGGCCTCGAGGACGTTGATCGCGAACTTCCGACGATCCAGGAACTCGCCCACGTTGATCCGGTAGATACGCTCGTTCAGGTCGTCAGGAAACGACACGATCACGGCGTCCTCGATCGTGTAGGGAGACTTGTAGGGGGCACCGAAGTTGAACTGCAGGTCCGTCGTGATGCAACCGACGAGAATCATCACCACGGCAAGAATGGCCGCGGCGCCAGGCAGGCGGTTGGAAACAGAAGAGGGCATGGGATTATCGTCCATTGATGTCGTTTTCGAGGGAGCCGCGATAGGCGATCACCGGATGCTCGCGGCCCTTCACCTTCATGGTCACCGCCTCACCTACCGTCAGCCCAACTTGAGCAAGCAGGGACGAGCCGGGACCGCCAACGGCCCTGAGTGTGGACTCTCCGATCATGACCTCGCCCTCGGTGGCAAGGGTTTGCAAACGAGCCGCCACGTTCACCGGGTCGCCGAGGGCTGTATATTCGATGCGAATGCGCCGCCGGCCAACGAGCCCCACGGTGGCCTCGCCGGTGTTTACCCCCGCACCGGTAGCGACGGGACCCACCTCCGCCTCGAGCGCCCGAAGCTCCTCGTCTTGTGCCAGGCTGCGCTGGATCGCCGCCGCCGCCCGCAGCGCCCGCGCGGCATGGTCACTCCCCTCCTCCGGCAACGCCCCAAACAACGCCAGAACGGCATCTCCAAGGAACTTGTTCACCTGACCCTCGTGGGCGAAAACCGCCGCCGAGGCCGTATCATAGAATCGGTCGAGCAGCGCCAGCATCTTCTCCGGCGCCACCGACTCCGTCAGCGTCGTATATCCGCGGATGTCGAGGAAAAGGACGGTGATCTCCCGTCGTGCGCCCCAGATCGCCGGGTCGTTGTAGTTCTTCAGGATCTCCTCGCCGATCCGTGGCGAAACGGACTTCAGGAAGACGTCGCGCACCAATCGGCGGTCGCGATCCTTGACCACCACCAGGTAGGCGAAGAACGCCGCGACCGTCAGCCCGCTGCCCAGAAGCGGCGTGACCGCCTCGGCAACGACGCCAAACCGGGCAAAGGCCAGGAACTGCCCCGCCATATAGACAACCGCGAGCAATCCCGCCACCGCCGTCGCGACGCCGAAGGCCAACCGATGGAAAGCGGCCGCATACCCCACCGCCAGCAGGACCAGCACCCCCATCTTGGCCCACCACGGCCATCGCCGCAGGTGGTCGTCCTCGAGGATGCTTTCGATGATGTTGGCGTGCATTCCCACCATGGGGAAGGCGGTCTGGATGGGGATCGGCTCGACATCGGTTGCGGCACCCCCGGTGATCACTTCGCCGACGACGACCAGGCGGTCGCGAAAGGCCGGGGTGGGATCGAAGCCGACACGGTCCGGCCGGAGCACGGCCACAAGATCCGGCTGGCGGTTCAGGAACGCCTCGCCCTCGCGAAAGTTCACGAGATACTCGCCCCTCCGGTCGATGGGGACGACCACCTGGCGGCCTTCTTGGTCCAGGCGCCGGGAACGAAAGCGGATCGCCTTGCCGGGCACCACCTCCGCCTCATCGAAACCCACCTCATGGTACGCCAGCACCGCCGCGAGCGAAAGCTGCGGAAACAGTCGCTGTCTATATCGATAGACAAGAGGGACCGAGCGCACGACCTGCTCGCGCTCCTTCTCGATGTTGGCGAAGCCGAGCGCCGGCGCCGCCAGCATGGGCCCCGGAGCGAGCAGGCGTACCTCGCCCGCCTCCGGAGTTTCCTCGCATCCCGGCGGGACGGGAATCCCGAAGGCGGAGACAAACCAGTCGCTCAGGAATCGCGAACGAAGCTCGCGCACAAGCCAGAACCGGCGGAGGAGCTCGAGACGCGTCCCCTCGTCCACATCCCCTGGCAGCCGGTCCAGGGCGTCCTGCACTTCGCGGGCGTGGCTGTCGAGTTGGCGTATGCGGGTCCTTGCGTCAAGTTCGGAAAAGGCGCCCCGGGCCTGCTCCGCAACCAACGGCTGCAGGTCTCGGGGAAACGCCTCTGGTGGGGATAACGCCATCGCCTCGCGACGGAAGTGGTAGGCCAGCGTCACCGGCATGTCGCCAGCCCCAAGCTGGAGCGCCAGCAGGTCGTCCGTCTCCTTCTCGTTGATGAAAAAGAGATCGAAGGCCACGCCCGCCGCGCCGGCCTCGCGGAGGCGCCGGAGCAATTCCATGTGCGCCTGGCGCCGGTCGAGGTCCTCGCCGAGCAGGGTCTCGCTTGTCTCGCTGATGCCGACGAGCCCCACCCGATCCCCCAATGGGCGCGGAAACACCGCGTTGCGGACCGACATCATCGCATCGTAGGCGGCGCCTTCGAACACGGCGAAGATCGGCAATGGCAGCAACGCGGGAGCAAGGAGGCAGACCAGCGCGATGGCCGCGAGCGCGGGAAAGCCGGGGCGGCCAGCCGCCGCGTCCCTCCGCCGTCGCAGCGATGTCGTCGAATCCATCGGGTTACCCCGTCGGTTTTTCACAGAGTTCCCAAGCATCTCCAAGGTTGTCAAACACCACGCGAAAGTCCAAACAGAGGCGGGAGGAATTTCAATGAATCCGCGTGTGCTGCTCATTCCCGCGTTGGTTGCGGCCATCGTCGCCCCGTCCCTCGCAGAAAAACCCCAAACCGGCAAGGGCCTCGCCCTCGTGGAGATGAACTACATCGCCCAGGCGATGACCTTCTTCTACCTCGATTTCGGCACTATCACCACCATCGAGAATCTCGACGACATCCTCGCCGAGACCGCCACTCCCGACTTTCAGGCGATCAACAACAACGGGGGCGCGCTGGTGATCCGGCCCTCCTCCGGCCTGCCCGAACGCCAGTTCCTGGTGGCGCGGCCGCCGGCCGTCGGCCCCCCTTATCTCACCCGCAGCTCGGGCCAGCAATTCGAGGGGCCCGATGGCGATTACGACGAAGGCACGCTCCTGGACCCATGGGGAAACCCCTACTACCTCTACTCGCCCCTGGGCCTCGTCGAACCCAAATCCGAAACCGTCTCCCTGCGCTTCTATGGCGATGTGTTCGACCTGTACACGATCGTCAGCCATGGCCCCGATGGGGCCTTCGGGGGCGGCGACGATCTCGAGCTTTCTTTGGGCTTCCCCCAGGTGACCGAGACCCGCATCTCTGCCGCCGTGCTCGGACCCCTCGAGCGGAAAACGCCCCTCGGCCGCTACCAGTTGGAACTGCGAGGGTACGGATTCGGCACCACCCAGGGCGTCGGCGCCGTCCTCCTCAACGGCGTGGAGGCACTCCCCGTTTCCGTCGACTGGTCGCCCACGCGCATTTCCGCCGTGCTTGACTCCTTTCCCGGCCTTGGTGCCACCGCAGGCGTCCGCACCGCCACCGGCGCCCGAACCCGCGCCCTCCCCATCGCCTTCGGCTTCGGCTTTCCTGTTACCCAGGCATCCAACTTCAATGCCTGGACTTCTTCCACGGCCGAATTCCCTTTGCCCGCCCCGGTCCCTTCAGGTGACCTCCTCCAGAGCCCATCTCAACGGAGCGACCGCGTCCCAATGTATCTTCACAAGCTTGAGAAAGATGAGAAGACCACCTTCCTCGCCGTCGCCAAGCAGCTTGCCAGCATCGATGACCAACGGATCGACAACCAGGAAAGCTACATGTTGCGCTACATGGCCAACGAGATGGGCCTGGTGTACGAGGAGGCGGAGATTCCCGCCTTCGACGAGCAGATGGTGCTGAATGTGTTTCACCGTCCCCTCGCCCGCCGCATCCTCGTCCTTGAGGGCGTTGGCATTGCCTCCGGCAGCGGTGGCATGCAGGCCCCCCAGCGCGAGCTGCTCACAGACCTCGCGGGCAAGTTCCAACTTTCCGGCGACTTCCTCGAGCGCGCCGAGACCGTTGTGAAAAAGCAGGTCGAGGTCATGGACGAGTTCGACTCGCTGATCGAAACCGACGCCTAAGCGAACCCGCCCGCCGGGCCCGCCCGCATGCCTCCTTCCCTCTCCCCCAAGGATGACCGCGTCCTTCACCTCCTCGTGGAGAAGGACTTGATCACTCGCGCCCAGGAGCAACGTGTCCGCGGAGCTGTTGCCCGCGGGATGCCCCTCGCCGAGGCCCTCCAAAAAACTCCCCTCGTTGACCCCATCAAGTTTGCCACCATTCAGGCCCTCGCGGCCAGCACCCCGGACCCGGGTCCTCTCGAACCCTCACGCCCCGAGGATACCCAGCCCGTCCCCACCGTCCGCGAAGTCCCTCCCCCCACCCACAAGGCCAACCCTCCTTCTGGCGAAATCGAACTCGACCTCCTCGACGACAGCGAGCCCTTCGAAACCGAAAGCGGCACCTTTAAAATCAAGAATCTCGGCCCTGTGCAAGGTGCGGACGAAACACAAGTCCCTTCTCCCGATGACGAGGGCCGCCGCACCACCGAAAGCTCCATCCCCATCCACCTGGCCGCCACCACCTACGAAGAACCCGACACGGTCATCACCAGCGATCTCCCCGAGGACTTCGACGACGACCTGGATTTCGACGAGTTCGACAAGGCGGAATCCACCACGGAAATCGTCCCCGGCGCCTCCGCACCCGCGCCGCCTCCCCCTGCCAACGGGGACGACCTGAGCGATCTCGATGACCTCGACGATCTGGACGAGCTCGACGAATTGGATGATCTCGACTTCGACCAGGAGGACGAGGAAACCCTTCCGCCCCACCTCCCCCAGCGCACCGGCGACGACTTTGACCACGAAGTGCAGGACAAGATCGACGAGGTGCTCGACCTCGACATGCCCGAAGTCAGCCCCCCCCCAGACGGCGCGGTCGCCGACGCCCCCACGGCTCCCGGCGGAGCGGCGCTCTATTCCCACCTACCGCCTCCGCTCCGCACCTCCGGTTTCATCCCAAAGGGGCAATCCCCCCAGAACTTCGATCTATCAGACGACGAGGGCATCCTCCTCATCGAGGAGGTCAACGCACTCCTCCGCGACGCCATCGAGCACCAGCGCCTCGGACTCCTGCTCGCGCCTGGCGAGCCCTCCGCCCAGATCAAGCTGTACACCGCCGCGGGCACCCTCGACGAGGAACGCACCCTCGAACCGGAGATGATCGAAAAGGTCGTCAACCGCCTCAAGGTCATGGCCCGTATTGAAACATGGCGCAACGACGCCCGCCAACAGGGCGCCTTCGACATGACCTTCGGCAAGCAGCGGGCCCGCGCACTCGTCTCCACCGAAGGCGAAGGCCGCGATGAAATCCTCGTCGTATACATCTCCGCCACTCCCCCCACTTGAGGACCCCGCGCATGAAAAGCCTTATCCATGCCTTCTGGCTCATGCTGCTGGCGCTCGCCCTGGGCTCCGCCGTCTCCAGCTACCTCTTTGCCCCCCTCGCCACCTTCGCCCACCTGGCAGGCGAAGGCACCCCGGCGGTTGTTGCCGCCAACATCGCGGGCGATGTCTTCTTCCGCCACCAAACCTTCAGCGCCATCCTCCTCATCGTCGCCGGCCCCGGCCTCCGCGTCGCGCTCTTTTGCATCATCCTCGCCCTCATTTTGATCTTCATCGAATTTGCCCTCATTACCCCACGCGTGGTCGGCCTGCGGATGGCCCTCGGTGCGGAATTTGGCAGCGTCGGCCTCGCCCCGCTGGACGATCCCCGCCGCATCGCCTTCAGCTCCATCCATGGCTGGTCCATGACGCGCGGCCTGGCGGAGATCCTTGCCCTCGGCGCCGGTTTCCTCGCCGCGGCCTGGCCCCGCTCCCCTCGCCCGTGACTCCCGTGCGGCTCGTCCTCCTCGCGACCGCCCTCGCCACTGTCCTCACCGTCTTCCCTGCGGCGGCCAACATGCCCTCCGCCCCCACGATTCGTGGTGTCGTTCTCACCCTCACGATGGAGGATCGCGACTTCTCCTACACGCCCTTCATCGCGGAAATCCGCGACCTCGGCGCCACCCACGTGTCCCTCCTCCTCCCTTGGTACCTTACGGACGCGGAATCCACCCGCATCTACGAACACGCCCGAAAAACACCCACCGTGACGCAAGTCCGCGAGACCCTCGTCGCCGCCCGCGATGCCGGACTTCAGACCATGCTCCTCCCCATCGTCCTCCTCGAGGACGATACCTCCGACGACTGGCGCGGCACCCTCCGGCCCCGAGACACCGAGGAGTGGTATTCGTCCTACGGGGACCTGCTCCTCCCCCTTGCCCGGCTCGCCGAGGAGCACCACGTCGCCCTCTTTTCCATCGGCTCCGAGCTCGCCTCCCTCGAGACAAACGATACCTACTGGCGCGAACTCGCCAGCCGCCTCCGCAGCGTCTATACAGGACAACTGGTCTATACGGCGAACTGGGACACGCCGGACCGCATCGCCTGGTGGGACGCCGTCGACGTCATCGGGATCAGCGCCTACTTCGAGCTGGCCAACCCCGGCGAGGAGGACGCCCCCGTCCAGGAACTCGCCGCCGAGGCCGCCTTCTGGCGCGATTGGCTCCTGCGCATCCATCGCGACATCGACCCCGCCAAGCCCCTCATCTTCTCCGAGATCGGCTTCCCCTCACTGGATGGTGGCGCCGTCCTCCCCTGGGACTACACCCAACCCACCGGCACCGATCTCGAGGAGCAGCGCCGCGGCTGGGAGGCCACCATCCATGCCTGGGGCGACCAGTCCGCCCTCCACGGCCTCTTCGTCTATACCTGGATGGACTTCGGCGGCGACCCCGACCGCGGCTACTCCCCTCGCGGCAAACCCGCCGGGGAACTCCTCCGCCAATGGTTCGCGACTCCCCTCCCTCACTGACGTTTCCCCTTGTGGGCGTCGCACCCCTCTCCTTCACTCGCTGGTTCGATAACCAGTCAAAAGGACTCCGGAATGCCGCGCTTCACTTTTCTGCTTCTCCTGTGCGTCGCACTCCTCGCCGCTCCCCTCGCAGCCCAGAATGGGTTCACACCGTTCGAAGGCGCCATCCCCGCCGAGGAAGTAACGACCGCCGATCTCGGGCGCGACATCGCCATTGTTGGCACCCTGGCCAAGGCAGTGCCCTCCACCTCGCCCAGTACCCCCACGCGCCTGATCCTTGCCGACCGTGAGCCCAACCCGGTCATGGCCATCTTCTGGCCCGAGATGAACGATACCTTTCTGGGAAACCGGGGGATCCCGCCGGTCGGCACACGCATTTCCGCCAAGGGCCTCCTGAGCGACTATCAGGGAGCCCTCCAGATTCGGCTCCGCGACGCATCGTCGCTCCGGATCGAGGGCTACACCCGTTCATCCGGGGTTGCTCCAGCGGCTGCGACGGCGCTCCGCCCCGCTGATACCACCGCACGTCCGCCAGCGGCCACCTCCGAAAGCACCACCCCCGTGCCCGGCGACGATGGCTACTTCACCGAGGCCGACATCGCCGCCTTCTCCGAACTCCTCGGGCAACGCCTCTCGGTGCGCGGCAACGTCGCCGAATTCCGTGCGTCCTGGAACGAGCGGGCTCCCAACATCGTCACCCTCGCGGACGGCGATTCCCGACTCGAGATCGTTTTCTGGGCCTCCTCGGGCATCAATGCCGATGACTTTGCCGACAAGGGAACGCCTCTGTACGTCACCGGAACCCTCCAGGACTATCGCGGCCGGCTCCAACTGCGTGTGGAGGACACAGAGGACATGGGCACCGCCCCCCTCCGGCCCGGGCGTGTTGCCAGCGTCGCGCCCAAGCGCGAGGTTTCCGACGCCAACCAGACCTGGGCCCCCGCCCTCGCCGAACCGACTCCCCGCGAGACACCCACCGAGCTGACCCCACGCACGATTGGTCGCGAGCACGTCGGGATGGAAGTCACGCTCGAAGGCACCGTCCAGACACGCGTGACCATGGAAAACCAGATGGTTCTGATCATCGCGGGGGACCGCGGGTTCATCCGCGCCAACGCGGAGGCCGCCCTCGGTACCGCGCCCCCGGAGGGAACCGCCGTTTCCCTCCGGGGAACCGTCATCTTCCATCCGGTCCGCCGCACCCTTGAAATCGACGTCATCGAGGTCAGCGGAACCACGACCTCGCCCTGACCCGCGGGCTCATGCCCTTTTCGGCTTGCAGGCACCCCACACCGCTGGCAGTCAACGCGGCCACCCTTGCGGCACCGCCGCCCCAGACGATTCATGGCCAAAAAACACACCGCACTGACCAAAGAAGACCTCGAGCGGGACAAGCAACTCGATCTCGCCGAATACCTGTATTTCCTCGCCAAGACCCACGCGAACAAGATCTTCCTCGCGCTCGCGGTCATCTTCCTCGTCTACGCCGTCTCGATCTTCCTTTACCAGCGGGAGGAAGCCCGGCTCGCGGCCGCCAGCGACGCCCTCTTCGAGGCTTCCCTCGCCTACCAGCAGGCGCTCTCGCAGACGCGCTGGGGCACCGAGGAACGCCGCGACGGCATGCAGGAGGCCATCACCCTCGCCGACCGCGTTATCGAGGAGTATGGCGACACCCCCACCGCCGAGAATGCCCTCTTCCTCAAGGGGAACGCCCAATTCTTCGCCGGTGACCCCCAAGGCCAGACTACGAACACCGAGCGCGCCATCGCCACCTTTACCGAGTACCTAAACCGGGTGGAGGGCGACGGCGACCCTTTCAAGACCGCCTCCGCGCTAATCGCCCTCGCCTACGCGCAGGAGAACGCCTTCATCCTCCGCCAAGGCCAGGACGCGGACCTCGCCGCCCAGTCCGCTGTCGCCGCGGAGCGCTACTATCTCGATGTGATGGAAATGGAGGATGCGGGATTCCTCCGCTACGAGGCCATGCTCGCCCTTGGGCGCCTCTACGAGGCACGCGACGAGCGCGACCGGGCCCGGGAACTCTACGAGCGCGTCCTCCTTGAGCACTTTCAGCAGCCCGAGCCCCCCGCGGAAGACGCCTCCCGCCAACAGGCCCTCATCTACGAACTGAAGGTCCTTTCGAACCAATTCACCTTGGGCAACCGGGCGCGAATCCAGCTCCGCCGCCTCGGTGTCGATCCCGACGAACTTCTCGAACAGGCACGCGGCGGCGTGCCCCCCGCCGAAACCGCCGAGGCCTCATAGCTTCAGGCCCACGCTCATCCAAAACGGTAACACCGCCACCGCCACCAGGTTGGCGATGAGCTGCATGGCGGAGATCAGCTGCCAGTCGCCGTCGTAGCGGCGCGCCACGAGCGTCAGGTTCATGGCGGGTGGCGACGCCGCCTCGAGCAGCAACGCGAACGCCACCAGCCCCCCCGCCGGCAGCCAGCCAAACCGGATCGCCACATAGACGATTCCCGGTACCACCACGAACCGCATCAACAACACCGGCAGCAACAGGCGCAGGCGCACCGCCGCCTTGATTTCGCAACGGGCGATCAGCCCGCCGATGATGATCATCGCGAGCGGCGCCATCGCCATCCCGACCATGTCCGCCGCCGACAACAACACCACCAATGGCGGGAAGCTCCCCGGCTGCTCGAGGGCCGCCTCCTGCATGCCGGGCACCTGCGCCAGCACGAAGCCCCCCACGATTCCGATCACCGGGCCGTTGGCGATATGGCGAAAGGACTCCTGCCAGCTGCGCGGTTCGTCCCGCCGCCCCATCACCAGGAACGACCCCAGCGTCCACTGGAGCGGATTCACGGCGAGCACCGCCGCCCCAACCAGCACACCGACGAAGGCTTGCTGGTCCGGGGGCGCAATGGCCAAGGCCAGGGGGAACGGCACATAGAAGCTGTTGGGGATGGCACCCATTGCGGCGCAGGACCGCTCCGCATTCCCCACCTTTCCCGTCAGTCGGAAGAACAGGAGCAGCGAAAGGGCGGCAGCGGGAATAAACAGGGCGGGCGCGAGGATCATCGGCGCCGCCGCGGCCAGTGCCTCGCCATCGAACCCCTTGATCATCGAGATGCTGAGGGCGCAGGGAACGATGACATCAAGCATGAGCCGCGTCAGACCGGTCATCGACTCGTCGCTGAGAAGCCCCCGGCGAACAAAGGTGAAGCCCAACGCCGCGACGAGAAACAGCTTGCCGATCGCCCCGACGGACATGGCCAGAGCCTCGAAAAAGGTGGGCTCGGTCACGCGCCAGCCCCCGTTCCCCACGGCGCAGGAACCCCATTCTTCCTTAAGCGAATTGGTTGACGCGCCATGCCCACGTCAAAAGGATCGCCAGCCTGTCGCGGCTCGCTCTCCGTGCGCCCGGGTATACAGCGAAAGGACGTCTCGCACCATGGCAGTGCCTTTTCTCAGTCTTGCGGCGGTCAACGAACACCTCGTGGATGATTATATCGACGAAATTCGGCGAATCTTCGAGTCGAGCCAGTTTATCCTCGGGCCCGCCGTCCAACGCTTCGAGGAGCAGTTCGCCCGCTACGCCGGTTGCCGCAACGGCGTTGGTGTCAATTCCGGCACCGACGGGTTGATGCTCGCCCTCAACGCCCTCGGCGTTGGCCCGGGAGACGAGGTCGTGGTGCCCGCCTTTACCTTCGGGCGCAATGCCGACGTCATCGCCCGCCTTGGCGCCACCCCCGTCCTCGTCGATGTCAAGCCCGACACCTATTGCCTCGATCCCGACCAGACGATGGCAACAATCACCTCCCGAACCAAGGCGATCGTCGCCGTCCACCTTTTTGGTCAGGCCGCCGAGATCGATAAACTCAGCAACTTCGCCCGCACCTACTCCGTCTCAATCGTCGAGGACATGC
This sequence comes from uncultured Candidatus Sumerlaeota bacterium, assembly GCA_964420455.1. GTDB lineage: Bacteria > Sumerlaeota > Sumerlaeia > SLMS01 > SLMS01 > CAYQTO01. Next base: position 53,626 of record CAYQTO010000003.1, on the reverse strand, counting down.
GCCACGCCGCCGGCGGCCGCTACAACGGGCGACGCCTCGGCACCTTCGGCCAGGCGGCCTGCTACAGCTTCTACCCCACCCGCAACCTCGGCGCCGCCGGCGATGCGGGCCTTGTTACCACCTCCGACGACAAGCTCGCCGATTCCCTCCGCCTCCTTCGCGACCATGGCCGTCCCTCCACCGAGGGCAACCATGCCGCCATCGGTTACAACACCCGCCTCGACTCCATTCAGGCAGCCATCCTTTCCATCAAGCTCCCCGAACTGGACGAAAACAACCTCGAGCGCGTCGAGAACGCCCGTCTCTATACCCAGCTCTTCAAGGACTCTCCCGTCCAGGCGCCCCTCTTCCGCGACGACCTCTCGCACGTCTATAACATGTACACGATCCTCGTCCCCGACCGCGACAAGCTCCTCGAGCACCTTACGGAGAAGGGCATCGGTTACGGGGTGTATTATCGCACGCCCCTTCATCTCCAGCCAGCCTTCGAATACCTCGGCTACAAGGAAGGTGCCTTCCCCGTTTCGGAGGACCTGGCCCGCCGCGCCCTCTCGATCCCCGTCGCCCCCGGACTCAAGAAGCACCAAATTGAGGAAACGGCCAATACCATCCTCAGCTTCTATGGTGTCCCCGCCGGCTGATCCCTGCACCCAACCCCGTCCAACCACTCGGCTCCCGAACCTTCGGGAGCCGTTTTCTTTTGTCTGGTGGGTAGAAAATTACATGCGGCGTTGAAAACGGTCGCTCGATGGCTTCAATCCTCCACCGGGCCCAATTGACCCGGACCGCGCTGCCGGCCACAACCGGAGTGCAAGAGGCCCGACTCCATTGCCCGAGGGCGCCCCACTTGGACGACTCCCCCACTCCGCAAGCCTCCCGCGTTCTCATTTGCGACGACGAGAAGAACATGCGCCGCGTCCTCGCCGACATTCTTGAGGACGACGGCTGGATGGTGGAATCGGTCTCCTCCGGGGAGGAAGCGCTCGAGCGACTGACGGGCGGGGCCCCCTTCGAGGCGATGATCGTGGACTTGTCGCTTCCCGGCATGAACGGCCTCGAGCTGATCGAACGCGTCCAGGCCCTCGGGCGGGGAATCGGCCTTGTCGTCATTACCGCCTACGGCAGCATCGACACCGCCGTACGTGCCATGCAGTCCGGCGCTACGGATTTCTTGATCAAGCCCTTCGACAATTCGCGGATTCGCGCCGCCCTCCGCAAGACCCGCGAAAGCCAGGGGCTCCTCTCCACCGCGGAGATGAGCCACCCGACGCTCGTCGGAGCGGATAACCTTCCCCTCAACATCGTCGGCCAGGATCCCCGCCTTGCCAGCATCTTCCGGATCACCGCGCAGGTGGCCTCGCTCAAGGCGAGCGTGCTGATCCGGGGCGAATCGGGAACCGGCAAGGAACTCGTCGCCCAGGCGATCCACTATAACGGCGTGCGGCGCCACAAACCCTTCGTTGCAGTCAACTGCGCCGCCCTGCCCGAAACGCTGCTGGAAAGCGAATTCTTCGGCCACGAGCGCGGCGCCTTTACCGGTGCCCATGCGATGGCCCGTGGAAAGTTCGAACTCGCCAACCAAGGCACGCTGTTCCTCGATGAGGTGGGCGAAATGCCCATGAGCCTCCAAGTCAAGCTGCTGCGCGTCCTTCAGGAGCAGAAATTTACGCGCGTTGGGGGCGAGAAAGAAATCAGCGTTGATGTCCGAATCATTGCGGCGACGAACCGCAACCTCGAGGAGATGGTTCAGACCAAGGCGTTCCGCGAAGACCTGTATTACCGGTTGAACGTGATCGGGCTCGAATTGCCGGCGCTGCGCGAACGCCGCGAGGACATCCCCATGCTGATCGATCACTTCGCGGGAAAGTTCGCCAAGCGCCACAACGTGCCGCGGTTGGTCCTCGAGGCGGACCACGTTGCCACGCTCAAGGAATACCCATGGCCCGGGAACATCCGCGAGCTCCAGAACGCGGTCGAGAAGGCGACGATTCTCCAGGACGTGGGCTGCCTCGTGGGCGTAACGACGCAGGGATCGCTGACCGAGCGACCGGCGGGCGCAATGCCCCTTCCCGGCCAGGAGGCCTCCCCCGCCACCACGGTCTCCGAGAATGAATATCTCCTCGCACTTGGCGAGGAGGGTTCCATCCGCGATCTTTCGGAGGTTGCCGCCGACGCCCAGCGCGCTGCCGTCATCCGCGCCCTCCGCCTCTGCAAGGGCAACAAGTCCGAGGCCGCCAAGAAACTCGGCATCTCCTACAAGACCCTGTTCAACAAGATTGATGACCTCGGTATCCGCATTTCCACCAGCGTGAAATAAGGAAGCCGGGAATCCCTTGTGGATTCCCGGCCTCTTCCGAGCGAGCGATCTTCCGCCGCTGACTTACTTGACGAGCTTGGGAATGCTGAAGAGGGGCAGGTAAAGCGCGACGACGATCGTGCCGACGATCGCGCCGAGTACCACGATCAGGATGGGCTCGAGAATCGACGTCAATGCGTTCACCGTGTCGTCGACCTCGCGCTCGTAGGCCTCCGCCACCTTGTTCAACATGAGGTCGATGGCGCCTGTTTCCTCGCCGACGGCCACCATGTGAACAACAAGCGGCGGGAAGACGGGGCAGCGCCCCAGCGGCTCGTGGATCGTGTCGCCGTCCTTCACGCTGGCGTAAACCTTGTCCATGGCCCGGGCAACGACCTCGTTTCCGGAAGTATCGCGAACGATATCGAGGGCCTGGAGGATGGGCACGCCCGAGTGAATCAGAGTGGCCAACGTTCCTGCGAAGCGCACGATGGCGATCTTCTTCAAGAGCGGACCAAACACGGGGATCTTCAACTTGATGATGTCGAAGACGTGCTTTCCTTCCTTCGTCTGGTTGATCTTGCGGTAGATCACAAAGACAAGGATGCCGCCCGCAACGACCCAGAGAGTCTGGTTCATCAGGATGTTGGAGGCATGAATGAGCATCATGGTCAGCCAGGGCAACTCGGCGCCGAGCTGGTTGAAGATGTCCTGGAACTTCGGGATGATGGTCACGAGAATGAAGGTGACGATGCCACCGGCGAGGAGCGAGACCACCAGCGGGTACATCATGGCGGACTTGACCTTGCCCTTCAGCGCCTGGCGCTTCTCGAGGAACTCCGCGATCTTGTCGAGCACCGCCTCGAGCACACCGCCGATTTCGCCCGCGCGCACCATGTTGACATACAGGTTGTCGAACACCTTGGGGTGGCGGGCCAGCGCCTCCGAGAGCGACGATCCCCCCTCGATCGACTTGATCATGTCGTTGATCTTGTCCTCGAAGATGACCGACTCGACCTGTTCCTTGAGGATGTTCAGGGACCGGATGATGGGCAGGCCCGCATCAATGAGCGTGGCGAGCTGGCGCGTGAAGGACATGAGCTGGCGGGAGGTGATGCGGTGGAAGATCAGCCGAAGGCCGGGAAGGGCGAGGATGTCCGCCTGGGCCGCCGACTTCTTGTGCGCGGACACCTTGAGGGGATAATATCCCATGCCACGCAACTTCTCGATAATGATTTCTTCGTTGCCGGCCTCGATGACGCCGCGGACCTGTTTGCCGCCTCGGTCGAGGGCTTCGTAAGTAAACTCGGGCATGCCTTGAGTCCCTTCCCGGCCGGAGTTGAACAGACATTCCCCGGGCCGCCATGGAGGGTAGATTCCGTCGCTCGGCATGGCATGTCAAGCCGGAGGGCGGGGAAGGGGCAGAGAGAGTCCCCCCTTCATCCTTCGCGGGTCGCCAACGGTGATGATCTACCCGGATACCCGGAGGTGGAGGAATGGGGAGCGGCTGGGGCTCCATTCCCCGGTTGCATCTCGGGGAGGGCGGGGCGGTTTACTCCTGAGCGCGATGCCGCCCACCTGACTGCAAGGATGCTTCATGGCGAACCCCCTTCGTGACGTCCGCTCCTCGGCACGACGTCCGCCCGAGCCCTGCACGATCGTTGTCCTCGGTGCGACCGGTGACCTCGCCGCACGCAAGCTCTTCCCCGCCCTCTACAACCTGACGCGCAATGGCTATATGCCTCCCCGCCATGCAATCGTTGGCTTCGCGCGCCGGCCAAAGTCCGACGAGGAGTTCCGCAGCGACGTCTTCGAGGCCCTCAGCAGCCATTCGCGCACCACGCCGCGAAGTCGTGCCGAGGCCGACGACTTCCTCGGGCATGTCCATTACCAGCAGGGCCAGCTGGATTCGACGGAGGATTTTGCCGGCTTGGGCAAGCGTCTTGATGCCCTCGAGGCCGAGCTCAACCTCCCCGCCAATCGACTTTTCTACTTCGCCATCTCCCCCGAGTTCTTCGACGACGTGGTTTTCGCCATGCGCGACGCGTCGCTCCACCAGCCCTCCCGCGACAACGCTTGGGTCCGCATCATCATCGAGAAGCCCTTCGGCAATGATCTCGAGAGCGCCCGCGTCCTTAACCGCAAGGTCCAGTCGGTCTTCCACGAATCGCAGGTCTACCGCATCGACCACTACCTCGGCAAGGAAACCGTCCAGGACATCATGGCGTTCCGGTTCGCCAACTCGATCTTCGAGCCGGTCTGGTCGTCGCGCTACATCGACCATGTGCAGATCACGATGTCCGAGGACGTGGGGATGCCCGGTCGCCGGGGTCAGTACTTCGACACCGCGGGAATCCTCCGCGATGTGGTCCAGAACCACGTGCTCCAGCTGCTTTGCCTGACGGCGATGGAGCCGCCGGCGTCCATGGAGGCCGACAGCCTGCGGGACGAGAAGGTCCGCGTGCTTCGCGCCATTGGGACCTTCGGCGTGGAGGATGTGCGCCGGAATGTGGTCCGCGGTCAGTACGCCGCCGGGAGTCTCCACGGCAAGGACGTGCCCGCCTATCGCTCCGAAAATCTGATCCCCGAGGACAGCACCACCGAGACCTACGTGGCCATCCGGTTCGCGATCCGCAACTGGCGGTGGGCGGGCGTTCCCTTTCTCCTCCGTGCGGGCAAACGTCTCGCCAAGCGTGCCACGGAAATCGCCGTCACCTTCAAGCGCCCCCCCCATGAGATCTTTCCCACGGACGAGGAGTTCCGAAAGCCCAACACGATCACGATCCGGATCCAGCCCGACGAGGGAATCTCGCTGACCTTCGCCGCCAAGCAGCCCGGCCTCGGCATGAACCTCCAGCCGGTGCAGATGGACTTCCGCTATGGCACGAGCTTCGGCGAGAGCTCGCCGGAAGCCTACGAACGACTCATCCTCGACAGCATGGTTGGCGACGGTTCCCTGTTTACGCGCTCCGACGAGGTCGAAGAGGCTTGGCGCCTCTGCACCTCGATCCTCGACGGGTGGCAGGAGCTTCCCCCGCCCACTTTCCCGAACTACGAAGCGGGCAGTTGGGGACCGGAGGAAGCGGAACGCCTCACGGACGGACTCATGACCCAATGGCGGCGCCTCTGACGACAATCCCGACGGACCAGCGGGTGGGCTCGCGCCCCACCGTTGCGGTGGTCGACCTCGGCGCGGTCCGCCACAACATCCGGTTGGCGGCGCGCATGGCGGCCGGCGCGGAAGTCATGGCCGTCGTAAAGTCCGACGGCTACGGTCACGGCATGATCCCCGTGGCGCGTGCGGCCCTCGAGGCCGGCGCCACCCAGCTTGGCGTGGCAACCGCCGACGAGGCCCTTTGTCTGCGCCAGACCGAGGGCTTTCGCGATGTGCCCATCCTCGTCATGGCGCCCACGCTCGCCACGGAGGCCGAGGCCCTCCAGGCCGCGGACATCGCCGTCAGCGTGGGCTCCCGCGAACTCCTCCACGAGCACCTCCGCACGGCCCACCACCACAACCGCCGGCCACGCCTGCACCCCCAGTATGACACCGGCATCAGCCGCGACGGCTTCCGCTTCGACGATCACCGCTGGCTGGAGGACGCCGCCCATGCCTCCGACGCCATCGAGGGAATCTGGACCCATTTCGCCGTTGCCGATGGAACTTCTGATTCCGACCGGGAGTTTACGAACCTTCAGATCGACCGCTTCGAAAAGGCACTTGCTTTCGCCCAAAAGGCCTTTCCCGACGCACGGCCCCATGCCGCCAACTCCGGCGCCGTCATGCGCCATCCCCGCGCCGTCTATACGCTCGTCCGGCCGGGAATCATGATCTACGGCATCGAACCCGCGGGAGAACTCGCGCTCGCCGGCGAGCTCCGTCAGGCCCTCTCCCTGCGGTCCCGCCTCGCGGCGGTCAAGACCCTCGAGCCTGGCGACACCATCTCCTATGCCCGCCTCTATGCGGTGCCCACCCGCCGGCGCATCGGCATCGTGCCTGCCGGCTACGGCGATGGCTACATGGTGGCGATGTCCAACAAGGCGGAGGTGCTTGTCCGCGGCCGCCGGGTCCCCGTTCGGGGCCGCGTCTGCATGGACCAGTTCATGGTCGACCTTTCCGGGGTCCCGGAGGCCGAGGTCGGCGACGAGGTCGTCCTTTACGGTCGACAGGGAGACGAGTTCCTCTCCCTCGAGGAGGCCGCAACCGTCGCGGGGACCATTCCCTACGAGCTCGTCTGTGGCCTGACGCCCCGAGTTCCCCGCGTCTATACGGAGTCGTCATGAGCATCTCGCGCACCGCATCGCAGGTTCTCACCCCCTGTGAAATTGCGAAGATCGTCAACCGCCGGTCGCTCGCGATTGGGATCACCTTTGCGCTTTGCCGGTTCCTCAACCTCGTGGCCGCGGTGCTGCTGCTGGGCTGGTCCTATTCGATCTGGGGGAGCCCGGACACGCCCATGCGGGCACTGCTGTATCCTGCGATCGGGATTCTCGTGGTGTCGTTCCTGTTGCGCGTGGGGGTCCAGCGCCTCGTGGCGTGGACCTGGCGGGCGTGCCAGGTGCAGGCACGGCGCGAAGCCTGCCAGGAGCGGATAAGAGCCGCACGTGCCGCCGGCGCCACCGTGGACGACTCGGACTGCCCGTGACGGAACTGCTCTCCAATCCGGCGACGATCCGCCTCGCGCTGATCGCCGCGGCGTGTCTCCTCCCTCCTTCCGCCTGGCTCCTGCACCGGGTGCGACCGGGGATGGTCCCTCGGCGGTTGGCGATCGCCCTGGCTGTGGCCGGTCCGTTGGCACTTGGCGCCTGGTTCCTTCAGGCACTCCTCATCGAGACCTTCGGTTTCGACAGCCTTCTAACCGTTGCGCTGCTCTTCATGACAACGGTCGTAATTGGGGCGGTGTTGGGCTGGTGGGTCGGCCGGGAGAATGCCCCACGCCCTGGTCAATGAAACTGGCAACGCTGTTGCTCCAGCCGGGGGCAACTTCCGCACGGAGCCAAACCATCATGAACGACATGATCCTGCGCCTGATCTTCGCCCCCAATCCCTCCTGGCGTGCGAGCGTCGGGCTCCTCGCCGCGCGCGTCTTTCTTGGAGTCGGCATCGCCTTCCATGGCTATGGCAAACTCGGCAACATTGGCGGCTTTGCCGAAGGCATCGGGGTGCCGTATTTCCTCGCTGCCGGGGCCGTCTACTCCGAGTTCTTCGGGGGGATCCTATTCGCCCTTGGCCTCCTTACGCCGCTCACCGCGGCCGCGCTCACCGGCACCATGTTCGTCGCCATGATGTATCATGTCACCGGTGGCGACGGGTTTCTCGTCGTGCCCAACGGAGCGGGTGGCTATACGGTGGGCTGGGAACTGGCGGCGCTGTACTTCTTCCCATTCCTAGCGTTTCTGTTTGTCGGCCCCGGGCGCCTGTCGATCGATGCCTTCCTCTTCAAGAAGTGGATGGAACCCGGCGAGAAATGATTACTCGCCGCGGGGATCGAGGGCATCGCGGATCCCCTCGCCGATCAGGTTGAAACACGTGACCGTCAGAAAGATCGCCAACCCGGGAAAGATCGTCAGCCACCAGAGGCCCTGGTAATCGTTGCGGCCATTATTGAGCAGATCGCCCCAGCTGGCCATCGGCTGGGGCACGCCAAAGCCAAGGAAACTCAGGCCGCTCTCGACCAGGATCGAGCCCGCGATGCCAAAGCTGACCATGACGAGGATCGGCCCCAGGCCATTCGGCAGGATGTGAAGGAAGATGATGCGCGCGTTGGATCCCCCCAGTGCGCGCACGGCCATCACATAGTCCCGATTGACCAGGCGCAGGAACTCGGCGCGTTGGAGGCGGGCGATACCCGTCCACCACAAGGCCGCCAGCGCCAGCACGATGTTAAAGAGCGACCGGGGAAGGAAAACCTGAACAGCGAGAATCAGCAGCAGGGGTGGGAAGCAGATGACCACCTCGATCACGCGCGAGACAAGAATGTCTGTCCACCCCCCAAAGTACCCCGCAATGGCACCGACCACGATTCCAATGAGCGTATAGATCGCGACGGCCACGATGCCGATGAGCATGGAAACGCGGGCTCCGTAGACCATCCGCGCCAACACGTCGCGCCCGTTCGTATCCGTGCCCAGCCAGTGGTAGCGGCCTGCCAGGCGATCCTCCGGAGGGAGCATCCAGGTAGGCGCCTGGCGCGCATCCTCGATGATGTTCTCATTTTCGCCGTAGGGGATCGGTGTGCGGACCGCCACGCCACCCGCTTCTTCGAACCCGGGCGACGAGAGGATATCGCGATAGGGACGGGTGTCCTGGACCTCCGGATAAACGGTCCGCACGCCCGCCGTCGCCACCCCGGCGACAACCAGTGCGACCACAAGTCGCACCGTCCATGATCCGAAGCGAACCAGCAGCGTGACCAGAAGAAGCGGCGCAGCGAAAAGCGTATAGACCTCCGCCGTGGTGAGCGCCCGGAACGCCGGATACCGGGTGACGGGTCCCGGCTCGGCCTCGAACAATGATTCGAGCGCCACCAGCGCCTCCCCCGCCGCCTGATCATCCCCGCCGGCCAGCGCCACGGAAAAATCAACCTCCGCGCGATCGAGAGTGGCGGCGTGCTCCTCACCAAGGTGATGCCGCAGCTCCCCGAGGTGCAGCGCAAAGTCCTCCGCCAGATCGTCCTCCGTCACCCCTTCGGGGAGCGGTTCCTCCATCGCGAGCGTCACCTGCTCGAGACAGATCGCCAGCGAGCTGTAGTAGTCGTCTATAAAGACAGCGCGCACGTAAAGGGGGCGCTGATTCGCGAGGAGCGGGCAGAGCACCGCGACGAAGGTTACCAGCACCACGACGGACAGACCCACCATCGCGAGGCGGTTCGCCAGTAATTCCCGGCGCACACGCTCCCCGTAGGACAGGGAGCGGGGCGAGGGGCCGGACTCTGCCACTGGTGTCGCCGCGCTCACGAATAGGTGATCCTTGGATCCGCCATCGCGTACGAAAGGTCGACCAGGAGAATGCCCAAAAGCGTCAGGAACGCGCTAAAGAAGAGCACGGCGTTGATGACCGGGTAGTCGCGGTTGACGATCGCTTCGAAGGTCAGCGTGCCCATGCCGGGAATGCTGAAGATCGATTCGATGATGATGGCGCCGGCGATGAGCTCGGGAAGGAGCCCGGCGCTGATCGTCAAAATCGGAAGCAGCGAATTCCGCAGGGCGTGCTTCCACACGACGATCCAGGGGGGGAGGCCCTTCGCCCGGGCCGTGCGGATGAAGTCCTCGTTGATCGTCTCGAGCATGGCCGTGCGCATCTGGCGCGAGATGAAGGCAAGGCTTGTATAGCTCAGACAAAACACCGGCAGGACGAGATGCCAGAGGCGGTCGAGCAGGATGCTTCCATGGAGGGGCTCGCCCTGCGACACGAGGCCACGCGTGGGAAACAGATCGAGGAACGGTGGCCCGGTGGTCGTGAGCAGGAGCATCCCCGCGACCCAGAAGCTCGGCAGCGAATACAGCGCAAAGAGGATCACCGTCAGCAGGCGGTCCGCGGGCGAGTGGCGCTTCACGGCGGAAAAGACGCCGATGGGAATCGCAATGAGGTAGCTCAGGAGAATCGACAGGCCGGAAAGGAGGGCGGAGACCGGCAAGGCCTCGGCAATCATCGCGGTGACAGGGCGACGCTTCGCGTAGGAATCCCCGAAGTCGAAGGTCAACGCCTGGCGGCTCCAAAGGCCGAACTGCGTATTGGCGATCATGTTGATCGCATGACCGGCGGGCGAGAACTCGAGGTAGGAGATAGATTCGCGCCGCCACCAGCTTTGCCAGCGGGCCACGATCTCGCCGCGCATTTCGTCGAACGCCTCCTCGTTGGCGAGGAAAGTGAAACCGGTCTGCGCTTCGAGGGCGCGGTTGATACGTCGCAACCGGGTGTGATCGGGCGTGTCCAGCTGGGCCACCAGATACGGCACGGCGAATCCTCCTGCACGGCGGACCGCGGAAAACGCCTCGTCGCCCCCCTCGTCGAGGTAGGCATTCACCGCCTCCCGCACGACGGGTTCCGCAAAGCGTTCCCCGTTCGCCGCGTACCAGTCCGACCAGAACGCGGCGGCCGCCGCCGGGTCGTGCGGCATGGCGTCCACCCGCTCGCCCGCGATCCGCGGCATCAGGTCCACCAGCCGGCGCATCGCCTCCGCCTGCTCCTCCGTCGGCTGCCCCCCGGCCTCCTGCCGAAGGGTCGCGAGACGGTCCAGCGCGGGCTCGAGCGCGATCGTCGACATTCGGCGCAGCTCACGCTCCGCCGCATCGCGCCAGAACTCTTCACGACGGAGGAAATCATCGAGGTGCCGGTGCGCCGTATACACGCGGTCCTCGAAGCGGAGGTTGAGAACGAGGGGCTTGTCGAGCCCGAGGTTGCGCCTGTTCAACTCTACCAGGTTGTCATAACCGCCAACAGCCTGCGAGCCCTGGGCCGAGGCGACGCGGATCGACGCCGGATCGCCGGGCGTCAGCCGCGTCAGCGCGAACGTCAGCACGGTGATGCCGAACAGCGTCACCACCAGCAGGAACAGCCGCTTGAGGACGTACGGGAACACGTGTGCGGACGCCCCGCCTAGAGCCGATTCTCCGGGATTTCCTTCCAGTACCACTCCGCCAGGTCGTGTGTATACGTATCGGGGTAGAGGCGGATGCCGCGGAGTCCGCGGTCGATGAAGAAGTTCTCCCGGAACCCGAACAGAAAGCAGTAGGGCTGGTCCTCGTGGATGAGGCGATGGGCCTCGCGGGCCATTTCCCAACGCTTTGCCGGGTCCAGTTCCTCGCGGATGAGGACGCACAACTCGTCCACCCGGTCGTTCCGGTAACTGACGAAATTGTTCCCCTTATCCTCCGCCTGCGAGCTGTGCCAGACCATGAAGGGGTCGGGCTCGAGCGGCGCCCCCCAGGCGAAGCGGACGGCGTCGAAGTTCTTGTCGCGGATCGACTCGGAGAAGATCGTCCAGTCGGATTTGTTGATGTTCATGCGGATGCCCACCTGTTCGACGTTTTCCTTCACGATGTCGGCGATCTTCTGGTGGTAGTCGCGGGCGTTGTGGATGGAGTAGGAGAATTCGAAGGGCACGAGTTCGCCGTTTATGCGCTTTTCCAGGACGCCGTCGCGATCGCGGTCCAGCCATCCGGACCTCATGAGCAGACGGCGCGCGGAGGTCGGGTCATAACGGATCGGCTCCACGGACTTGTCGTACCCAGGCCCCTGGAAGTAGAACGGGCCATCGACAGGGAAGGCGACCCCCTCGTGCACGTCGCGGGCGATCTCCTCCCGGGGAATCAGCATTGCCAGCGCGCGACGGACGTTCACGTCCTCAAAGAGCGGATTCTCCATGTTCCACCCGATGTAGGTGTAGAGGTACCCGACCTTGTCCGCGCGGATCATCCCCTCGAGGAAGCGTTCCGAGTTTGTGCGCTCCTGGGCCCATGTGGCCGGCTCCACGTCGAAGTCCACATCGAGGTTATCGGACTCGAGGTCGCTCAGCACGGCCGCCGCCTCGCGATAGAGCACCCAACTGATTTCGTCCAGGTAGGGCTGGCCCTTGCGCCATCGTGGGATGGCCCCCTCCGGCAGGGTGTTCTTCCAATAGGCCTCGTTCCTCCGGATCGTGAGCGTGTCGCCCCGCTCCCATGAATCGAGCACATAGGGTCCCGTATAGACGGGGTTCTCGCCAAACTGGTGGTCGTTGAAGGATTCGCCAAAGGCCTGCTCGTCGCCGCCAAAGCGCTCGGGCTGGAAGACGTGCCGGGGGATAAAGTAGCTGCTCCCGTTCACCCCACCGAGAATCCCGAGGGCCTGGAAATAGGTGGTCTTGTAGCGAAAGCGAACGGAGTTCCTCTCAGCGTCCACCTCGCACAGCTCCACATCCTGGAAGATTGCCCTCAGGTGGGCGGCCTCCACGGCCGGATTCATGATCGTCTCGTAGCTGAACTTCACGTCCTCCGGCGTGAAGGGCTGGCCATCGGACCAGGTCGCCCCGGGTCGAAGGAAAAACTCGTAGGCCACCTGGCGCTTCGCAAAGGGGCGCTCCTCGTTGAAGTTGCCCATGGTATACGTATAGACGTCCAGCTCGCCGGAGGGGATCGTTTCTGTCCGTTCGCGGGCTCCGGCTCCCTTTCCCTCGTCGATGCGGACCGTATGATCGAGGATTGTCACCTCGCCTTCGATCCGTTCGCCGCCGTATCGCTCCGCGAGAACCACGTATCCCTCCGCCTCGTTCACTTCGGCCACGTGATACGGGTTATTGTTGGTCGTAACGATGCGGGCCCCGGGAACAAAAGCGAGCGAGTCGTCATCCTTGGCAACGATGCGGCCCTCGCGCGCCTCGCCGTCGCGGCGTTTCACGAGGTCCGCCTCCGTCCACATCCAGGCCATTTCCCCATAATACTCGAGCGTCTCGCGATCCTGGTCCACGAGCGAGTCGCTCAGGTGGTTGATGATGACGCGTTCGGGCTGGCCAAGGACGGTGATCGCATTGAGCGTGGCGTAGTCGGCCGGCGTCCGGATGCGCAGCTTGCCACCGATAGTCGGTGTGGCGGCCGCCCTGCCGGCGTCGTCCACGTCCGGATTGAAGGCATCGACGACCACCTGGGGCAGGAACTCCGTCGCCGGATTGGCGGCCGGCACGGCTCCCGGCAGCACAAGCGCCAGGAAAAGTGGCAGGAGACGTTTATCCATGAAGTGTTTCCCTTGTGGAAGGAAGGTGTGCAGGCGGAGGGGCTGCTCCCAAGTCTGCGGCGATGCGTTTTTCTTGCCGGAATCAGGATGCCGGGCTATACTTTCCAGAAGTAGGCCCCGTGGCCCTGTGGGCAGGATTCTCCCCGAGTTTTGGCCCGGCTCTTCTGCAACAGCCCCCCATCGGACCGCAACGGGATCAAGATCGGCGATTTTTCGCTTCACTCCCGCCTCACGGCAATCTCCAATGCGCCATCCTCAAGATTTCAGCCGTGTCTCCAGCGGAGAGGACCGAATGACCCGAGAAAGCTCGGTCAGTTTCGAAGACTACCTCGACTCCTCGATCGAGGGGGTTCAATTGACGCGTCGCCGCGAGGCGCTCCGCCGCCGTCGCGAAACCAGCTTTTCGCAGCGAGTCCTCTATTACATCTCCACGGCCATCGTTGTCCTGCTGGTCATGCTGTATGTCGCCCAGTCCATCAACCCGACGGATTCCGAGATGAGGTCCGACCAACTGGCGGCCCAACTCGCCCCTTGGGACGGCGTCTGGAAGGGGACCGAGCACGTCCTCTCGGCGGAGGGCAGGATCCTCGAGCAACGAGAGATCGTTGCCGAGTTCTGGTCCTCCACCCGTCAGCACCAGAGCCTGACCATCGTCCGCCGCGAAGACGGCCAGCCCCGCTCCAGTGAAATGTGGATGCTCAAGGTGGACGATGCCGGCAACGTGCTCGCCCGCGGCACCGTCGAGAGTGCCAACCAGCCCCCGATGGGTGGCGTGGTGACCGAGGGGCTGCTCATGCTCCATACCAACGCCGATGGCATTCAGGTCATGCGCCGGGCCCGCATCGTTTCCAACACCCTGCACCTTGACGACAGCCGCGTCGATCCCTCGGACCCATCCGCGAGCGTCTACACGTCGGCAATCCTCCAGCGCCAGCCCCACTAGACGCCCGGCGCCCTCGCCCTTGACCCTCGCCGGGGGCCGCCCCACACGTGGCCTTATCCCGTCCCTGCGAGGTTCTTCCCACGGTGCCCATCAAAACCGCCTTGCTCTCGGTCAGCGACAAGACCGGCCTCCTTGATTTTGCGCGCCAGCTCCACGAACACGGCGTCCGTCTTCTTTCCACCGGCGGAACGGCGCGACACCTCCGCGAGGGCGAGCTCCCCGTGGAGGACGTGAGCGACGTCACCGGCTTTCCGGAAATCCTCGACGGCCGCGTCAAGACCCTCCACCCGGCGGTCCATGGCGGCCTTCTCGCCCGCCGTGACCTCCCTGCCCACATGAACACCATCGCCGATCACCGCATCGCCCCGATCGACCTGGTTGTTGTGAACCTCTATCCGTTCGTCGAAACGCTGAAAAATCCCGGCAAAACCCGCGAGGAAATCATCGAACAGATCGACATTGGCGGGCCGTCCATGCTGCGGTCGGCGGCCAAGAACCACGCCGCGGTGACCGTCGTCACGGATCCGGCCGACTACTCGCGCGTGGCCAGTCAGGTCGCCTCCGCCGGAGACACGACGCCGGAACTCCGCGCCGAACTCGCCCGCAAGGTCTTCGCCACGACCGCCGCCTACGACGCCGCCATCGCGGGCTACCTTGCCACCGCCGACGCCCCCGAGGAGGAAGGGCTTCCCCCCGTCCTTTCCCTCTCCTACCCGCTGCGTCAGCCCATGCGTTATGGCGAGAATCCCCACCAGCGCGCTGCCTTCTACACCGACCCCGCCTGCACCGAGACCTCCCTGGCCACCGCCCGTCAGCTCCAGGGGAAGGAGCTCAGCTACAACAACATCCTCGATGCGGAGGGCGCGCTCGAGATGGTGCGCGACTTCGCGGACCTGGCCCCCGCCGCCGCGGTCATCGTCAAGCACAGCAACCCCTGCGGCATTGCGCTCGGCGACACCCCGGTCGCGGCCTATGAGGCTGCCCGCAGCACCGACCCCGACTCCGCCTTCGGAGGGATTATCGCCCTTTCTTCGCCGGTCGATCGCCCCGCCGCCGAGGCCATCATCCATACCTTCAACGAAATCGTCATCGCGCCCTCCTTCGACGGCGAGGCGCGCGAAATCCTCGCCACGAAGAAGAACCTCCGCGTGCTGGAGACGGGGCCCTTTACGGAGAAGCAGCCGGTGCCCGTTGTCCGCGGCGTCGTGGGGGGGGCGCTGCTGACGGATCGGGACCTTGGCCGGGCCGGGCGCGACGACCTCCGCGTGGTCACGGAAACGGCTCCGACCGACGAGGACCTCGGCGGGCTCCTCTTCGCCTGGCGCTGCGTCAAGTGGGTCAAGTCCAACGCGATCGTCTATACAAGCGCGACGAAGACGCTCGGCATCGGCGCCGGCCAGATGTCCCGTATAGACGCCGCGAATCTTGGAATCAGCAAGGCGAAGGAGCCCCTCGCGGGATGCTACATGGCGAGCGACGCCTTCTTTCCCTTCCGCGACAGCGTCGACATCGCCGCGGGTCAGGGCGTGCGCGGCATTATCCAACCGGGCGGCTCGGTCCGCGACGAGGACTCCATAACCGCCGCCAACGAGCACGGCATCGTCATGGTGTTCACGGGAATGCGCTACTTCCGCCACTAGCGGAAAAAGGAACGGGGCGCCGCAGCCAACGGCCGGGGCGCCCCGTCAAGACGGAGGACCGCAGCCGGGTCAATCGTCGTGCGTGTACTGGTAGCTGTAATTCTCTGGCGACTCGAGGAGTTCCTCGACCATGACCGGATAGGTGAGGGGCGCCGAAATGAAGCTCCGGCCCTTGCCAACATCGACCATCTGGGTGGCGACCACCGTGCCCGTGTCGTCGAGAACGACAACCAGGTCGCGGCGAGAAACGTCGCTGTACACGCCGAGGTAGGACTGCCCGCGGACGTACTTGTAGACATAGGCGGTGAGGCCGTTACCCTCGACGATGGTATCAGGCTCGCCGAGATTGATGAAGACCTCGGCGGCGCGGGCCCCCTCGGTGATGCGCTGGCCCATGCCGGGCGAGCCGTAATCCTGAATCGAGATACAGCCGGTACCGAGCAGCGCGGTGGAGAGAACGCCTGCCCAAAGTGCGGTTCCTTTCATGAGGACGCTCCTAGCGGGAAAATGAAACTGTCCTGCGGGGAGTCGCCGCTGCCATCGAACCATGTCAAGTTAAAGGCACGGTGCTGAACGAGGGCTAGGGGCTGGCGGTCCCGCTTTCCGTAGGCGCGTCGCCGCCCTCCCCGGGCCGGGTCAGCACCAACTGCCACGCGGGGTTGCTGAAGGCCAGCCGGTCGAAAATCGTCCGGGCGTCGTCGATGCGATCCACCTCTTGCAGGCTCGCCAGCGCCAACAGTTGCTGGGTGAGGAGGTCCGGACGCACGTCAGCGAGAACGGTGGCAAAACGCGCCCTGGCTGCGGCATCAAAGCCGCCACTTACCTCCGCCGTGATGGACATCTCGAAGAGATGAATGCCCGAGGGAAAGGTGCCGAGCACGGCGTCGAGGTCTTCCGTCCATTCGTCGAGTCGCGCGAGTCGCGCGAGGTGGGTCATGCGCTCGATGCGGAGGCCGGGGACGGCGGGCCAGGCGGCAATCGCCTCGCCAAGGACTTCCACCGCTTTCTCCGGCCGCTCGTAGCGAGCTCGCAGCGCCTTGGCGGGGGGATAATCGGGGGAGCGGCGGTAGATTTCCGCCGCGTGCTGGCGCTTCCAACCGAGGAGGCTGGCCGGCTCGCTTGTCAGCGGTGGCCCGCCAGTCTCTCGGATGACCGGCGGGACGCCAATCTCGCTGAGTTCGACCTCCGGCTGCTCCGGCAGGCGCTCCACCAGGCGCAGGAACCCCGACGCGCTCAGTTGCTCGAAGGTGAGGGGATCGCCCACCTCCGCCATTTCCGTGAGGGCGTAGAGACGCACCGCCTCTTCGATGTCGACCAGTTGCTGGTGGAGGGCCTCGGCGCGGCGGACCTCGGGAGCGCGCTCCGCCTCCAGGAGGTACTCGCGCAGTTCGATCTCGCGCCGGAGGAACCCGGGGGCCTCCTCGTCGGTGTAGACGGCCTTCCAGCGGGAACGGACAAAGGGCGTCGGTTGGAGGATGCGCTGGCGGATGGCCCGGTTCGCCTCGAGGAGCCGGGCAGCCCCGTACCCGGGGGCGTGCGCCCCCCCAAGGCTGCTGCGAAACAGACCCCGGTCCTCGTCCCACTGGAACTCCTGCTCGGGTACGCCCTCGCCAGGTTCGTCTATATAGCCATACGCCACCATCAGGTTGAAGCGCACTGGATCGTTCGGGCGTTCCACTTGGTAACGCTGGGCCGCGGCATTGAGCTGCTGCAGGTAGAGGCGCGTCGCGGCCCCCTCGCCCGTGGGATAAACCTCCACCACATACATCCCCTCGCTGCCGACGGACTGTTCTAAGACAGCCATCCAGGGGGCGGAGGAATCCTGATCAGTCTGTGTCCAGCCCCCCCGGGCCATCAACAGGCCCGCCACCAGCGCCGCAAGAATCCCCCAGGTCCTCACGCCAGCCGCGAGATCGCCTTCAGACATTCCAGCGCCGTCTCCCGAATCTTCGACACCTTTTCCATCTCGCTGATCTCCGGGTGGATATACGGATTCCGCAGGTGCTGGAGCGAGACCAGCAGGTGCGCGAACCGCAGCACCTCCTGGTCCGAATCGAACGCCTTGAGGTGCAGCGGATTATCCACCTTCACTTCTGACTTGAGCGTCTTCACCTTGTAATCGCGGCCAAAACACACAATCATGATTCCTAGGGCCTTGAGTCCGTCGGGCTTGTAGCGCGACTCATGTTCCATGATGCGCTGGAACACCTGGCGCACGTTGTCTACGGTGAAATCAAAGCTGATCTGTTGCTCGAGCCGCAGCAGGTACTGGTGGTAAAAGAGGTCGAGCTGGCCCGACCGGTTGTCTATCAGCTGTTTGATCAGCTTCACGCTTGCCTTGTCCGCGAGGAACTTCTGGAGCCTCTTGCGCAGGCGCACCTTCGCCTCGTTCTCCACCGCGAAGCAGTACGAGAAACCGATGTTGCGGGAGAAATCCACGCTTTGGTTTTTTGGGGAATTCTCCTGCCGCTGGAAGAAGAATTCGGCGGTCCGGAGTTCCTTCTGGGTCTCCGGGGCGAAGCGGCTGAACTCCGGGAGGGCTTCCTTCAGTTCCTTGTCGACGGCTTCGAGCGCGGTCGCCTCGGCGCTCTCGAGTTCCTGGGCGAGGGAGCGCCGGATTTCCCCCTCGGTCGCCATCGCGAGCGTGTCGTAGGCCTCCGCCATGATCACCGGATGCTGGTTGGGCGTCGCGATCAACTCGCGCAACTTTCCGGTTTCCTCCTCACTGATGCCGTCGCTCTTCGCGGCCACGTCCTCGATCCACTTGCGTTCGGACCGCAACCGGGCGCTCCGCTCCTTCGCACTGTCGATTGCGTCGTAGAGATCCTCGATTTGCTCATCCAGCTTCTGCTTCATGAGGACGCGGTCAGCACCGAGCTCCTTCGCGAGTGATCCCTCCTCGAAAGTGCCGACGGCGGAGATGAGCACCACAGGAAGAAGCGGATCGACCTGCTTGATCGAGCGGATCAGGTCCAGCCCCTCCGTCGGCGTGCGCATGCTGAGGTCCGTCACCACGATGTCCGCCTGGTCCTTGTCAAGAACCCGGAGGGCGTCCTCCGCGTGTTCCGCCTCGAGCACGTCGTAATCCCGCAGCATCAGGTTGCGCCGGAACGCGGTGCGGTAGGTCTCGTTGTCGTCCACGATCAACACGGTCGTCACGGCACTTCCTCCACTTTCGAGATTCGCGAATCCGACGAGTGCTGCAAGGGGATGCGGATGGTAAACGCCGCGCCGCCCTCGGGCCGGTTACGGGCAAGAATCTCGCCGCCGTGGAATTCACGAACGATCGACTGCACCCAGTTCAATCCCAGCCCTTCCCCTTCCTGGTCGCGCTTGGTGGAGAACCCCAACCGGAAAATCTCCTGCAACGCGTCCTGCGCCAGCAGGTTTCCCTCCGGGTCCCGAATCCCCGAGCCGTTGTCCTCCACCGTCACTTCGAGCTTCCCCGTGTCCCTGTGGAAACAGGTATTTACAATGATCAGCCCCTCGGGATTCTCCCGATCGCTCGCCCTCTTGATCGCCTCCGCCGCGTTCGTCAGGAGGTTGAATAACGCGAGCCGAAGCAGCCTTGGCTCAATGCGGCACAACGGCAGCGACTCGGCCAGCTCCGTCCTCACCTCGATCGCCTTGGAAATCGACAGCCGGTACAACTGGACGACGTCTTGGACAAGTTCGGAAAGCTGCACGTCCTCAAACTTTGGCTTCTGGAGGTAGCTGAAACTCCGATAGAGATTCACAATCTCCTGGAGGAACCGCGTGTTGTTGAGGAGCGACTCGAGCGATTCATGAAAGAGCTGCTGCTTGCGGGGGGAATTGGCGACCTCCTCCGGCTTGAGCGACAGGAAGGCCTTCACGTTCATCAGCTCGAGCTTGCTCGTTGCGATAATGTTGGTGAGGTCGTGGCCGAGGTTGCGCGACAGGGAGATGTTGGCCTTGGACTTTTCGGCGAGGATCATGCGCCGTTGCTCCTCGACGCTCATGATCGCGTAACGCAACTCCTGGGCAATGCGGGCGAAGAAGTCTGTCCACCAGGTGCCGAAGCCGGTTCCGTGGCGGGCATGGGGGATGACGAGGAGGACGAGCTGGTCCTCGCGCAGATCGAGAACATCCACGAAGTAATGGCGCCGCGGTGCGAGGGCAACCACCCGGGCGCTCCAGGCATCACGGTCGGCGGCCGGGTCCTCGGTGCCGATCATCTCCAGCAGCGGCGAGTCCGCCCTCCCCGATCCGTTCTCGCTGCCAGCCGTATAGACGCGGTCCAGCTGCCACGGCAGCGATGGATTGATTCGCGAGCACCGCCAGACCTGGACCCCGGAGAGCGAGATCGTGTCCTCGACGATGGTGGGGATCGCCTCGAGCACCGGCGAGATGTACGAGATCCCCTCGTCGGATATCTTCTCGCGAAGCGCCTTCGAAAGAACCGTGAGGTTCGCATCGCGTGCCACCGTATTGTACGCACGCTCGACCTCGCTCTGGGGCGAGGCTATGGGCCGGCCACCGCCGCGCAGGGGCGACTGAAGGTGGCTCAGAACGCGGCTCAGCGGAATGAGCACCTGGTGCAGTACCAGGCCGTAGATCAGCGTGTAGAACGCGAAGGAGCCGATCATGATCCAACGGTACTTGTCGGTCAGTACGGCGATTTCATCGTACGCCGAAATGCCTTGGTCCTCGCGTGCATGGGTCACGAAGATGCGAAAGACTGCGTAGAGTTCGTTGTTGGGTCCGGCGCCAATCGAAGAGCTGGCGGCCCGTTCGAAGCGCCTGCTGAACAGGGAATTACGAAAAGTGCTTTGCGTCGCCAGCCGGTCCCGATCCTCGACGAGGAAGACCTCGTCGCCCTCGGATGTTTCAAGCGCGACCGCCGTAATGACGTCGGAGGAAAGGAGGAGTTCGCGGGCCTTCTCCTTTGCGACCTCGCGTAATTCCTCCAGCCTCGGGTTATCCGGGGTCGAGTATGCCATGTTGGCGTACTCGCGGGCGGTATTGTAGGCCGGCGTGGCAAAGTCGTAGTTGATGTACCGCCGGTCGAGCATCTCCTCGCGGATGATGTCCCACTTTGCCGGCACGTAGTACGCCGTTTCGATAGTGTATAGTGTGCCGACGACGGCGATGAGATAGAGCCCGGTGGCGACAAGGATCAGCGTCCAGCCGCGAAAGCGGGCAAGGGGATGCCGGGGAGGGCCCGACTCTCGCCGGGCGGAGGTCATGGCTCGTCGCGTTCGGGGAGCCGAACCCTTTGGTTGGCGTCGGGCGCCCGGTTCTCCGACCCCGCCGGCGCACCAAGGATCACCACCGCGTCATCCTCCAATTCGCCGGTCATCAACTCGAGCAGGACCTCGCGCGCGAAGAAGCGGGCCATCTGGCGGACTTCCGTGGGCTCCGGGTTGTAGGTCGTCGTCCGGGGATCGTCATTGTAGAGGTAGGAGAGCTCCAAGTCCCGGCGCTCGCCGACCAGTGGCCGGCCCGGGATGTTCTCCCGAATGTCCATGGTTCCCGCAACATCCATGAACTTGATGGCGGCGAAGCCGTCGTCGTCGAGCGTGCCGCTGCGCTCGTTGAAGCTGTTCAGGGTGATCTCCACGGTCGCGTCCGCGTCCCTGCGCGGGACAACGTCGAGACGCCCGTCCGCGAGGATCTCCTCCTGCACAGCGACGGTCAGCCGCTCCTCGAGACCAGTCTCGCTTGTCCGGTTGGTGATCATCGGCACATGGACCGACCGGATGGACGGCGGCAGCGTCCGGTCGCGCACGACCGGGCTGCAGCCCGACACGGCAAAGACGAGCAGCACCAGGGAGGCAAGCGACCCCAACGCCCTCACAGAATACCGGCGCCCCACGGCGCCTTCACTCGCGATAGACCAAGACTTCCGCATCGTCATCCCACTTCGGCTCGAAGACCGATTCGTTGATTTCCGCGTTAAGCCGGACGCGTTTCAGCTCCACTGTCACTTCGTTCTGCTCGTCCTCAAGCTCAATGGTGCGGGGCTCCACCGTTTCCTCGTCGAAATGGACAACGATCCGCGTGTAGCCCATCGCCAGATCCGGGTCCCGGGGAAGGAACTCGATGGCCACCCGCCCCTCCTCCCCATCGGCGAGTTGCCGCACCTCGAAGCGCGCCAGGATCCGCTCCACCTCGATCCCGAACCCGAGCAGCAGCTGGTTGATCGGCGCCTCGTCCCCCTCCCGCTGGTGCACGATCGACACCTGGTCGATATCCGGTACGTACTCGATCAGCTTGTTGTCCACCATCCAGATTTCCGAATCCGCCTCGCTCTCGTAGGACGCGCGAAAACGGCCTGTCGCCTCGTACCAGAACTTCCCGTCCGACTCCACCAGGTGGTCAAACAACTGGTCGTAGCGGGTCTGGTGGAACTCTGCCTGGAGCGTCTCGACGGCCTCGTTGCGGGCCTCCACCTTGGCCAGAAAGTCAATGGCCGGATTCGCCACGGGGGGGGCCTCGGCGGGCGCCTGCTGTCCCGCCGCGGGGGGGATCATCCCCGCAAGTACCAGCAAGATCGTGAAAATCAAGAACGGCCTCATATCGCATCCTTGGGGTGAATTCAGGCGGTCGGATCGAGAACCGCAAGAGCAGACTCGCACGGGGAGGAGACCCCGGCACCCCGGCTGCCGTTTGCGGTTCACCGTTTTTGCCGCTCCTTTCCCGCCTTGACAGCCTGAATTTTGCTCCGGACCGTCAGCCCACCCTTCGCCAAGGATTCCAGCCACCCCCATGGCGCCCGCCCTCGACAGCCTCAAGACAGCAGCCCGCCGCCTCTTTGGCGAAGCAGCCCCGCTGCCCTCTCCCGATACCCTCAACATCGAGTCCAGCTACGCTTGTAACCTCAAGTGTGTCATGTGTCCGCGCCATTTCGAGGGCGTCCCCCAGGGCATGTTCACCCTCGACATGTTCGAAAAGCACGTGGAGCCCTACATCGACCGCTTCGGCTACGTGCACCTGACCGGCTGGGGCGAGCCGCTCATGCACCCCCGGCTGTTCGACTACCTCGACCGGATCAAGGCCCGCTTCCCGGACTGCGCCACCGGCTTCACGACCAACGGGCACCTGCTGGCCCC
>CAYQTO010000003.1:0-30956 GCA_964420455.1 uncultured Candidatus Sumerlaeota bacterium | reverse complement strand
CCAAGGGAGTCTGGACCTGCTTCACCAGCAATGGGCTCCTCCTCCGCCCCCCCCTCGACGAGAAGATCCTCGAGACGGACCTCGAGCTGATCTCCGTCAGCTGTGACGCCGACAACGCGGAGACCTACGAATACGTCCGCGGCAAAGGCACCTTCGACGTTCTCGTCGAGCGCCTCACTGCCTTCAACAAGCTCCGCCGCGAGCGCGGCGCCCGGACCGTCATGCAGTGGTCCTTTGTCCAGATGCGCCACAACTTCGAGCAACTGCCCGGCGCCATCCGCCTCGCCGCCCGCTGCGGCTTCGACCAGTTCGTCGCCAAGCATATTGAAACGGTCATCCATCGCGAGGAATTGAAGGACGCGATGTGGAACACGGGAATCGCGCCGGATCTCGAACCGGAGCTCGTCGCCCGCCACGACCAGGTCCTCGAGGAGGCCCGTGCCACCGCCAGGGAAGTCGGCATCGGCCTCGAAATCCATCCCCGCCGCATGGCTCACAACGGCATGTGCCTCGTCAAGCCGGTGACCAACCTGTTCATCGACTACGAGGGGCGCGTCTCGAGCTGCTGCTACCTGAACAAGAACGACGTGCGTCCCTATAACCTTCCGGAGGAGAAGCCCAAGGGGGACGGCGTTTACGGGGAGTTAAGGCTCGGCGACCTCATGGACATGTTGAAATCCGAGTCCTTTCGCCAGTTCCAGCGCGAGTGGCTCGAGGGCAAGGTCCCCGAGGCCTGCCGCAACTGCCTCCAGATCAACCGCATCCACACGACCAGCACGGACTGACGGCGGGTGGCCGCGGGCGGGCCCGTCTTCCGCGCGGCTTTCCCCTGCCTTCTTGTCGCCATCGGGCTGCTGCTTCTGGGGAGCGGGCGGCCGCCCCTTTCCGACGAAGCCGTCCATACGCGGCTGGCCTGGAGTCTGGTCGGCGGTGCCCCGGATGCCGCCATGGACTCCGACTGGATGGCGACCTACGCCCGTTACCCCGCTGCCCAGACGATCGCCACCGTGCCCGCCGCGGGGCTTCTCCGGCTGGCGGGGGTCGCAGGCCCCTACGGAGACGGCTGGGGCGCGTGGCACTGGTGGACGTTGCGCCTGCCCGGCGCCGTGATCACCGCCGCGCTGGTGGCGGTGCTCGCCTGGTGGATCCAGGCCCTTGGACTGGCTCGCAGGACGGGGGCCGTCGCCGCCGGGCTGGTTCTCGCCTCCCTCCTTGCGCCCTACGGGCGGAGCCTGTTCTCCGAGAGCCTCCAGGCGCTGCTGCTTGTGGCCACGCTGGCGGGCGCGTGGTCCTTTGGTCGCCGCGGCAGCGTCACCCCGGCGGTTGTCTATACGCTGGCGCTGGCCGCGCTCATCAACAGCAAGGCCATCTACGTCTATGCGGCTGCCCCGGGACTCTGGCTCGCCGCCACCGCCGGCCGGCGCGGCGCGGCCGTGGCGGCCACCGGGGCGGGAATCGCGCTCGGAGCGATGGGCCTCCTCGGCTGGAACGCCTGGAAGTTTGGCGACCCCCTCGGCTTTGGCTATCGGGGCCAGGGCTTTACCGGCAACCCGCTCGTGGGCGGCGCAGGCCTCTGGCTCAGTCCCGGCAAGTCGCTCTTTGTCTATACGCCGTGGGTGATTGCCTCGCTGCTGGCCGTGCCCCTGTTCTTTCGCCGCCACCGCCGACTGGCCCTTGCGCTTGCCGTCACCGTCGCCGCCCAGACAGCCATCCACGCCGCGTGGTGGACGTGGTCCGGCGACTGGTGCTGGGGGCCACGCTTCCTTGTCCCCATCATTCCACTCCTCGCATTGCCTGCGGCGCTGGCGCTTCGTCGATGGAGCCCCCCCGCGCGAAGCATCGCCCTTGGTCTCGTGGGTCTGTCGGCGGTGGTTCAGGTGCCCGGGCTCCTCGTGCACCACGAGGACTACCTCCGCCCCGCGGTCCGCGCTGTCGCCGCCACGACTCCCCCCCAGGCCAACGACCCGCTCCCCTTCACCGCTCTCGGGCCCGTCCACTGGGATCCCCTTATGAGCCCCCTCGTCGGGCATCTCTGGCTTCTTGGATTGGGCTTCACCGGTGATCATCCGCATGAGGCCCTGGCCCCCTGGCAGTGGCTCCGCGGCCGGGAACACCGACCGATCCTCGTCTACGAACCACGCCCCTCCCCGGAGTGGGTTCTCGCCCCCTCCGCCGGTGGCCCGCGGACTGCCGTCGTCCTCTTTATCTGTCTCTACGCGACGCTGCTGGGTGCCGTCGCCCTTAGTCCTCGATCAAGGCCACGGCCATCGCATCGCGCACCTTCGGCTCGAACCAGGTCGACTTCGGCGGCATGAGCTCGCCCGCGTCTGCAATCGCCATCAGTTCCCCCACCGATGTCGGAAACATCGCGAACGCCACGGCGAAGCTCCCTGAATCCACCAGCTTCTGCAGTTCGCCCGTCCCGCGAATTCCGCCGACGAAGCTGATTCGCTTGTCCGTCCGAACGTTTCCAATGCCAAGAAGGCCCTCCAGCACGTTGCGTTGCAGCACGGCCACGTCCAGTTGCCCGACAGGATCGGCCGTCGGATAGAGCTCCCCGCTCCAACGCACCGCGTACCAGCGTCCATCGAGATAGACGGTGGTCTCGCCCTTGCCGGTGGGTTCGCGACGTGCCTCGAGCGGGGCCACCTCACCCAGTTTTTTCAATGCCTCGAGGAAGGCCGCCGGCTCGTGGCCGTTCAGGTCCGTCACCACGCGGTGGTACCCGAGCACCTGGACCTGGTCGTGGGGGAAGGCCACCGTGAGGAAGAAGTTGTAGGGCTCGTCGCCGGTATGGCCGGGATTGGCGGCCTTGCGCTCGGCCATGACGCGCGAAGCGGCGGCGCTGCGGTGGTGGCCGTCGGCGACGTACAGGGCGTCGAGACCGGCAAAGGCCTTCTCAACCCGGGCGATCTCGTCGCCATCGCGCACCATCCACGCCGAATGGCCGATGCCATCCTCGGCCACGAAATCGATGAACGGCGCGGTCGCGGTCTTCTCCTTGAGAAACGCGTCGAGGTCCGCCTGTGCCTTGTAGGCGAGGAAGACCGCGCCGGTCTGCGCCCCGAGGAGGTTGATGTGCCGCGTACGGTCGTCCTCCTTGTCCGGCCGAGTCAGCTCGTGCTTGCGGACGATGTTGGCGTCGTACTCCTCGCAACTGGCCACGCCGATGAATCCCGTCTGCAAATGGTCGCCCATGCGCAGGCGATAGACCATATAGGCAGGGGTCTCCTCACGGACGAGGACCGACTCGGCGACGAGGCGCCGCAGGTTCTCGCCTCCCCGCGTATAGACGGCGTCGGAGTACGGATCGACGCCCGGCTCAATCTCGAGCTCCGCGCGCGTCACCCGCAGGAAGCTGTGGGGATTGCCCTCGGCCATCTCGCGGGCCTCGTCGGTCGACATGACATCGTAGGGCAACGCACAGACGGCGCGCGCCCTCGCGGGATCGGGTCGGAGCATGCGGAAGGGACGAAAAGTCGCCATGGATTCTAGCCTCGGATCGGGGGGTTCGAAAGCGCCCCGAGGCAAGGGGCGGCCCGAGCCGCAGGGCAACCCCAAACCCGGCTGTCAACATCCCCTCACGGCAGTGCCGCATCTTGCCTTTGGCCACCCCCGAACACCCGTCCGCTGTTGCCCGCCTCAGTCCTTCAGCAGCGAGCGGATCTCGGTGTTGAAGTCGTGGAGGTCGCGGAACTCCTTATAGACGGAAGCGAAGCGCAGGTATGCGACTTCGTCGACGTCCTTGAGGCGCTTGAGCACGAGTTTGCCGATCTGGTCCGTGGTCACTTCCTGGGCGGGGGTGCGAAAGGCTTCCTTCTCCACGTAATTGACGATGGCCTCGATCTGGGCCTCCGTGACCGGGCGCTTGTTGCAGGATTTCTGGATGCCAAGGGCGAGCCTCTCGCGATTGTAGGGAACGCGGCGGCCGTCCCGCTTGATCACCGTCTGTTCGGGCTTTTCGATGACTTCGAAGGTCGTGAACCGCCCTTCGCAGACAGGACAGGCACGGCGGCGGCGAATCGTTTCGCCGTTGTTCGCTGCTCGGGAGTTGATCACCCGCGTTTCCGCATGGGCGCAAAAGGGGCACTTCATCCGCCTACCCGCCAGCGGGGAGACACCCCGCAGGAATCAGGCGTAGCGGTTCACCAGAGCGTTCAGCACCCGCGGTGTCGCGTGACCTTCCACGCGCTGGCACACCTCGCCTTCCTTGAAGAGAAGGAAGGAGGGCAGGCTCCTCAACCGGTATTCCGTCGCGAACTGGGCGAACTTGCGCACGTTCACCCGGCAGCACTTCACCCGACCAAGATTCATCTCCGCCAACATTTCCAACGGCGAAAGGGTCCTCTCCGCCTCCCGCCGGTCCTCCTCGTCATAGAAGGCCACCAGCACTGGCGAGGATTCCGTCACCACCTCGTTGCCGAACGTTTCCTCGGAGACTTCCGTCGTAAGTGTGTCCATGGGGATCGATGCCTGATTTCCCGGAAAATCACGGAAGGAACGACGAGGGCCTTCCATCCGTATAAACTCACACGACTCCCCACATGTCATGGGAATGTCAAGCACGGATCACCAGTGAAAAAGGGTGTGGTGCCGGCGGGGAATGGCCGCCGCCGGCCCACCCGGAGCAGACGATTTTCTTACAGGTGCTTGTCGATCATCTGGCTCATGTGCTCCTTGGGGACAGCCCCCGTGACGACCTCGACGGGCTCGCCGTTCTTGAACACCATGAGCGTCGGAATGCTGCTGATGCCGTACTTCATGGCGGTTTCCCCGCTCTCGTCGATGTCGACCTTGGCGACCACGGCGCGACCGTCGTAGTCGGTTGCGAGCTCCTCCACGAAGGGGGCGATGCGCTTGCAGGGGGGGCACCAGGTGGCCCAGAAATCGACAAATACCGGCTTGTCGGACTCCAGCACGGTCGTTTGGAAGTCAGCGTCGGTCACCTTGACGGCGGAACCAGCCATAGTTGTTTTCTCCGAGGAATGGAAGATTTGAACGCAAAACCGCGTTGTTCGCGGGTGCACAACGCACCGGACGTGCCAGCCTTTAGGATCCCGAACCCTCGGCCGAGGCGGCAACCCCCATGATGCTTTGCCCCGCATCGACAAAAATCACCTGACCGGTAATCCCACTGGCCAGGGGGGACAACAGGAACGCGCCGGTGTTTCCCACTTCTTCCTGCGTCACGTTGCGGCCGAGGGGGCTCCGTTTCTCGCCCTCGTCGAACATGGTGCTGAAACCGCCGATTCCCCGCGCTGCGAGGGTCTTGATCGGCCCCGCGCTGATCGCGTTGACTCGCACGTTGGACCGCCCCCCTTCCCACGCCGCGTAACGCATCGTCGCCTCCAGCGCCGACTTGGCCACACCCATCAGATTGTAGCTTGGAAACACCACCCTCGATTCGTAGGTCAGCGTCAGCACGGATCCCCCGCCGGCCTTCTGGAAAAGTGGCATCGCCGCCCGCATCAGTTCGATCAGGGTGTACGCGCTGACGTGGAGCGCCGTCTGCCATCCCTCGAGGCTGGTCTTCGTGATCCCCGGCACAAGGTCGTCCTTCTTGGCGAAGGCGATCGAATGCACCAACCCGTCGAGCCCGCCCCAGTCCTTGTCGAGCGCCTCCATGACGGCGGTCACCGTCTCCGGCATGGTCGCATCGAGTTGGAACGTGGGCAGCTTTGGCTCCTGCTCCTCGGCCAGTGCGACGACGCGCTTCTCTGTTCGCTCGTTCTGGTAAGTCAGCGCCACGCGGGCGCCCTGCGCGATCAGCGCCTGGGCGATCCCCCACGCGATCGAGGCGTTGTTGGCCACGCCGACGACGAGGATTCGTTGGTCTTTGAGCATCACGATGGGCGGACTCCTTGTAGGGGACGTTTGAAGCCACCGCTTATGAGGCCCCCGTTGCAGGACTGCAAGGTGGAACCGTGCCGGGGAACTTGGCCGCGCTTTGACGGGCCCAAAAAAGAACCGGAGCGGCGGCGCCGCTCCGGTTCCCAATCCTGCTGAATGTCCGCCCGGGCTCAGTACAGGGCCCAGTCGTTCACCGCCGTGGTCAGATCCTCGATCACGAGGTTGTCGATGATGCCGTAGTTGGTACCACCGCCGGCGAACTCATTCAGATCCTCGAACGTGATGCCGAACTTGCCGGAGCTGAAGGAGTCGTCCGGGTCGTCGTAGGAGAAGATCAGGTTGCCGTTGTAGCTGACGGAGTAGACACCGCCGACCATCTCGACCGTAACGACCGTCCAGGCGTTCAGGAGACAGCCAACGCGGGGGGTGCCATCTGTGTTGAGCGAGTTGGGAAGGGCGGTCTCGAACAGGTCGTCGATGCCGCTCGTATCGCCGTCGTTGAGGACACCACCGCCAGCGATGTCACGACCGGCGATATCGGCCCCAATGGGGTCATCGCCCCAAGTGATGCCGGGGAGGGCCGCACCGGACTCGATGGCGGGGAAGCCATCAAGGTCGTTCGGGAACCACGGGTCGGTACCACCGGCACCACCCTCGCCCACGCGGATATCGTCGCCGGCAACGTCGTAGTCGCCGTAGAAGAACGTCACGTAGCCGAAGACGTCGGTGGAAGTGTAATAACCAACGTAGTTGCCGTCGCCGTAAACCGAGGTGATGAAGCTCTCGGTCGAGCCGCCGCCACCGGGATAGGCATTGATGAAGTCGAAGGTGGCGCGGAAGTCGCCCGGGGTATCGGGCACATAGTAGACCATGGCCCCGGTGCCGCCCTCCGGCGTGTTGATGATGACGCCGGCAGTCGGGCCATCACCGGCCTGGCTGCTCGGGGCTTCGGGGACCGGCGATGCACCCGCATTAATCAGGCTGTAGTCGCCGCTGAACTGGAACTCCACCCCGCTGAGCGCATCCACCGCCGCGGCGCCGACGGTGCCGTCGAAGGCGATGACTTCCATGTCGCTCGCGGCGGGAACGCCATCGAAGTTCGTGGAGTAGATAACCTGGGCCGAGACGGGGGCGACCGCCGCCGCCATGAGGCCTGCTGCAAGACCAAGATGAAACTTCTTCATTCCTGAAGCTCCTTTGATGTGTGTGCCCTAAACGCGGGCTGCCGCTTGGTAAGTGCCGTCTGTGTGACGGATGAACCTTTCCGAGTGACACCCATATGACGAAACTTCAGCCGGGATATGTCAAAGCAAAAAAGCACTTGTCCGTCCCTTGGAAGCCGTTTCAGCTGAATGGTTTTTGGCCCCAAGCGGCGCCCGGTGGGTGAAAAGGCTCACTGAAAACCAAGTCTCCTCTTTCTTTGGGGATTGATCCCGACCTCCGCCTCCGCCGACCGTGTGGGGTCGCCCGCAACCCGGCGAGCCCCAACACGATGCCCTACCTGCTCAAACGGATCTATTACACCTTCCAAGGGGAAGGCTTCCATGCCGGCCGCCCGGCGGTCTTCGCCCGCTTTGCCGGCTGCAACCTCTGGACGGGGCGCGAGGACGACCGCGCCGCGGCGAGCTGTCGCTTTTGCGACACGGATTTCGTCGGCACCGAGCCCGACGGTGGCCGCTTCGAGACACCCCAGGATCTGGCAGACAGAATCGCGACCTGCCATCCCGCACCCCACGCCGCACTCCCCCGCCCCTTCGTTGTCCTCACCGGCGGCGAACCGGCTCTCCAGACCGATAGCGCGCTCGTCGACGCCCTCCACGACCGCAACTTCGAGATCGCCATCGAGACCAACGGCACCCGTCCTCTTCCACCCGGAATCGACTGGGTAACCGTCAGTCCCAAGGCCGGCAGCGACCTGGTCGTCACCAAGGGCAACTCGCTCAAGCTCGTCTACCCCCAGGAAGGGCTCGAGCCCGCAGACCTCGAACACCTGCGCTTCGAGCACTTCTATCTCCAACCAATGGACGGCCCCGACGCCGAGGCGAACACCCGCCGCACGATCGAGTACTGCCTCGCGAACCCGCGCTGGAAAGTCAGCCTCCAGACCCACAAGTTTGCCGGTTACGACTGAGCGGGCACCCGCGGCCACGTCGCCACCACGAGCCACAGCAGCCCCGCCAGGCGCGTGTAGCTCAGTGGAAACAGGTCAATCGTTGGTAGCACCAGCATGAGCACCCCGGCGCCGGCCAGCGTGCCGGCACCGTTTCGGCCCAGCACCACCACGCACCAGAGAAAGAACGGCACCGAGAAGAGAAACGCATGGGGCCAGGCGAGCGGCGAAAGGAGCAGCAGGAGGGCGAAGGCGTCCATCGTCGATGCGATGGCGCGGGCGCCGAGGGGCCAACCGCTGCGCTGCCAGTGACGGACGAGGAATCCCCCAATGATCAGCACCCGAAGCGGCCAGACGAACCACAGTGATGCGAAGGAAAATGGCGCATCGGCCCCGAGGAGAAGCCGCCGCGCGTTCTCGAGGAAACTGACAACGGTGTTCGACCGGAGGAACTCGACGCCCCATCCGCCCCCGCCGGCCAGCCGCGGCAGAAACCCCCACCAGTCCGTATAGACACCGAGACCGCCGGGCAAAAAAGCCCCCGCCGCCGCGAAGGCCACCACGCCCCCAACGGCCGACGCGGACGCCGCCCAACGCCCGGAAAGCACCCACGGGAGAAGCAGTACCAAGGGGTATATCTTGATATGCGCGGCGAGGGCCAGCGCAAGGCCGGCCAGAATCGGTCTCCGCTCCGCCGCCAACACCGCCGCCACCATCCCCACAAGGCACCACAGGTTGACCTGGAGGTGGCGCAGCGTCCGCGTCAGCGGATGGCACAACAGCAGCACCCCGACCACCAGCACGACGACCGAACCCCAGCCCCAACCGGACAATTGGCGCACCAATCCCGCCAACAGCACCGCCAGCAACGGCAGGGAAAGATACTGGAGCGACTGGTAGACGTAAAAGACCAGGAGTCCCGTGTGATACTGCTCGTGAACGAGCGGAACCGGCTGGTTTTCCGCGAGCCACAAACCCGCCGCCATGACCTGAGCCGTCAAGGGCGGGTACAGATAGTCGGTGCCCTCGTAAGGATTTGTTCCCGCGAGGATCGCCTGCGCCGCACGGTCGTAGCACTCGTAGTCAAACGCCGAAATCATCCCGTATTCCGAGTATCCGGGCAGATGGGCGAGGAAGACGATGACCGCACCAAGGGCGAGTTGGAAGGCGGGATCCCTGATCGGCGCGGTGCCTTCCGCGGCGGCCCGCCTCCAGACCCACGCACAGCAGGCCACCCCAACGCCCGTCGCCAGCCACGCCATCAACTCGAATGGAAGAAAATACGCCCCGTAGGTGTAGCGATACAGGCCCTCCCCCGCGGGCAGGAAGACCAAGCCCAGGGCCACCCCCAGCGGCGCGAGAACCACCACGGGCACCAGCGCCATCCAGGCAAGTACCAGCCGCATCAAAGGGAGCCGGAATTCGGGTTTCATCGCACCAAGAGGCGAGGCCGGGACCACCGTGTGAACAGAAAACCGGGAGGCGCCCCCTGGCGACTCCCGGTTCGGTTCCTCATGCGCAACTTGGCGGGGCCTTAAGCGACCTCTTCGCACACCGCCGCGTAGAAACGCCCCATGGCGCGGAAGGCATCGCCCGCCGCCTCGACCATGCTGTCCTGACTTTCGTCAGAAAGGGGATGGCTGTTTACCGTCATCACAAACTCCATCCAGCGGGGACGCATCTGGTCGCCGTAGGGGTCTTGGTGTCGGAGGCCCGCTTCGCCCTCGATGTGGAAGAGCTCCTGGAGCTTCTTCTTGATGATCTTGGCGCCATTGAGGGACCCCTCGAGGACATAGACCATTCCCATCGCCGCGTCGGGATCCTTTTCCATCCAGTGGTCAAAACGGGCGAGGAATTCCTCCACGCCCGCGTTGGGCTCGACCCCCTCGACGGAGAGACCAAAGTGGTCCAAGTCTGCCCGGGCCGCCTCCGCGTGCTGGAAGTGGTAGTCCTTGAGCACTTTCGTAGCGAGGTCGCTCCGTGCCTTCAAGGCCTCGAGCCGGCTGGCAAGCCCGCTCTGAAGGAGGTACATCTGCTGGATGCTGGCGAAGTAGCGCTCGCGGCTGAGGGTGCCAGCCATCAAGGCGTGCATGTATTCCTGTTGTTCGGCAGCGTCGTGGAGGGAGCGGGTGTCTTCCTTGAGTCGGGTCATGATGTCGCGGGTCATGCTCATGGGGCTTTTACCTTCGTGCGGGTTGGAGAGGAGGATCTAGGAGCCGGGCTGTCCGGATGGCAAGAGCGTCTTTCCCCTCGCGGCGGTGGCAACGTCGCTTTTTCCTTCCCCAACCGCGGCCCCCACCCGAGGGTCCAGTAGCCGGTCCCCAGGCCGCATCCCACAACCGAGACATCCGACCCCTCCCCCATGCCGCGACCGCTGCTCCTCCTCCTCACGCTTCTCGTTGTGCTGGCCTCCTCGGGCGTCGGAGCCCAGAATGCGCTCCCTTATACCCGAGAAAACCCGGTTGTCGGTGACCCCCTTACCGCCCAACTCCTCGCCATGTTCGAGCGGGCGGACCTAGGCCGGCGGGCCACCCTGTCGGTCGTCGTCAGCGACGCCGAACGCGGCGTTACCTACGCGGACATCGAATCCGCCGCCCCACGCACCCCCGCCTCCCTCGTCAAGCTCGTCACGGCCTCCTCCGCCTTGGACGTCCTCGGCCCGGACTTCCGATTCGCCACCGAGGTCATCCTCCTGGGCGAGGGGACCGGCGATGTCTTTCGCGGAGACCTTGTCATCCGCGGCGGAGGCGACCCCAGCCTCGGCAGCCGTTTTCAGGAGGACCCGGACGACGTCCTCGCGCTCCCCAACCGTTGGGCGACCCTCGTCGCCAACCGGGGCATTACCCGAATCCGGGGAAACGTCGTCGGTGACACCTCGCGATACATGGGCGACGCCCACGCCATGGGGTGGGAGCCCCTCGAATTCGGTGAGTGGTACTCCGCAGAGGTCTCCGCACTCAACTTCAACGAGAACGTGGTGGATGTGATCTGGCGGGCGGGCGAGAAGACGGGCGACGAAGCCCGCTATACGCTGCGGCCACAGACCGACTACGTTACCTTCGCGTCGGTGGTCCGATCCGGGCCACCGTCGCTCCGCACTCCCAACGTGCGCTTTTACCGCTACAAGACAAGCAACCTCATCCGGGCGCGCGGGCTGTTGCCTCCCGGTGTCACGGAATACGACTTTGCGAGCGTGCACGACCCTGGCCGCTATCTCGCCGTGCTGACCCGCGAGGCCCTCCAGCGCGCCCGGGTCGAGGTCACCGGCGTCGCCGTCTCCACCAACAGCGACGATATCGACACCACGGTCCCCCTGGTCCTCGACCGCGTCCAATCCCCCCCCCTTTCGCGACTGCTCGGCGTCGTCATCGGGGAAAGCCAGAATCTGTACGCGGAGACACTGCTGCGGGAGGTGGCCATCGCCCGGGGCGCCGAGCCCACCTTTCGCGGCGCCGCCCGCGAAGCCGTCCAGTGGCTCGTCGACAAGGACCTCCACCGCACCGGGACACTGCTGGTTGACGGGAGCGGTCTCTCGTCGATGAACCGCCTGCCCGCCCGTGTCCCTGCCGCAATCCTCCGCGAGATGAACAAGCCGCCGTATAGACAGGTCTTTCGCCAGTCGCTTGCCCGCCCCGGCAACGGGTCCCTCACCGGACGCTTTGTCGAGGGCGATCGCGCCGTCCTTCGCGGCCGCCTCCTCGCCAAGACGGGCTTCCTCGAAAACGTCCACGCCCTCGCCGGCTATGTCGAGCATCGCCGCGGCACCGAGTATCTCTTTGTCATCCTCATCAACGACTTCGACAGCGACCGGATCCTCGAGGCGCGGGAACTCCTCGACGACATGGTGCTCACCATCGGCGACCACCCGACCCTTCCATGACGCGTCCCCGCGTCGTCCATGTGTACAAGGACTTCTGGCCGCCGGTGCTGGGGGGTATCGAGCGGTCGATCAACTGGATGGTCGGCGGGCTGGCGGGCGAGTACGACTTCACCGTGCTCGTGAATTCGCGCACGAGGCACACCCGCGAGCGCGAGTGGGAGGGCGTGCGCATCATCGAGGTGGGCGAGTGGGGCCGCGCCTTTTCCGCTCCCCTGTCGCCGGGCTTCCCTCTTTGGCTCCGGCGGCTCCACGCCGACATCTGGCACTTCCACCTGCCCAACCCCACGGCCGACGTGTCCTGGCTGCTGGCTCGGCCACCGGGCCGCGTCGTCGCCACCTACCACAGCGACATCGTCCGCCAGCGGTGGGCCCTGCGCGTCTACGGGCCACTGCTCCGCGCCTTCCTCCGCCGTTGCGATGCGATCCTGCCGACGTCCGACCGACTGGTTGCAAACTCGCCCTTTCTCGCCCCTCTTGCCGCGAAGTGCCGCCCCGTTCCCCTCGGCATGCCCCTCGACCCGTATAGACGCACCGTCGATTCCGCCCGGGCTGTCCGCGAGATCAAGCGCCGCCACAAGGGCTTCCCGCTCCTGCTTTTCGTCGGCCGCCTGCGCTACTACAAGGGGCTCCAGTTCATGGTCTCCGCCTTGCGGTCACTCCCCAACGTGCGGTTTCTGGTGATTGGCGAGGGCCCGGAGGGGGAATCGCTGGCGCGGCTGGCGAAGGAACTTGGCGTGGACGATCGCGTGGAATTCCTCGGCGAGCGGACCGACGCGGAGGTCGCCATCCACCTCCAGGCGGCTGATATCTTCGTCCTCCCGTCGCACCTGCCGTCGGAGGCGTTCGGCCTTTCCCAGGTGGAGGCCATGGCCAGCGGCACCCCGGTGGTCTCGACCGATCTGCCCACCGGCGTGCCCTACGTGAACCGGCACGGGGAGACCGGCCTCGTCGTCCCCCCCGGCGACGACGAGGCGCTCGCCGACGCCATCCGCCTGCTCCTCGACGATCCAAACCGGCGCTTCCAGATGGGCGAGAACGCCCTCCGCCGCGCCCACGAGGAATTCAGCCGGGAGGCCATGTGCGCCCGAATCCACGCCGTCTATAAAGATATCCTTTGAACTCACGCCCCGCGAATAAAGGTAAACCGCCGCGAGGCCACGTTCAACACAATGCCGAACAGCCCCATCGTCGTCACCAGGAACGAGCCGCCGTAGCTCAAAAACGGCAACGGAATGCCCGTCACCGGTAGCAGTCCCATGGTCATTCCGATATTCATCACCACATGGCCGGCGAAGATCGCAATGAGGCCCGAAACCACAATGCCACCAAAGCGATCACGAGCCACGTCCATCGCCTTCACCATCCGCCAGATGATCATCCCGAAGAACCCCAGCAACACCACCCCGCCGAAAAGTCCGAACTGCTCGACGAAACTCGCGAAAATGAAGTCCGTATGGTGCTCGGGGAGAAAGCGGAGGTTTCCCTGGATGCCCTCGCCCCACCCCTGGCCGAGGAGGCCGCCGCTGCCAATGGCGAGCTGGGACTGGAGAAGGTTGTAGCCGGCACCGGTGGGATCGGCGGCGGGATCGAGGAAGCTCGTAAGCCGCGCCTGCTGGTAGGGCTTGAGGAACGGAAAGGCGGCGGCGACGCCCCCCGCCGCAGCGGCCACGACCACGCCGAGCTTGGGCAGCGACGCCCCCGCCATCAGCATCATCGCCAGGTAAATGAGGAAAAAGAGAGACGCGGTCCCGAGGTCCGGCTGGATGAGGATCAGCCCCGCCGGCAGGCCACAGATGATGCCCGGAACGAGAATGCCGGGCCACGACCGGAGCGACTCCTGGTTCGCCGCCAGCCACTGGGCCGCGACGAGCACCACGGCGATCTTCATCGTTTCGCTCGGTTGCCAGTTGATCGGCCCGAGGGAGATCCACGACCGCGCGCCATTGATTCGCGCCCCCGCCGCCAACACAAAGACCAGCGCCACCAGGTTGAGTGTATAGACAGCGAGGGCCATCCGGTTGAGCCAGCGATAATCGAGAAGGAAGGCCGCGAGCATTCCCGCCAGCCCGATGGCGAGGAACGCCGCCTGGCGATCGACCGCGTAGGCCAGCTGGGAGGCCCTATGGGTGGCGCCGGCAAGGGTGACCCAGCCAACACCGGCGGCCACGAGAACGAGAAGAAGCAGAACCCCGTCGGTCTGGCGAAACGCCAGGAGCCAGCGGGGCGGAGCAGCCAGGACCGACTCGCTCCGTTCCCTCAAGGGGCCGGCGCCGGCGATGCTCATGATGCCAGCCGCTCCCGCCCTTCGGGAGCGAGCCGCACGCGGCGCTCGCGCACCTCCGAGGGAATCTCCCTCCACCACCCAACAACCGCCCAGATCACCGCTCCGACAACAATCGCTGCCACGCTGTTGATCCATGCCAGCGCGCCTCCCCATCCCCCGAGGAGCACCAGCGGCGGGAGGCTCCCCGCAAGGACCAGCGCCGCGAAGGCAACATGCTCCGCGCCGCCCGGCCGCGCGTCGCCACGCACCACGGCAAGCGCCAAACCCAGCCCACACAACGCCGGAACCAGCGCCCCCAGGGGTCCCGTACCCGTATAGACACCCATCACAACGGCCATCACCGCAAGCATCGCCGCAGCCCGCTCCGGCCTCCAGCCAAAGGACCGCAGAGCCGTATAGACAATGGGAAGCTCAATCGGCCACCCCCCCGAAACGCCGGCAAGAAACCCCATGGCCAGCACCACCGCGAGTCCCTCCACGGCCCCTTCAAGACAACTGCGGGTCCCCTCAGCCGCCATTGGCCGCCGCCTCCGAGGGATCGGCAACTCGCGTTTGGCGAAGGACGAAAACCGTGCGCAGCGATCCCGGCGCCATCGGCAGCCGGACCAGCGCCACCGGCTGGGCCTCCGCGTTGTGCGTCACCTCCTCGACCACGCCGAAGGGGATGCCCCCGGGAGCAAGCGACGCCGCCATGCCGCTCGAAAACACCGGGTCGCCGGGCTTCGCCGTCGCCACGGTGCGGTGAAAGTGAAACTCCGCCAAGTCCGGCGCGCCGGTACCACGGAGCATCCCCAATTCGGCCTCCTCGCCCACCGCTGCCCCCCACGCCGCGTCCCGATCCGTCACCAACTCCACCCGCGAAATCGCCCGATGCACGTCTGCCACCTCGCCGACGATCCCCTCCGGCCCCAAAACCACGTGACCAGTCTCCACGCCGTCGTCGCTCCCCAGCCCGACCCACAACTGTCGGGGACCCCGGGCGGCCGGACCCACCAGCACCGGGGCGGCCACAAGCTCAAATGCCCCGGGCGGTACATGCGTCGAGACGTGCTGGGCAAGAAACGCGACGGTCCGATCAGCCTCCTGCGCGGCCGCCTGAAGGCGATCCTCGAGAACGTCCTTTTTCAGGCTTTCGTTCTCTTTTCGGAGGCGCTCCGCGTCAAACAGGGCGGTCCAAACGATTGCCCCCCGATCGCGTACCCAACCGCCGGCCTCGAGGAAGGGCGCCCCGAGCGGCATCACCCAGCCACGGAGCGAGTCACCAAGGATCGCCTGGAGCAGAAGAATCGCCAGTGCTGCGGCAAGCAGGGGCCGCAGCCATCGGAAAGAGGTCTTTTCACTTCGGCGCAGGTGGGCCATCAACAGGTCGCAACGGGAACGGGAACGCGGGAAAAACCTGATTTCCGGACGTGAAACCAGTGGGCCCAGCGGCGGCGATGAACGTCAAGAACCTTCCCCCATGGGCCCTTTTTCCGCGGTTAGAAGGAATCTTCCCAGTTCTCGAGACCTTTGTGACATGGAGGAGACAAAACTTTTCTTAAGGCCCTTCTGGCCCCAAAATTTCCCGTTGCGCGGCTCCAAGGATCGGGCCCTTTATCGACCTTCACCAGAAAGGAGACGCTCCAAATGAAGAGCAAAGCATTTACACTGATTGAGCTTCTGATTGTCGTCGCAATCATTGCCATTCTCGCGGCCATCGCCGTCCCGAACTTCCTCGAGGCGCAGACCCGCTCGAAGGTCTCCCGAACCCTTGCGGACATGCGTAGCATGGCCACGGCGGCGGAGTCCTACTACGTGGACTACAACCGCTACTCCCCGTCCTGGGCGTGGAAGATCGGCGAGGAAGGCATGCGCCGCTGGACGACCCCGGTGGCCTACATCACCTCTGTGCCCTCAGACATCTTCCGGCCGGAGTCCTTCCGCTACGGTGGCCAGATAGATCCCCCCGGCGGCTCCATCACCAGCACCCGGACCGGTGCTGTGGTTCAGGACAATTACTTCGACCCGACCCACTTTGGCTACATGACGCTCGCGGGCAATACGTGTGAGGTGTGCTGGCTGGCGGACTACGGCCGCTTCTCCATGCGCCCCGACGCCCAGCAGGCCAACCCCGCCGCCACCCTTGGCGTGGCCGAACCGGGCTGGTTCCCCGCAGAGGACGGCTGGCAGATCCGCAGCCTCGGCCCCGACCAGGTCGACAGTTTCCAGGTCCCCTACGATCCCACCA
The DNA here is from genome assembly GCA_964420455.1 of uncultured Candidatus Sumerlaeota bacterium. Classification (GTDB taxonomy): domain Bacteria; phylum Sumerlaeota; class Sumerlaeia; order SLMS01; family SLMS01; genus CAYQTO01. Next base: position 14,605 of record CAYQTO010000003.1, on the reverse strand, counting down.
ACGGCACCATCAGCAACGGCGAGATCACCCGCTGGGGCCCAACCAACGAGACCACCCAGTAAGTCTCGCCCCATCATCATCGATGACCCCAAGGGGCGCGGCACCACGCCGCGCCCCTTTCGTTTTCACAGGTTTGGATCGCCGTCCCGCGCAACCGGGGTTGAGTCAGGCGCCCCCCACCGTCAGCCTCCCAGGCGATACGATCCGGAGCCGCCCATGCCCACCGTCGCCGCCACCTTCGAGAAAATCGACCAGGACTTCGAATTCCTCGTTCGGACGTTCCGCAGGGCGCTGGAGGGGATCGGCCAGGGGCACATCGCCCGCCGCCTGCCCTGGTACGGAGCGGAGGAGCAAGGCCACGCCGAGGCGTCGTCGGACGCGGCCGGGGAAATCCGGGCCCTTTCGATCGCCTTTCAGTTGCTCAACCTTGTGGAAGAGAACGCGGCGATCCAGACGCGCCGCCGACGCGAGGCCCGCGGCATTGCCGAGTCCGAGCCGGGGCTCTGGAAACAGTGCCTGGAGGAGATGCGCGCCGCCGGCCTGGACGAACCGACACTCGCCGCCGCCCTTCGCCGGGTCCACGTAGAACCGGTCCTCACCGCCCACCCCACGGAAGCCAAGCGCCCCACCGTCCTCCACATCCACCGCTCGCTGTACCTTCATCTGGTCGAGCTCGAGAACCAGATGTGGACCCCGGCGGAGCGCGAGCAAATCCATGATCGCATCCATGCAGACCTGGAGCGGCTCTGGAGGACCGGCGAGATCCTCCTCGAAAAACCCGACGTCCAGTCCGAACTGGAAAACGTCCTCTACTACTTCGAGGAGATCTTTCCGCAGGTCATCCTGCGGCTGGACCTGCGCCTGCGCCAGGCGTGGTCGGAACTGGGGCTCGATCCCACCCTGATCGAGGAGCCCGATACCCAGCCCCGCCTCACCTTTGGGAATTGGGTGGGAGGAGACCGCGACGGCCACCCGCTCGTGACGGCGGAGGTCACCCGGCGCACCCTTCTGCGCCTGCGCCATCTCGCCATCGGGGTGCTCCTGCGGGAGCTGGACACACTGTTCAACCGGATGAGCCTCAGCGTGATGTTTCAGGATCCGCCGGAGGAGCTGGTGGAGGCGCTGCGGCGGATGGAAATCAATGGTGCTGCAACGAACGGCGCGATTTCGGAGCGCGAGTTGGAGCAGGAGCCGTGGCGCCGTTATGTTCTCGGGATGCGGGCGAGGCTGGAGGCCGCCCGCGATCCGCAGGCCCCGAATGCCTACCGCCGGGCGGGTGACCTTGCGGCGGACCTGCGGCTGCTGCGCGAGTCGCTTTTTGCTGTCGGGGCGCGGCATCTCGCGATCGCGGACGTCGCTCCCGTTGAAAGACTCGTCGCTGTGTTTGGCCTCCAGACCGCCGCGCTGGACATCCGCCAGAACAGCGCGTTTCACGACGCGGCCGTGGGCCAACTGCTGGAGGCCGCCGGAATCGGCGACACGGCCTTCGAAACCTGGCCCGAAGAGGAACGGCGTGCGTTCCTTTGCGCCGAGCTCCAGACGCCACGACCGTTGGCCCCGCGCCACAACCGCCTCCCCCCCGAGGCACACGCGGTGGTCTCCTGCTATGATGAACTGGTCCGCCATTACGAGGGGCATGGCCGCGAGGGGCTCGGCGGCCTGATCGTCAGCATGACGCGCGACCTTTCCGACCTGCTGAGCGTGTATCTCCTTGCCCGCGAATCGGGTCTCGTGCGCCTCGTCGACGGGGAACTCGCCTGCCTGATTCCGGTCATCCCGTTGTTCGAGACCCTTGAGGATCTCGAGCGCGCGCCGGCGATTCTGGCGGAGTTCCTCGACCATCCGGTGACACGGGCCAGCCTCCGATTACAGGACGAGAGGCCTCCGGTCCAGGTCGTGATGGTGGGCTATAGCGACAGCAACAAGGACGGAGGATTCCTGGCGAGCCAATGGTTCCTGTACCGGGCCGAGCGGGCGCTGGCGGATGTCGCGCGTGAGAAAGGCGTCCGGCTGATGTTTTTCCACGGGCGGGGGGGCACGCCCAGCCGCGGGTCGGGGCCCACGCACCGGTTCCTCGAGGCGCTCCCCCATGGGTCCCTCCACGGGGTGTTCCGCCTGACCGAGCAGGGCGAGACCATCGCGCAGAAATACGCCAACGTTGGGACGGCGACGTACAACCTCGAGTTGCTGGTGGCGGGCGTGGCCGCGGCGACGGTCAAGCACGAGCGGCTGGCGGACACGATCGACGACGAGCTGGCGGAGGCGCTCGAGCAGCTGGCGGGGTTCTGTCGCGAGGCCTATGTGACGCTCGTTCGCGAGGACGGTTTTCTCGACTACTGGTCCGCGGCGACTCCGATCGATGCACTCGAGCAAAGCACCATCGGCTCGCGCCCGGCGCGGCGGACCGGGCGACGGACCCTCGCCGACCTGCGGGCGATCCCCTGGGTCTTCAGTTGGAACCAGGCGCGGCACTATCTGCCGGGATGGTACGGCCTCGGGGCGGGCCTCGAGCGCCTCAAGGAGGAAACCCCCGGACAGTTCGACCTCCTGCGAAAGCGCGGCGCCCGCACCCCGTTCTTTCGCAACGCCCTCTACAATGCGGAGACGAGCCTCGCCTCCGCCCATCGCGAGCTCATGGACCTATACGCGTCGATGGTACAAGATGAACACATTCGCCGTCGATTCCTCGGACTGATCGTGACGGAGCTCGAGCGCACCGGCGCGATGATCGACGAGGTGTTCGAGAAGCCCCGGGCCGAACGGCGACCCAGAATGCTGAAGACCATCGAGATGCGCGATATCGGCCTGCGGCGCCTGCACGAGCACCAGGTGCGACTGCTGACCCAGTGGCGGAAGTTGAGGGCCAGCGGCGCGGACAATGAGGCGGATCGACTCCTCCCGGACGTGTTGCTATCCGTAAACGCTATCGCCAGCGGACTGAGGACGACGGGATGAGAGCCCACGGATAAAGAGGCGGGGCGAGGTCTTTATTGCAAAATGAAATTTTTGCGGCTCTCCTGTAAAAGTCTTCTTGAACCAGAGGCAATCCCTGACGGACTTTTCCCGACATTACGAAATCAATACCCGTAGAAAGTGATGCAACATAGGGCAAACGGGGACCTGAAACGATGCAGAAGAAACGGTACCAGACGGAAGACCTGAACGGCGGCGCCGGTTCGGACGACATGTCCGAAGCAGACGACTATCTGAGCCAGCTCGCCCGCTCGGTCCTCTCGCGCGGCAACAACCAGTTCAAGCCGACCGCTCCGGCTCCCTCTCTGGAGGTCCTTCGCCAGCGGCGATCAGGGTCCCGCGCCGCCGTCGCCCGCACGGAGACCCTCGAAACCCGCGCCACCGTGGAGCGCAGCCCCACCACCGCCAGCCGCGACTGGGTCCGCGAAGTCGCCTTCTACGACGAGTCCGGCAACCTCATCCCCGGGACCATCCTCGTTCTCGAGGACGGAAATGTTGCCGTGTTCAAGGAGCGCAAGCAGTCCCGCGACTACGACATCGTCTACCTGCTGCGGGCTGATGGAACTGCGGAGGCGAAGGGGGTTCCCCTGTTCAGCTACGAGATCGAACCGATCGGCCGCCTTAGCAGCGGCTGCCTCCAAACCCTGGCGACGGAAAACCGGTGGGACCGCGACATGATGGTTTTCCACCTGCTCAAGTTCAAGGACCGCCGGTTTATCCCGACCATACAAGAACGGGCTAGCACCGACCTGGCACCCCGCGAAGAGACCTTCACCCAGTGGGCGGTCAAGAAGCTCAACGAGCAGGACGTCATTGAAGTCCCCGGGTCGGATGAAGATCTGGACGATGTCACCGAGGCGCCCGCCGCCTCTCAGACGCCCGAACCGCAACCGGAACCGGAGGAGAAGAAGCTCGCCCGCGGGCGCAAGTTCACCGTCGCCTTCGGACCCAACCAGAAGTGGGAGGCGGTCTATTGGGGGAAGGACGAACTGGGCCATGTGGTTGCCCACCACACCCACGAAAAGTGGTCGCTGATGCATCTTGACCTCGACCGCTTCAAGGATTCGATCGAGTTTCACGGCATGGCGGATGTGGACCTGATCCGCCAGATGGAAAACGACTTCGCGACCCAGTATTGATCCCGCCGAACGCTTTCTGCCACCGGTTGCGCGTGATGTACCCCGACGCCGACGCGATGGGGTTCATTCACCACGCGCGGTACCCGGTATATCTCGAGGCGGCGCGCATCGAGATGATCCGCCATGGGGGCGATCCCTATCGCGATTGGGAAGCGCGGGGGCTTCACCTCCCCTTAACCCACCTCGCCATCGAGTACCAAAGCCCGGGTCGCAATGACGACTGGCTCGAGGTGCACGCCTGGGTCACGGAACTGACCCGGTTGCGGGTGGGGCTCGCCTATCGCGTCGAGTGTCCGGAACGGAGGCTGACGCTGGTGCGTGCCACGACGCGCCACGCGTTCATGAATGGCGAGGGCCGACCCGTGAGGGTCGGCCCGGATATCCTGGCGCAACTGGAGCCTTACCTGGTCTCAGGCGGCTGATGCCACGAGGCCCTCGAGGCGGGAGCGAATCGCCGGGCGCTGGAGCTTGTCGAGGGCGCGGCGTTCGATGCGGCGGACGCCCTCCTGGCTGAGCCCGACGATCGCGCTGGTCTTGCGGAGGCTCAGGCCCCTGCCACGGCCGCCGATGCCAAAGCGCAATTCGAGGATGCGGCGCTCGCGCTCGCTCAGGAACCCCATGACACTCTTCACGGTGGCGCGACGCTGCTCGTTATCCAGCTGCTCATAGGGCGCCGGCCGGTTGTCCGCGAGGGTGTCCATCAGGCTGCCACCGTCCTCGCCCCGTTCCACATCGAGCGACACCATTGACTCGCGCAGTGGCAGCAGAGCCTTGACCTTGCCCACTTCCACATCGACGAACGTGGCAATTTCCTCGACCGACGGGTCTCGCCCCTCGAACGCGTTGAAGTGGCGGATCGCCTCGCTGATGCGCCCCATCAGCCGCGCCTTCCGGATCGGCAGGCGGATCAGCGATTGGTTGTTTCGGACGGCGGCCTGGATTTCCTGACGGATCCAGAAGGCCGCGTAGGTGGAAAAGCGGAAGCCCCGCCGCCAGTCGAACTTGCCGGTCACGTAAATGAGACCAATATTTCCTTCCTGAATCAGGTCGGCGAGGGTGATGCCGGAGTCCTTGAACTGGAGGGCAATCTTGACGACCAGGCGGAGGTTGCAGCGAATAACTTCCTCGCGGGCGGAATCGTCCCCGTTCTCAACGCGTTGGAAGAGGGCGACCTCGTCCTCGCGTGTAAGGATCGGATGGTCGGCGATCTGGCGGAGGTAGTCTTGAAGGCCGTCTTCGGTGAGCTGGAAGTCCATGGTGGGGCTCCGGTGGGCGGTGGGGTTTCCGCGTTGTCGACGGAGAGAGGTGCAAGCCCCGGGCCCTTGGGCCGTTTGCAGTTAAAGCGAGTCGTGCGAGTGCTCTGGAAGTTTCCCCATTCGTATTTTACCGCCGAACGTGCGGAATTCCACACACACAGGCGTAAGGTTCCTTTCACGGCCCGGCGGCCCGGTGCCGCCCCCCCTAAGGGATCCTCAGGTCGCGCGGGGGTCGAAAACCTTGCGCCGCCTGCGGCACCCTCGTCACGTTCCCGTCATTCATTGAGAGAGATTCCGTTTACATGAGGACGAAGCACGTGAAGACGAAAAAGATCGTGGCGTGGCCCTTCGGCATTTTCGCGGGGATGGGACTGATCGCGGCGTGCGGGGGCCAGCAACGGCCAAGCATGGAGGCGGCGGTGGAGGAAGTCCGGCCAGTTGTCCAGCAAGCCCGCGCGACAGCGCAGGAAGAGGTCCGGGAGCTCCGCGGCGTTTGGCTGACGAACGTCGACAGCGACGTGTTGATGAGCCGCGAGCAGATCGCCGAGGCGATGCAGCTCCTAGCGGACTGCAACATCAACGTCGTCTTCCCCGTTGTCTGGAACAAGGCCTACACGATGTATCCGAGCGCCGTGATGGAGCGGGAGTTCGGGCGCCCCATCGACCCCCTTTATGAAGGGCGCGACCCGCTCGCAGAAGTCATCGCGGAAGCCCATGCCCGCGGCATCGAGGTCATTCCCTGGTTCGAGTACGGGTTCGCCTCTTTCTATAATACCGAGGAGGAGCCGGACGGTGGCTTCCTCCTCGAGCAGCGCCCCGGGTGGGCCTCCCTCGACCAGGACGGCGTCATCACACGGAAGAATAACTTCGAGTGGATGAACCCCTTCGACCCCGAGGTGCAGGAGTTCATGACCTCGCTGGTGCTCGAAGTGGCGGAGAAGTACGACGTGGATGGGATCCAGGGCGACGACCGGATGCCGGCGCTGCCGACCTATGGCGGCTACGAGCCGGCCACCGCGGCGGCGTACCGCGAGGAATTCGGCGAGGACCCGCCCGCCGACTACAAGGACCCCCAATGGGTCCAGTGGCGTGCGGATATCCTCACGGAGTGGTTCGCCGACCTGCGCCGGCGCGTGAAAGCCATCGACCCCAATCTGATCGTTTCCTCCTCACCCTCGCCCTACGACTGGAGCCTCTTCGAGTACCTGCAGGATTCGAGGACCTGGGTCGAGCGGGGCATCCCCGACATGGTCCACCCACAGGCATACCGGCGCGACCTTGCCGACTATCAGTCAATGATCGACGACATGGTCGAGAATGTCTACCCGGACACCTACGGGAAAGTGCTCTACCCGGGGATCCTCGCCAAGTCCGGCAGCTATGTGATCCCGCCGGAGACGCTGGCGGAGAAGATCGCCTACAACCGTTCGCGGAACATCAGCGGCGAGGTGCTGTTCTTCTACGAGGCGCTGACGCGGAACGATTTCGCGATCGCGACCATGCTGCAACAGGGCCCCTACGCGGAGCCGGCCCGCGTCCCCCATCGGGGCGACCGGCACTGGCGGCCCGGCGGGCTCGTCTATGCACCGAACCCCTCCAGGGCAAAGGGCCCATGGACCGCCGACCCTGCGGCCGCGGGAACGTTCAGCATCGGTGGTGGCACCTATGGCGAGATCGAGATCCCCATCGACGTGCCCCATTCGGGATTCTACCATGTCTATACGTGGTTGCCCACGCAAAACGACGGCCTCGCTAGCGAGGCGATCTATACGATGATTGCCGGGAACAATCGGGCGAGTGCCCGGCCCGTGGACCAGTCCGCCGAGGTTAATCGCGGGCTGGTGCCCCTTGGCACGATGTACTTCGAGGAGAACGGTGACGCCATCGTGATGGTGCGTGCCGTTGAGGCGGATGCGCAACGGCGGACGATCGCAGGGCGGGTGATGCTGCTCCTCAACCGCAAGGCTTCGCCGGAGGTCCGATGGAATCCGGATACCCCCGTTTGGGATCCGCAATGAGTTCCCCAAAAGGGAGGAGAAAACGATGCGTTTGCTTGTGGTCCTGTCACTCCTGGGCTGGGCGCTTGTGAGCCCGGTCCCGGCGGATACCTCGCCGGAGATTTCATTGTCGAATCGGCTGGGGTCCTCGCCGCTGGTGGTGGACCGCCTGTACGTGATGGCGGATGGGGAGGCATTTTCCGGCGGAGAGCTGGAACGGGTGATTGTGAAGGAAGGCCCGGACGGCGCCATGGTGGTGCTCGCCGACGAACGCGAGAACCGCTTCCCCCGCCGCGGCCGCTATACCTCGCCGGAGATCGTGGCGGACTTCCCCTTCACCGAACTCCTGCCGTCCTGGAACGTCGACACGCCGCCGGAGACGGGAATCAACTTCCACGTACGGGTGCGCGACATGGAGAGCGGGCTGTGGTCGCCCTGGCTGTACGTGGGCCAGTGGGGCCGTACGCTCCATTGGGTCCAAAGAACCGTGGAGTTTGAACTCGGCCGCATCAACGTTGACTACCTGATTCTGGGCAAGCCGGCGGACGCGTTCCAGCTTCGGGCGGACTTCTACAGCTATGACATCGACACGGACGCGAATCCGGCGCTGCTGGCCTATTACGCGTCCTACTCCGGCGAGATCGCGGATCCGGAGAAGCGGGAGGCGCTGAGGCAGCCGGCGCTTCTCGACGGCGACTGGTCCAAAAGCCTCCCCGTCCCTTTCCTTTCCCAGATCGACCTCGATCGCGCGGTCTCCGGCTCCACCTGCTCCCCCACTTCCGTCAACATGGTGATGGGCTACCATGGCGTCTATAAAGATTTACGCGAGACCGCGCTGGCGATCTACGACCGCGAGTATGGCATCTTTGGCAACTGGACCCGTGCGGTGGCCTTCCCGAGCGACGAGGGACTCCGCGGCCACGTGCGACGGTTCCGCAATTGGGACCAGGTGAAGGCGAAGATCGCCGACGGCCAGCCAGTGATCGCCTCGATCCGATTCGGCGAGGGCGAGTTCCCCAGCAACCCGATGAAGTCGACCAATGGGCACCTGGTGGTCGTCCGTGGCTTCACGGAGGATGGCGATGTCATCGTGAATGACCCCGCACACCGCGAGGAAGGGAATGGCATCGTCTACAAGGCGGACGAGTTGGCGAGGGCCTGGTTCGACAAGGGTGGCGTGGCCTACGTGATCACGAGCGCTCCGGAGCAGTAGCGCCATGACCGCCGAGGACTCCGCGGAAGCCGCCCCCCCCGCCTCGAAGAAGGAACGGCTCTTCTCGCTCGATGCCTTTCGGGGGCTGACGATCCTCGGCATGGTCTTCGTCATCGCGGTGGCCGCCGGAGGATACAACCGCGCGCCCGGCACGCTTCCCCAGCAGATGAGCTGGTTCGGCAGCATCCCCGTCTCGACCTGGTTCCATGCCGATGTTGGCTATGGCATCTGGGAACGGCGGCTCCGCGAGGCGGGACTGTCCGACGAGGAAATCAAGGCGTGGCCACGCTACGAGTATTTCCAGAAGATCCGCAACATCGGGGTGACCTTCACGGACCTGATCGCGCCCTGGTTCGTCTTCATCGTGGGGGTGTGCATACCCATTGGCCGACAAAGGGAAGGGGCCGACTGGTGGCGCCATGTGCTCGGGCGGACGACCTTGCTCGTCCTTGCGGGCATGCTGTATATCGCCCTGGTGGTTAAGCAAACGAGCTGGTGGTGGGGGGTGCTCCAGGCGATCGGCGTGGCGTACTTCTGTGGCGCCTTGATGCAGCGGGCGCCGCGCTCGTGGCACTGGCCCATCGTCCTCGCCGTGGGCGGGATCAACCTTGTCCTTACGGAGCTCTGGCCCTTCTGGACGGAGGCCTGGGAGGATCTCGGTTGGAACCCGATGACGCTCTCGAACCCGGGCGGCGACTGGGAACGCCCGCTCCTCATCCACTGCCAGCCGTGGCTCTCCGTCAGCTACGGCGTGATGACCATGATCGGGGTGCTGGTGGGCCATGCGGTGCGCACTCGCGATCGGGCGGCGGTGCTGCGGACCTGCCTGCTGGTCGGAGGTGTCTATACGGCGCTGGGATACACGATCCACTCGATTGGATTCGCGACGGAAAACTACAGCCTGGCGTTCAGCAAGCCGGACGTGACCACGTCCTACGCCTTCTTTACCGGGGGTCTCGGGGCGTTGGTTTTCCTCGGGTTCTACTGGGTGATCGACGTGTGGAAGTGGCGGACGTGGGCGTGGCCCCTCGGGGTTATCGGGATGAATCCGCTCCTCGCGTACTTCATGATGATCATCCAACGGCGCGTGATGGAATCCCTCGGGGTGATCGACTTCTTCAACCTCGTTGGCGAGGACAACACGGCGGTGATGAACTGGGCGGCGTGGATCGGCGGTGGCGAGCCGTCGCAGGCAGTCCTTTGGTTCTTCGACAAGAACGGCTATACGGGCATGTTCTGGGGGCTTGTCTATACGGCCATATTGTGGGCGGTCGTCTGGTTCTGCAACCGCCGGGGCTGGTTCTGGAAGTTCTGACGGGTCGTCAGTGCGTCTCGGCTTCCTCGACGAAACTGCGGAGCATCGACTCGCAGAGGAACAGCGCACGGGGCACGTGGAAGCACCCCTTGTAGGGGCCACCCTTGAAGCGCTGGCTGACCTCGCCATGGCGGTCGAGATAACCGTACCACTCGCCGTGATCGTGGTCGCTGAACCGCTGGAAGGTATAGTCGGCGGTATGGGTAAACTTGTGGAACCAGCGGGTTTCCCCGGTGGCGGCGTAGGCCATGAGGAAGGCGACCAGCGCCTCGCAGTGGGGCCACCAGAGCTTCATGTTCCATTCGAGCTGGATCGGCGAGTAGCCCTCGCGGTCGAGGAAATAGAAGAGGCCGCCATGGCGCTCGTCCCAGCCGAAGTCATAGGACCAGTCGATCATGTTGAGAGCGGTGCGGACGAGCGTGTCGTCGCCGCGCTTGCGGGCGTAGTCGAGGAGGAACCAGCCGGCCTCGATGGCGTGGCCGGGATTGACGAGGCGCCCCTCCGGCGAGTCGAGCACGCGCCCGTCCACGCCGACGGTTTCGAGCACAAGATTCAGTTCCGGTCGGATATGCAGGTGGATGCGCTGGACGCACCATTCCGCGAGCTCGGCGAAGGTCTCGTCGGTCGGCTCCTCCTTCAACTCCTCGATGAGGTTGAGGAGGATCATGGGAACGGCGAGCTCGCTGGTGGGTGGGAGGTGATCGTAGGCGGGACGGCCGAGGAGCGACGGGTCCCTGGCGTATTCCTGGACGGCGGCGAAGAGGTCGAGGGCTTCCTCGCGGGCGGAGGTGTCGCCGGAGGCACGGGCGTACTCCGCCATCGCCATCACATAGAAGCACTCGGAGAACATCTTGCGCTGGAGGAAGGCGGGCTTTCCCTCGCGGGTGAGGGCGAAGTAAACGCGGCGGCCGTCTCGGGCGTGCCTGCGGATGAAGTCCGCGCCGAGGGTCGCCGCCTCGAGCCACTGCGACGATTCGCCGGGGCCATGGTGTGCATTGTGGAGCTTGGCCAGCATCCACACCTGGCGGCCCTGGAGCCAGACGTGCTTCTTCGTGTCGTATACGGCCCCGTCGCGATCGAGGCAGTTGAAATAGCCGCCGCATTCGCGATCGGGCGAGTGCTTCATCCAGAAGGGCATGACATGCTCGCTGAGTTCGTCGCGAAAGAGGTGGTGGTAGCGCTCGAGGATGGGGCGGGCGACGGGTGTGTGGGTCATGGGATCAGCCTCCCGGACGCGAATCGATGTAGTGCTGCTTGTAGCGGCGATAGAGCCCGTGGGCCGACGGCCAGATGGAGTTGGGGCTCATGAAGTGGGAGAACTCGAAGGTGATCAGCTTGTCGACCCCGGCCTCGACCGCGGCGTCGATCTTGAACCGGAGCTTTCTCCATTCGAGCGGCGGGAAGTTGATCGGCATGTCGCGGTCGAAGGATTCCACGTTGGACCAGCAGGTGAGGCCGTACTTGCGGGCGAGGGTGGCATTCACCCCGAGGTAGTCCGTGAGCTCGTCGAAGGGGACGTGTCCGTCCTGGAAGGCGACGATGTCCACGAGTCCCTGGATCCGGGCAAAGACCTGGTCCCATTCCTTCTCGTGCTGCTGGAGGGTGATGGCCTCGTCGGGGAACTGCTTGATGCCGCGTATATACGGCGAGATGAGGATGGGCATTTGCTTGAGCCCGCGAAGGTGCCGGGCGAGCTCCTCGTAGACCTTCATCACCCCCTCGTTGAAGGTGTTGATTTCGTGGGAGATATACCAGCCTTGGAGGGCGGGGTGGTCGCCATACTTCTGCATGACCTCGTCGCAGAAGGCCTTGTTGATGTCGACCTCGGCCTGGTACTGGCCCGAGTGCCAGTACTCGCCGGAATCGTAGGTGCCGAAGTAGAGCTTCATGCGGTTCTGGGCGGCGAGGCGGAGGAAGAGGTCGACGAGGTCATCGCTGGCGATGAGGCTGGGGTGCTTCCTGCGGAGGACGGCGGAGTCGAAGGTGGCGCGATCGCGATAGCCGGCGCGGATGATGATCACGGTGTCGATACCGATGGCGCGCATGGCCTCGAAGTCGCGCGCCCATTCGGCCTCGCCCCAGTTGGCGGCGGGAATGTCGTGGGTGATTTCGTCGAGGAAGGTGCCGGTGATCATGGGGGAGCCTTTCGTTGTCGGGGCGTTCTTGTGAAGACGCCCCGGCCGGAGGCCGGGGCGTGAAGCGGGGGCGGGGGGGCTGTCAGGTGCCGACGTTTTCGGTGGCGGCGGCGAGTCGGCGGGCCTGGCCGCTGAATTCGTCGAGGGCCATCTCCTTGAAGAAGACGAAGCCGGAGGCGGAGCGCAGTCGCGGGTCCGGATTGCCGGTGAAGAAGCGCTCGCCGAGGCAGGTGAAGAGCATTTGGAACTGCTCGACCCAGAGCCGGGCGGCCAGGTCGCAGAACGGCCCGTCGTAGTCGTAGCTCGGGAAGGAGGCGTTCTTCTGCGACCCGAAGCAGTACATGAAGGAGTCGATCATGGTGGAGATCTCGCTGAGGGAGGCGGGGACGTAGACGTTCGCCTCCGCCGGATGCCAGCGATACCACACGTTGCGGTAGCCCCAGATGGTGGGCGCCTTGCCGGTCTTGTCGCGATACTGGATCAGCGCCTCATGGAGGACCTGGAGGACCTTGTAGTGAGTGTCGGGGCCGGCCCCCTCGGGGTCCGTGGTGATCGAGACGATGGTGGGTTGGAGCTTTCGCAGCAGCTCGAGCATCGGAACGACGTCGCGGCTCTGCGTCGGTTGCTCGGTGAAGATGTCACCGGTATAGAAGCCGAGCCTGCTGTGGAAGACATCGCTGGGGTTCGTACCCACGTAGCCCCAGATCAACTCCTCCTCATACTCGCGCTGCATGCCCTTCAGCTTCTGGATCAGCTCGATGTCCTTCTTGCCGGGATACTGGGTCTCGAGGTAATGGAGGTTCTCTTTGATGCGATCCTTGAGGTTGTCGAAGTCTTCCTCGAAGTAGACGGTGCTGAGGTTGTAGAGCATGCGACGAGCCTGGGCCATGCGGCGGGCGCGCTCGTCCTTCGCCGCGATGCCATCGAGGAAGCGGTAAACGTCCTCGGCCCGGGCCGTGTCGTTGTCGGCCTCGAAGGCCCCCTCCTCGCGGTCCTTGTGGAAGGCTCCGACCTCCAGGAACTCGAGCGTGTCGTTGAACACTTCCGCGAGGAACTTGTTGGTCACCGCGGTGAAACCCGACGTCAGCACGTTGAAGTAGTTCTTGTTGGAGGGGTGCTGGACGAGGTGCTGTATATACGGCATGTAGCCGAGCATGATGTCGTCGTGGTGGGGACCGGTATGTAGGATGGTCTGGTCGGTCTCGACGGTCATGCCGCGGCGGATGCGCTGGACAAGGGCCTCCCGGGTGCGGTTGGCGAGCTCGGTGAGGGAGGCGCCGGACTTTTCGCAAAGGAGCTTGAGGCGGGGTGAGCCCGCGGCGTCCTTGTCAGAGAGCTGCTCGAGGCGGACCTTGAGTTCGAGGGTTCGGTTGATGACCTCGCGCTGGAGGTGCTCCTCGCTGACTTCCGCGGCCTTCGCCAGGTCCTCGTAGACCCGTTCCTCGAGCCGGATTGTTGCCCCGTGCGTGAGATAGAAGCGGGCGTTGGGCATCCCCTGCATGACGCTGGCCGGATAGAGGACGTGGCGATCCTGTTGGATGGCATCGGCGACCACTCGGCTCTTGCCCTCGCCTGCGGCGAAGATGAGGACCGTCGCCTCCGGCTTGTAGCGGATGGTGGCCAGTCCGATGGTGATGACGGGGCGGTTCCGCGAGACCTCGATGCCGCCAAGGTCGGACGCGGCGGCGGCCTCCGTCTCGTAGTTCGTGTAGGTCAGGCGCGTCGGCGCGAGGTGATGGGAGCCCCGCGGGTTGAAGCCGATGTGGCCGTCGGGGCCGATGCCACCGAGGAAGAAGCCGATGCCCCCGAGATCGCGGATGCGCTCCTCGTACTCCGTGCAGAACTGGTCGACGGCGACGATGACGCGCTGCTGGAGCTTCTCGAGGTAGGTCGTGGCATTGTGCGACCGCAGGCTTAGGTCGACCCGGCCATTGGGAAAGATGTCGTCGAGGGTCTTGCCCTCGGGCACGCCGATGCTCGTCGGATCGATCAGCAGGGCCCGCTTGGGATCGAGCCCGAACCCGCGAAGGTAGTGCTTCTTCACGTAATAGAAGAAGCTGTTATGCTGGTGGGGATCGATGGGGTAGAACTCGTCGATCTGGACGAAGTGAAGGCCGCGGAGCTCGGGCTTTTTCGTGTTGGTGAAACCGATTTCGGCGAGTTCGTTCTGGACGTCCTTTTTGCTCCAGTTGCCGAGGTAATGCTTGGTCCACTTGATGAAGTACTCGGGCGTCTTGCCGGTGGGAAGACTGACGACGCCGTCGGGGTTGTCCTGGACCCATTCAAGGAAGCGGAGGGCGGTAAGGCGTCCGAGGTCCGGAAAGGTGCCCACCTCGATGATGGGAGTCTTTTCCGTGGGAGTGTAGAGAAACTGACGGCCGGAGCGCTCGAGGAAGTGGCGCTCGACGGCGGAGGTGGGTTGGAGCTGCTTTGCAGAGGGGGAAGTGCCCTTGCTCGCGCTGGTCTTTGCGTCAGCCTTCTTCTTGGTTGCAGTCGCCATTGGGACCTCGGGGGGGAAGGATGGGAATCGTGGGGGGGACGGGGGCGGCACTCCCTCAATCAGCGCCCGAATTAAGT
>CAYQTO010000002.1:0-78744 GCA_964420455.1 uncultured Candidatus Sumerlaeota bacterium | reverse complement strand
CAACTCTTCCACCGCATCCCCCGCCACGAGGAGATGCTCCGTGCCCTCCTCGACGCCATGGCCAAGGGCTTCGCCGCCGTCGAACTCCTCTGGGACTACGATTCCGCCGGGCGCCTCACGATCACCGACTGGGTGGCCCACCCCCAGGAATGGTTCGCCTTCTCCGACAAGGGGGAGCTGATGCTGCTGTCGCCCCCGTTTCGGTCGGGAGTGGACACCAGCCCCGTGCCCCCCGCTGCCGCCGGCCGGGGCGACCTCCACACGGCCCGCCTCGTCACCCCGCCCCCGGCCAAGTTCCTCGTCCTCCGCCATGGCGCCACCGTCCGCCATCCCTATGGCCGCGGCCTCTGCCAGCACGCCTACTGGATGTACTGGTTCAAGAAGAACGCCGTGAAGTACTGGGCCATCGCCGCCGAGAAGTACGGCAGCCCCACCGCCGTTGCCACCTACGCACCGGGCACCAGCGAGGAGGACCGACGCCGCCTGCGCGACATCCTCCAGGCGCTCCAGACCGACACCGGCGTCGTCATCCCCGAGTCCGTCGAGCTGCGCCTCCTCGAGCAGGGCCGCACCGCCATGGGCGAATCCTATCGCGACTTCCTCGACTGGTGTAACGACGAGATCTCCAAGACCATCCTTGGCGCCACGCTCACCTCCGGCGAGGGACGGCGCAGCGGCTCCCTCGCCCTCGGCACCATCCACGAGGCCATCCGCCACGACTACCTCGAGGCCGACGCCCGCCTTCTCCAGCACGTCCTCGAGGAGCAGCTCTTCCGGCCCCTCGTCACCTTCAACCTCGGGCCGGGCGTCCCCGTTCCCCGCCTCCGCATCGCCACGGGCATGCCGGAGGACCTCAACCGCTGTATAGACGTCGACCGGGCCCTCCTTGCGATGGGCGTCAGCCTTCCCCGCACGTACTTCCACGAGCGCTATGGCCGCCCCGCGCCTGCCGATGGCGAGCCCGCCCTCCGCTACGACGACGCCAACTTCTACGCCTACCACCTTCAGTTCGGCGTGCTCACCGTCAACGAGGTCCGCCGCCGCCTTGGGCTCGACCCCGTCCCCTGGGGCAACCGCCCCACCGCCCATCCCGACACCGACCCGCAAGGCGTCCGCCAGGCCGCCGATGATACCGGCCGCCAGCCCGTGTAGCCACGCCCCCATCACACACCAACAGGCCACAACATCCGAAAGGAGACAGACATGCAGCAGCAGGACCAACTCGACGTGGAGGTCTTCCGCGCGGGCGACTACGGCCCCAAGGGGACCTACGACGCCGCAAACATCCGCCGCATCGCCGAGGACTACGATCCGGGCGTCCACGAGGCCCCGGTGACCCTCGACCACGACCAGCGCGGGCCCGCCCATGGGTGGGTCTCCCGCCTGTCCGCCCTCGGCGATCGCCTCGTCGCCACCATCGACCGCCTCAGCCCCGCCCTCGCCGAGGCCCTCCGCCATCAGCGCTTCAAGAAGCGCAGCGTCGAGCTGTATAGACAGCTCCCCGCCACCGGCCGCCCCTACCTGAAGGCCCTCAGCTTCCTTGGCGCCGCCGTTCCCGAGGTGAAGGGACTCGCCGACCCGGCCTTCTCCGGGGAACCGGGCGCCGCCGTCCTGACCTTCCTCGAGGACGCACCCCGTGAAGAAACACCGCAGGTGGACTTCGCGGAGCTGGGCGAGCGCCTTCTGCGCGAGCGACGCGTCTGGCGCCCGGCCTGGAAGGAATCGGGGCTGCCCGCCCTGCTGAATCGCCAGCCTGACGAGGAGGCCGTCCTCGCGCTGGTGGACCTGCTCGCCGCGGCCGGGCCGCCGGTTGCCTTCGGCGAGCTCCCCCGCACCGCCCCCGACAGGATCGACGGCCATGCCCACGACCTCGTGGGCGGAGCCGACCCGCACTCCCTCGAACGCCACCGCCGCGCCGTGGCCCTCCTCGCCGAAAACCCCGCCATCGACTACCGCGAGGCGCTCCTGCGCACCGCCACCCACTGACAACCGAAAGGAACCGAACCATGTCGCATTACGTGCTGGACAAGGCCTACCGCGTGGCGGAGGCAAACGGGATCGAGGGGGCCCGCGTGGTCGTACGCGGCCCCGCTCTCGACGACTGTCAGTTGCCCGCCGGTGCTTCCGCCGGCGGTGTTCTGGGCGTGACCGTTCACCGCCAGCCGCGCGAGGGCCGCTTTGTCGCCGTCCGTCGCCTGGGCATTGCCACAGTCACCGCCGCAGGCCCGATCCCCAACGGCGCCGCGGTCGCCCTCGCCGACAACGAAGGCCGCGTCCGCGAAGCGCCGCTCCCCCGCTTTCACACCGGCAGCCTCCTCAACGAGAACGCCCTTGAATGGCGATGGAAGCGTCGCGACATCGCCGCCGCCGGCTTGTCCGTTGAGATCGTCGACGGTGGCCAGGCGGGCGACTTCGCCTGGTCCCTCGCCGGCGCCACCCTCCGAGTGACACCACCCAACGACGGCAATGGCATCGTGGTGACCGCCGCCCAACTGGTCTCCCTCGTGGAGGGCGACGCGGCCCTCGCCGCCCTCGTCGATGTCACCATCGCCGCCGGCAACGGCGGCTCCATGGCCGTCTCCGCGGATACCGCCTCCATTGCCAACCTCGACGAAATCGGCCGCGAGATCGGCGTCGCCGAAACCCCCGCGACGGCGGCCGGCGACCTGCTCGACGTCCTCCTCCTCCCCCGCGCCTGACCAACCACCCCCCAAGGAGAATCACCATGCCCGACGTGTCCACCGTCCACCACGACGTCACCCTCACGAACCTGAGCGTTGCGTATAGACAGCCCGGCTTCATCGCCCCCGAGGTCGCTCCCGCCGTCGCCGTCCGTCACCAGAGCGACCGCTACTTCATCTACGACGCCGAACGGGAAGTCCTCCGAACGATGCCCGACGGCCGTGCACCCGGCGCCGAGGCCAGCGAGATCGACTTCGCCCTCAGCCACGACTCCTACTACTGCGACGACCACGCCCTCGTCGCCGCGATCCCCGACGAGGAGCGGGACAACGCCGACTCGCCCCTCCAGCCCGAGATCGACCGCACCGAATTCCTCACCGCCCGGATCCTCCTCAACGCCGAGGTCTCCCTCGCCTCCCGTCTCCGCGACGCCGCCACCATTCCCTCCAACGATCTCTCGGCCACGGCACCCTGGGACGATGACACCGATGGCGACCCGATCGGCGACATCGAGGACGCCCGCGGCGCCATCCTCTCCGCCATCCAGCATGTCCCAAACACCCTGGTCCTTCCCTACGGCGTCTATACAGCCGTCCGGTATCACCCCACGGTGACGGAGCGGGTGAAGTACACCAACAGCGGGATGCCGGGGGAGAAGGTGCTCGCGGACCTGTTCGATGTGGAGCGGGTCATCGTGGCCCGGGCCGTCCGCAATACGGCCCCTCGGGGTCAGGCTCCCGCCATCGAGCCGGTCTGGGGAAAGGACGCACTGCTGCTCCATGTCCCTCCCCGCCCGGGCCTCAAGACCATCAGTGCCGCCCTGACCTTCACATGGGCCCAGGCCCCCGGATCGAGCCGCGGCACCAGCGTCCAGACCTGGCGCGAGGAACGACGCAAGGCCACCATGATCCGCGTCCAGAAGTATTACGACCAGAAGATCGTCGCTCCCGGCGCCGCCTTCCTCCTCCGCAACGCCATCAGCTGAGCACTCTCTCCACGGGGTCCCGGTGACACGCCGTCGGGATCCCGACCCCCAACCAGGAACCGAAACATGACCCTCACAAGTCGAATCCTCCTCGTACTCGACGCGCCGACCGCGATCGCCCTCGCGGACGACGATGGAGACGGGGTGCCGGACCCGGGCGTTCTCGAGGAAGCCGCCGGCGCCGCCGAGCGCCACGTCATCGCCGAGGCGGCCATCGGCGGTCTTTCCGTTGAACCGCCCCTCGCCGGCGAGCTGGCCGACATCGCCACCACCCTCGCCGTCAGAGCTCTCTTCGAGCGGCGCCCCAATACCCTTCCCCCCGCCTGGCGGGAGCGCACCGACCGCGCCCGTCGCCTCCTGCTCGATATCAGACTCGGCCGCCGACGCCCCCATGACTTTCCCCACGCTCCGCGCATACACGGCACGGAAACCCGCCCACCCCTCCACACCCCCGACAACCTCGATGGCTACTGACCAAGGAGACCCCCATGCCCAGCATTTCCCAACGCCAGCAGCAGCTCGTGGCGCTCTTGCAGGACGGACCATGGCAGGCATCGGCCACGAGCGGGGAGTCTCCCCGTTACCTCCGGGGTGGCCGCCCCTCGATAGATGTCACCCTTGCGGCCCTCACCGCCGACGGCACGGCCACCTGGCAGTTGGACGTGCGGCTGCCGGACTCGTGGCCCACCCGGCGCCTTGGCGCCGGTCCCGACGCCATCCCGGCCGTGGTTGAGCACCTGCGGGCGATCCTGGAGTCCGACCCCGTCTATACGATTGGTGCGGGGGCACCCGGCCCCGGCGACATTTCCTGGCGGCAGGTGGTGACCGAGTCGGCCCCTCTCGCTCCGGCCAACCCTCTCCGCATCCTGCGAAACCTTGCCCCCGTTGCCGACTCCGGAGGTTTCGTCTCCGCAGGGAGAACGGATCTCGGGGCGGTCGTCCTCCAGCCCGGGCCCTGGGAGCCCGGCTTTCACGCGCTTGTCTCCGGGGGCGATGGCGTCGTGGACGTCGCCCGGGTTCTCGCACTCCAGCCAACCGTCGTCCTGGAGGAGCCGCTCCCCCAACGGCTCGATGCCGGCTGGTCGCTCTGGTCCGCCAGCAGCCTGCTCACCCTGGACGCGTGGAGCCAGCTGAAGGTGGGGGCATGCCTCGGCAGCCGGCAGCGGATCAACATGCAGGATCGAACCATCCGTGTCTATACAGAGGGGGACGAGCAGCTGTCTGTCCTGGTCCGCATGACCGTCACGCCGGGTGACGGGACGCTCCTGGAGGAAGTAACCAATCCCACGAATCCGCCCGGCCGGTATCTTCTCTCCGGCCCGGACCGGCGCCCGTGGTCCCTCCTCCGCACGCGCATGGAGATGCAGGAGGGGGTGGAAGGTACCCTGGAGCTTGTCCTGGAGGGTGAAGGCCCACGCGCGGCGGCCCTCGATCCCTTCTCGGCCGGAGGTCTTGAATGACACGCCTCGATCAGCAACTCGAATCCCTCGAGGGCTTCCACGCCGCCGGGGGCGACCTCCCGCGCTTCCGACTGGAGGTGACAGCCCCCACCGGTGTGTCAACCTTCGAGGACACCATCGTCCAGGGAAAGGCGGCCTTTCAGGCGGAGATCCGCATCGATGCGGGAATACGGCCGCACTTTGTCTATACGTCTGGTGCTCACGTTACGGTCGACCTGTCAACGGGCGCCGCGCGGGGGTTGCTGGATACCTCGCGGACGGGCGTCGACCCGATCAGAATGCGGCTGAAAACCGCCGATGGCGCCGTTCTCCATGATGGCTCGCTCGAGGAAGCCGTCGCCTCTGATGGGGTGCTCCGCCTGCAGGGGTCCCGCGGCCTGCCGGGCGTCGGTCTGCCCCTCTGCCGCGAGGCGCGGGCACTCCTCCCCGAACGCCGGTTGGCCAACGCGACGTGGCTGCCGCAGGTCTTCGGCGAGGACGAGTACGCTGCGCCACCGCTCTTTCCCTCCATCACCGCCCGCCTTGCCGAACCTTTGGCCCCGGATGACGCGTTTGCGGTGCTCGATCGGCCGGTGCCATGGCCGGAGGGAGGTCGCCTTCAGGTCGCGGACGAGGTCATCGTCTATACGGCCACAAGTTCCGACGGCCGGATCCTTGGGACCCTCGCCGCTCCCCTCGGCCGGCCGACGGCACGCACGCACGAGGCCGGCTCGCGGGTCGTCCTCTGGCCACCGGTACCGCTCGAATGGTGCCTGGCCGACCACCCGATCGATCTCCTGTCATTGACGGCGGATGGCACCCCGGTCACCGGCGGCGTATCGGAAGAACGCGATCTGGGCGGCCGCGTGGCAACCCTCCATGGCCGCGAAGCCCTCCCGCTCGTCGCTCGCCACGCTCTCTCGCCGGTCGTCTATACGACCATGGAAACGAGGCTGGCGTGGGCACCTCAGGGCGACTCCTCGGCGCTGAATCCGGGATTCGCCTTCTTCGCCGTGGCGGGAACCTGCGGGGCGGTTCTTACCGCATCCGCTAGCCGCCTGTCGGCCGTTGCCACCCTGCCGGCCGGAGACAACCCACGGCGCTTTGATCGCATTACCGGCCTGGCGCTCTGCTTCGACTTTACGACCCCGCCAGGATGGACCGAGCAGACGAGGCTCCGCGTGCGGGTTACCCGCGACCCCGTGACAATCGAGCAGGAGTACGGAGCGGGCGCTGTGATCCGGAGGCATCCAATGGAGGGAGTCGCAGCGATCCCGGCAAAGGGATCGGGTGACGCGCCCGTCGAAACCATCCGATGCGGCTTTGATCGCGTCGACGGCGACGGACCATGGACATACCCCGTCGCCGCCATTGATGGCCATCTCCAGGAAGCGGCGCAGGCAAACACGGCCTCGCCTGCCACGCTCCGCTTTTGCCTGCAGCGGCAGGGCACGTCCACGGACCGGTATGCGGGCCACCTCGCCTTTTGTGTCCACGTCGAGAACCTTGGCGCCACGCCCGCGGCGGCCGAACTTGCCATCAAGGACACCAGCGGCCCCATCGCGACGACCTGTGTCGTGCTGCCGCCGGCATTCGCGGGCACGGCCGGTCTGGAAGCATCACCGGTCGACCCGTTCGCTGCAGATGTTGTCTATACGCTTGCCTTTCCCGAGGGCGGTACCGTGGGCGTGCGCGAGGCCTGGCTCGACGTCGATCTCGTCCCTTCCGGGGGCCAGTCGGCGCGCCCGGCCGAGGACATCCCCGTCACCGTCGACATGCCCTTCGCACCGGTTTTCCATCCGGTCGAGATGGACCTCGTTCCGTTTGTCGAGGCGGCCCTCGGATGGAATCTGTTCGAGGATGCGGAAGTCCCTTTCAAGCTCGAAATGGAGCTGCTCGACGCTCCCACCGATCCGCTCTTTGACGTCATCGTGCGCCAGGTGCGAATCCAGTTTGTGGCCTTTCCGGTGACAAGCGTCCGACCGGAGCCCCGGCTGCTGGTGCGCGCCCGGGGGCGGCTGACAGACTCCGACGGCAATGCGAATCCCGCACGCGTGGCGGGGGTGCTTGCGCGCGACAGGGCGTTCGCCAACGTCCCCGCGGAGGCGTGGGATTCGGGGGCGGAGGACGACACCGCGAGCGTGGCGGAGGCGCTGGGGCTTGGCGTTCGGGCGGTTATTGCGGGGCCGGAGGAGGTCGCCGGTGTCCTCGGACGCCTGCTGGGAGAAACGGCCCTCGGCCTTGTCTATACGGAAGGTGCCTGGCGCCTTCTCGGACTCGCCCTTCCTCCGGACCCTTCCCTTGCCTGGGAGGTTCCCCCGTCGGAGGTGGCCTTCGCCGATACGGTCACCGTCCGTCCCGCGTGGCTGTTGCGGGGGCCCGGGTGCATCGTCCGCGAACAGGACAGTGTTACCGTGGATGGGCGCGTGCAGGCGGGCGAGGAGGTTCGGGTGCGCTGGCTGGCGAAGGGGGCGGCGGTCCTGGCGGAATTCCTTTCGGCCTGGCGTCTCCCCGAGGCGTCGGAGCGGGAGGTGTTGCTCGACCCGCGCTGGGCGCGCCTTGCCCCCGGGGTTGTGCTGCGAGTGCACGAGCCGGAGAGCGGCCGGGATGGCATCGGGATCGTCGGTTCCGTGCGTTGGGATCCGCCGGGGCTCCGGGTCAGGCTCCTGAGATATGCGCCCATCTAGGAGCCGGGCGGTCAGCCGCCGATCTTTCCGGGGCTGGCTGCCTCGAGGGGGAAGACGAGAAAGAACTCGACCGTATCGTTGAGCGGGGCCGGCCCCGGCGGGCCCTCGATGCCGAACGCCTCGCGGAGCCGGATCGAGAAGGTGGCCGTCGCGAGGAGTCGCACGGTGCCGGCCTCGGTCACCGTCGGGGTCAACTCCGCATGGAGCTCCAAAGGAATCTCGATGCCCTTCATGGCAAAGGTGCCACGACCGGTGAAGGGCCGGGCGGTACCGAACTCGAGGGGGCCTCGGGTTTTTGCCGAGACGGACTCCAGGTCGAAGCGGGCCGTGGAATAGGCGTCGGCACTGATAGATTTATAGACGGTGGCATCAAGTCCCGGCTCGCCCATGGTGAGGGACTCGACAGGAACGACGACGTGGCCGGTGGCGCCGTCGAGGCTGGCGTTGGGGCCAAGGCGGAGGCCCCCCTCGATCCGGCCGGCGGAGCCCACGTAGTTGTCCAACGGAGGGGGGAACCGAAAGGCGAGGAGCGGCGCCCCCTCGACGGACTCGGGGAGCACTCGCCAATCCTGCCCGAGCGTAAATCCGTCCGGCAGGCTGGCGGTGTCCACGACCGGGGCGGGGGGAAGGGCAAGCCCCAGGGACTCCCACGAAACGATCGCGGTATCGCTGGGGACCGGGACGAATCCGTCGCCAATCGTCGACGTCGCAATCTGGCGATCCATTTCCCTCTCGAGCATTCGGGCCGCCTCGGCGAAGAGCCGGCCCCCCTCCCCCATCGGGCCAAACACCACGTCCCCGTACTCTGTATAGACGGGATTCTCGCAGTCGAACTGGCTATAGAAGGCCATGAGGATGGCGAGGTTGCCGCCCTCCGCCGCGTAGGGGTAGAAGTCCATGTAGAAGAGTCGGTCGGAGCGGCCGAAGCGGGCCTCGGGGTGGACGGTCATCGTCTCGAAGGCGGAGCGGACGGCGGCATGGGCCTGCTGCTCGAAGGCCCCAAAATCGAAGGCCGGATCGGCCATGTCCGCGAGGGGGGTGATCTTGATCGGGGCGCCGACCCGGGCGCGCCCCATCGCCGCCACGGGAATGGCATCCTTGACGAGGCCACCCTCGCCCTGGGGGACGAAGCGCGATGTGCGGACAAAGTGGCGCACCTTGCCCATGTCTGCATAACGCCCCTGAAAAATCGACCGGCCCTTGTGATTCTGAAACACGATGAGGGGCGTCAGGGCGACCTCCGCGGGTGCGCCGGCGTCGGTGACATCAACGACGCGGAGGGGGCTGCCGAGTTCGGTCGCAAGGGACTCGAGACCTGGCAGGTGGCGTTCGCGAAAGTCCGCGGAAACGGGGGCATCGCTCTGTTGGATTAAGGCGATCATCTCGCCGCGGATGGGGTGCACCCCGGCGGGCGTCAGGACCGGCGTGGCGGCGAGAAGAGCGAGGGCGCTGGCGCGTATGGGCATCTGGAGGACTTCCCGAGGGGGCTGTGGAGGGGGGCTGCCGCCGGAACATTTGGCAAGCGGCGGGCCAGCCATGGGGAACCGCGCTTGACGCCCCGACAGGCGTTTCGCCCCATTGCGATCCCCTGAACCTGCGGAGGAAAGCGACCGCGATGCTGGACATTCGCCTGTTTCGAGAAGAGCCCGAAATCGTTCGCGCCGGCCTGACGGCCCGTGGCGATGACGAGTCGATGGTGGATCGCGTTCTGGAGATCGACGCCGAGCGGCGGACGGTCCTCGCGGAGGTGGAATCCCTGAAGGCGCGTCGCAACGAGATCAGCAAGGAGATCCCAAAGCGGGCGAAGGCGGGCGAGCCGATCGACGCGTTGAAGGACGAATCAAAGATGATCGGCGAGAAGATCGCCATGCTGGACGCGAAGGCGCGGGGTGTGGACGAGGCGCTCCGCGATCTGCTTCTGCGGATTCCCAACGTGCCGGACGCGTCGGTGCCCATCGGCCCGGAGGAAACCGCCAATCGGGTTGTGCGTTCCTGGGGCGAACCGGTCCGCCATAACTTTCCCGCCAAGCCCCACTGGGAACTGGGCGAGGCGCTCGGGATTCTGGATCTGCCCCGTGGCGCCAAGGTCACCGGATCGGGCTTTTACGCGCTCAAGGGCGCGGGCGCCCGGCTCGAGCGCGCCCTCATCGGCTGGATGCTCGACACCCATGTCGCCCGCAACGGATATACGGAGGTCAATGTCCCCTTCCTCGTCAACCGCCGGACGATGACCGGCACGGGCCAGTTGCCCAAGTTCGAGGAGGACCTTTACCATATAGACGGATTCGACCTGCACCTGATCCCAACGGCGGAGGTGCCGGTGACGAACCTCCACGCGGACGAGATCCTCGAGCCGGAGGCGTTGCCGATCGCGTATTGCTGCCACACGCCGTGCTTCCGCAGCGAGGCGGGCAGCGCGGGTCGCGAGAATCGCGGCATCTCGCGCGTGCACCAGTTCCACAAGGTCGAGCTGGTTCACATCACCCGGCCGGAGGAAAGCGACGGGCGTCACGAGGACCTGATCGGCCATGCCTGCGGCCTGCTGGAGGCGCTCGAGGTTCCCTACCGCGTCGTCGAGATTTCCACGGAAGGGATCGGTTTCTGTGGCCGGAAGCAGATCGATCTCGAGATTTGGGCGCCGGGGATGGAGGCATGGCTCGAGGCGTCGAGCTGCTCGAACTTTGGCAGCTTCCAGGCCCGGCGCGCCAACATCCGCTACCGCCCGGCGGTCGGCGCGAAGCCCGAGTTCTGTCACACGCTCAACGGCAGCGGCCTCGCCCTCCCGCGATTGCTGATCACGCTGCTGGAGAACGACCAGCGGGCGGACGGCACCGTCGCCGTGCCCGCAGTGGTCCGCGACCGGATGGGATGCGACGTGATCGGGGGATGACCGGCGACCCGCAGGCCGCCAGGCGCGACTGGTGGCGCCACCCGTGGCTCGTCCCGGCCGTCCTCCTCGCCGTCTATACACTTCATCGCATCTGGTTCCTGGCCTCGGGGCGGCTCGTGCTCGATTCCGACGAGGCGATCGTTGGCATCACCACGCTCGACTTCCTGAACCTCCGCGCCTGGCACCCGTTTTTCCTCGGACAGGACTACCTCGGCTCGTTCCAGTCGATTGCCGCGATGCCCTTCGTGGCCCTTTGGGGGGCAAACCCGATGGGGCTCTGGTTGGCGCCGGTGGCGCAGGGCGCTGTGGCGTTGCTGTTGTGGAGGGGAATCTTTCGCCGGGTGGGCCTGCCGGGCGCCTGGCCCTGGTTCGCGCTCCTCTTCGCCATCCCTCCGGAGTTCCTCGCGGTCTGGACCATGAAGGCCCGCGGCCAGGTGGAGGTGTTCTTTCTCGGCACGGTCTGGCTCTCTGTCTATACGTGGTTCTTCCTGCGAAGGCGGACGGGATGGCGGGCGACCGCCGGCTGGGCGCTGCTGGGCGCGACCAGCGGCCTCGCCTGGTGGACGTCGCAGCTGGTGGCGATGTTTTTCCTCGCCGGGGCGGCGCACCTGGCCTCGGTGCCGGCGTGGCGGGCGAGACTCGATCTTGGCCGGACACCGGCACAACGCGCGGCCACCGTGACGGCCGCCGTCGTCTATACGATCGCCTGCTTCGCACTCATCCTGAGAGGCACCGTCTACTACATGAATCCGTGGAGCGCGTGGCTCTTCGAGCATCGCCTGGCCCTTGTGGCCTCGTTTCTCGGCACAACGCTGGTTTATGGGGTCGGCGCCTGGTATGGGTGGTGGCGCGGATGGCCGGGGGCGTTCCTGGCGGGATTCGTGGTTGGCTACCTGCCGGCCTTGGTTGTGGTGCTCGGGCGCGAGGTCCTCTACAACACAACCGGTGTCGGGGGCCTGGAAACAATGTGGGTGAACGCGGTGGCGTTGGTGCTGATCAATGGGGGTTCCTTCATCGGTCTGCAGGACGCATATAACGAGCCCCTCGGGCGCCCGGTGGTGATGGTGCTGGCGGTGGTCGTTGTCTATACCACGCTGCTGGTGGTGGTGGTTTCGGAATCCTTCCGTCGGTCGCGCCGGGGCGTGCGGCGCCACTTTCCCGAGGTCCTCCTGCTCGCCCTCCTCCTGCTCCCCTACCTGTTCCTCGCGTATATCCTCCGCCATCTCCACCTGCCGCCGCACTACGCGGTGACGCCGCTGGTGGGATTGCTGGCGGTGGCGGCCGGGGGGCTGGGGGCCATTGCGGTGCGGTCCCGGACCGCTGCGGCCTTGCCGGCCGCGTTGCTCGTCTCGGTCAACCTGTGGTCCTCCATCGACCGGCCGACGCAACCGGTCGACCCTTGGACCGGCATCCATCGCGACGATGCCGCCGTGATCGACTTCCTCCGCGGTCGCGGAGTCACCCACGGCGCCACCAGCCTCAACAACACCGCCATCGGCTACTGGGAGGCCTACCGGCTTTCCTTCTCCTCCGGCGAGTCGATCCGGCTGCATCCGGTGCTGCATATGCCGCGCGTCGACCGATACCGCGAGGAGCTCCGCGCCGCCAGCCGCCTCGCCTTCGTCGGGCGCGACCTCCAGCTGGTGGCCCGCGATCTCGAGGGCGCAGGACTCGCGCATGAACTCCACACCGTCGGCCGCTACGACATCATCGTGGGGGTCGACAAGGCCCGGCTCGACGATCTCGGCCTGCTGACCTACGCGGAACGCATCGGCGACGACTAGCCGCCGACCATCGGGACGAAGCGCACCTCGATCAGCTTCTCGACCGTATAGACGCCTTGCGGCGACTTGCGCATGAGGAGGAGTTCCTGGTTCCCGCCCTCGGGCCCGACGGGCATGACGAGGCGACCGCCCGGGGCGAGCTGGCGCGCGAGGGAGGGCGGGATCCGGGTCGCCGCCGCGCTCCCCACGATGAGGTCGAACGGCGCGGCTGCGTCCCACCCGAAGTGCCCGTCGCCAATGGCATAGTGAACGTTGGTGAGGCCGAGGCAGCCGAGTACCCGGCGGGCCCGCTGCTGGAGATCGCCATGGACCTCGATCGTATAGACATCGCGGCTGAGCTGGGCAAGGAGCGCCGTCTGGTAGCCGGAACCGGTGCCAATCTCGAGGATGCGGTCGCCGGGCTGGGGATCCGCCACCTGGAGCGTGTAGGCCACCACATAGGGTTGCGAGATCGTCTGGCCGGCGCCGATAGGGAGCGGATGGTCGACCCATGCGTTGAGGGCGCCGCCGGGGACAAAGCGCCACCGGGGCAGCCGGCGAAAGGCCTGGAGCAGGCGCGGGTTGGTGATGCCCCGCGCCTCGAGCTGGCGGCGCACGGGATCCCCCCCCAGTTGGGCCAGCAGGCCCGTCAGCGTGCGCAAAAACCCGGGGCCGTCGCGGGGGGGTGTCACACTCCCTCGGGATTGCGGGGGTACTGGTCGGGGGGGAAAGGAACCGCCGGGCTCGTCATGGTCCTTGAAGCCTCCTTGCGCTGGTGGCAGACAGGATTGATTCCGCTTCGACGATCCATCGACAATCCTCCGATTGGCGAGGAGAAACAGGAAGCCCCGCCCGACCGGAGCCTTGATGATGGACGTTCTGCTTCTGCTTGTGGGACTGCCGGTCCTTGTGTGGGGGGCCGAGCTGCTGGTGCGTGGGGCCAGCGGGCTGAGCCGTGCAGCGGGGCTCTCGCCGTTGGTCATCGGCCTGACGGTGGTGGCCTATGGGACAAGCGCCCCGGAGGTCGCGGCGAGCGTCGTCGCCTCCCTCCGGGGCCAAGTGGGAATCGCCCTTGGGAACGTCCTCGGCAGCAACCTCTTCAACACCCTGGTGATCCTTGGCATCTCGGCGGTGATCGTTCCCCTGTCGATCAGTCGCGATGTCATTCGGCGCGAGGCCCCCATCCTCGTGGCCGTGTCGCTGGGGGCATGGGCACTGGCGGCGGACGGGGCGATCGGGATGCTGGACGGGATCGCGATGCTGGCCGGGATCGTCGTGTATACCGTTGTGCAGATGTGGACGGGGCGGGGGGCGGAGGAGAAGGAGGAAATGCACGAGAAGGGGCCGGTCTCCCTCAGCTGGGGGGCGTTTCAAGTGCTCGGGGGGCTGTTGCTCCTGGCGGGTGGTGCCCATGCCCTGGTGGAGGGTGCAGCGGGCCTGGCACGCATGGCGGGCGTGGGGGACGCGCTGATTGGGCTGACCATTGTGGCGGCGGGGACCTCGCTCCCGGAGGCGGCCACCTCGGTGGTCGCCGCCTTGCGCGGCGAACGGGACCTCGCCGTGGGCAATGTCGTTGGAAGCAACATCTTCAACCTGACGGGGGTCTTGGGGCCGGCTTCACTCCTGGCTGGCGAGGGGGGCCTTCCCGTCGATGCGATTTCCCTCCGTTCGGACTTTCCCGTCGTCGTCGCCGCCGCCGTTGTGCTGTTACCGCTCTTTTGGACGGGCACCCGAGTGAGCCGGCTGGAGGGCGCCCTCCTCCTCACAGGCTACGTTGTCTATACGCTTGGGCTCGCCTCGCGGGCGGGACTGGTGGATCTCGGGCCGTCGGCGGAAAGCCTTCTTGTCTGGTTGCTGGGGGGATGGCTGGTGGCGCTGGCGGTGGGCATCGCGCTGGATGCCCGCCGCCGCTAGCGTACCCGCTCGATCTCGAGGTCTGTCACGCCCAGGTCGTACTCCCCCTGGCGGTTCATCACGATGCCAAACACGACCTTGCGCACGCGGTCGCGCCGCGGCTCGAACCCCTTGTCCAGCATCGCCTCGCGCTCGAGCAGCGACATCGCGTGGATGGCCTTGGGCGAAAGCACCAGCACCTCGTAATAGCCCGGCCTCTGCGTGTTCGAGAAGCTTCCCGCCTCCGTTGTCGCCGCGTTCAGGAAACCCCGGCCCGCAGACGGCGTCGTGTACCGATGGTCGTAGCGGATGCCGTAACGCGCCTTGATCTGTTCGATAATCGCCTCGGGGAAATGGTCCTGGAGGTTGAGCAGCCGGATGGCCCCCTCCGTCCCCCCATCGCTCGACAGCTCGAAGTCCCGCGCGGCGCTCGAGACCTCCTGCTTGATCACGAACTCGCGCACTTCCCTGGCTTTCGCATCAAGCTGTTCGCGCGCCTGGTTGAGTTCCTCGCGGAGTGCGGCGATCTGCTCCGCCTCGTCCACGTTGGGCACCCAGTCCACGATGTTTGGCGGCGTGGGGACCGGCTCGTCGAGGGGCTGCTCGAGCACCAGTTCGCGCGTGGCGGGCGGCTCCTCCGCCTTCACCGGATCGACGATTTCCTCGCCCTGCTCGTCCGAATCAGGGCGCGTGGCGACGACCTCCGGCATCGGCGGCGGTTCCTCGACCGGTTGGGGCTCGGGCTCTGGCTCCACCATCGGCTCGGGCTCCGGTGGCTCCTCCAGCTGGACGACCACCTTCATGGGGAGGGGCGGCGGCTCCTGGGGGAGCGGGAGACGGATCAACGCCAGAATCACCAGCACCGCCGTCACTGCGGGGACCGCCACGAGGTAGCCGGCGTTGCGCTCGAGCCGGCGGGGTTCGGGCGCGGTGGGGGAAGGGAGGGGAAGGACGCTCGTCGACATGGCCGGGTCTACTGCCAGAGAGGACCCCGCCGATCAAGGAAAGGTAAGGTGGGACGGCCGGGGCGGGGCTGAGCAGGCACCACCCCGGCCGATTCAACGGCCCCCCTAGGGCGAGGGGGCCGGAACCTTCTTGGGGGCCTTGGACCAGGTGACGTAGCTGCCACTGAGGTTCGCCGACCGGAAACCGTTCTGGTTGAGAATCCGGGTGACGAAGTAGGACCGGGGCCCGGTGGCGCAGTGTGCCACGATGCGCTTGTCGCGCGGCAGTTCGTCGAGGCGCTCGCGCAGTTCCGGGAAGGGAATGTGGACGGCGCCGGGGATGCGGCCGACGGTCAGTTCCCCCTCGTTACGCACATCCAGCAGGAAGTCCTTCTCCGGATCGAGGAGTTCCACCTCGTCCCAGTGAACGACGTCCGTCAGGCCTCGGAGGATGTTCTGCGCGGCCATGCCGGCCATGTTGACGGGGTCCTTGGCGGCGCCGAAGGGCGGCGCGTACGCCAGTTCCAGGTGCGCCAGTTCGTCGACCGTCATCCCCGCCATGATGGCGGTCGCGATTACGTCGATGCGACGTTCGGCACCCTCCTGGCCAACGGCCTGGGCGCCCAGAACGCGCCCGTCCTCCGGCGAGAAGAGAAGCTTCATCGCGATCGGTGTGGCACCGGGGTAATAGCCGACGTGGTTGCCCGGGTGGAGGTGGATCGCCTTGTGGGGGATTCCCGCGGCCCGCAGGCGCTTCTCGTTCGCACCGGTGCACGCCGCCACGTATTGAAAGAGGCGCACCCCCGCCGTGCCGAAGGTTCCGCGGTATGCCGTCGGGTGAAGGAAGATCGTGTCGGCGACGTTGCGGCCCTGGCGGTTCGCCGGCCCCGCGAGCGGCACCAGGCACCACTCGCCGGTTACCCCGTCGCGGACCTCCACCGCATCGCCCACCGCATAAATCCTCGGATCGCTCGTGCGGTTGTATTCATCGACGCGGATGCCGCCGCGCTCGCCCAGTTCGATCCCCGCCTCGCGCGCCAGCGGCACGTCCGGCCGCACCCCAAGCCCCAGCACCACGATGTCCGCGGGCAGGCGGGTACCGTTCTCGAGCACCACCGTCGGCGCGCCCTTGCCCTCCTCGGGTCCGTCGAACCCAACCACCTTCGAACCAAGGTGGATGTCGATACCGCGCTGGCGCAGTTCGCCCTCGAGGATGGCGGCCATTTCGGGGTCGAGGGGGGCCATGATCTGGGGGAGCGCCTCGGCCACGGACACCCGGAGGTCCCGGTGATGGAGTTGCTCCGCCATTTCGAGCCCGATGTAGCCGCCGCCAACGACGACCGCCTGCCGGGCCTCCGT
Source organism: uncultured Candidatus Sumerlaeota bacterium (assembly GCA_964420455.1). Classification (GTDB taxonomy): domain Bacteria; phylum Sumerlaeota; class Sumerlaeia; order SLMS01; family SLMS01; genus CAYQTO01. The sequence goes on along the minus strand of CAYQTO010000002.1, from coordinate 62,102 downwards.
CTCGTCCATCCATGCCCCGATCGCATCCATGTCTGGGATGTTTCGGAGTGAAAAGATGCCCGGTTGGTCGATTCCCGGGATCGGCGGGCGAAGGGGCGCCGCGCCGGTGGAAAGCACCAGGGCATCGTAGGACTCGTCGGTCTCCTCGCCGGTTGCCAGATTTCGGAGGCGGACCGTTGCCGCCTCGCGGTCGATCGACACCGCCTCGGTGCGAACCCGGACGTCCAGGCGGAACTGGCGGTTAAGCTCCTCCGGGGTGCGAAGGATAAGCTTACCACGGTCGGGGATTTCCCCGCCGATGTGATAAGGCAGACCGCAGTTGGCGAAGGAAATAAAGGGGCCACGTTCAACGAGGACGATCTCGGCATCCTCGCTGAGGCGGCGTGCCCGGGCGGCGCAGCTGGCTCCGCCAGCAACGCCACCCACGACAACAAGTTTGCGAACCGTCACGGCTCACCTCCGGTCTTGGGAGTGATTGGCCCGGTCAGGCACCGCGAGGGAGAGGCCTCTGGATCACACCCCGGTCTCCACCGTGCGCCCGTTGGTCTTCTTTCCCCGCAGGCCGAGCGACTCGTTCATCTCGCTGTGATGGCGCAACACGCCGGCCGCCATCTGGTTGCAGATGTCGAACATGGCGTCGTCGCAGATGCTGTAGAAGGACTGGGCACCCTGGCGTCGGACCTTGAGGAATCCGACGTTACGGAGGGTCGCCAGGTGCTTGGAGACGGATGCCTGGCCGACCCCGAGCTCGTGGCTCAGGCGGGAAACATTGCACTCGCCTTCGTACAGGCGAACCAGCAGGCGAAGCCGGGTCTCGTCGCCGAGTGCACGAAAACGCTCGGCAACCTTGCTGCGCATCTGGGGGGTGAGAGAACGCATGGGCATTCTTATATTCCTCAACGTCGACAATGTGGAGAGCGGGGTCTCTGGGGCAAGCCCTAAATCCTTCGGCAAGCGAAAGAAATATTGGTGCCTTGTGGATCCCCGTCAGCAACCCCGAGTCCAGATCATCACCGACGGACGAGCATGGCCATTTCTTCAGATAACGATATGACATCCGCCTCCGTCGTTCCCCGCCCGAACACGATTCTGATCCCGCCCCTCACACGGTCCTCCATGTTAGGGAACATCACGGCTAAAGCCGCTGAATTCTGGACCACGCCGGTGGAGCAGGCGGACCCGGAGGAGACCGAAAAGCCTTTCACATCAAGGGCGATGACCGCATCCGCCCCGGCCAGGCCAGGGAAGCTCAGGTTGAGAAAGCCGGGAACCCGGGGATTGCCCCCATTGATCCAGAATGGTCCGGTGTGGCGGGAAAGGTGACTCAAAAAGAGCGCCTCCAATTGCTCCATCCGTTCCCTGTGCCGATTTTGCTGAAGAATCGCCTTTCGTGCGGCGGCGACGAAGCCGCGGATCAGGGCCACCGGTTGGGTCCCCGCCCGCAGCTCCCCCTCCTGCGGCCCGCCGGTGAGCAGCGGTTCCAATTGCCAGATACCCGGACCCGCCAGCAGCCCCACCCCCGCCGGGCCGTGGATCTTATGCGACGACAGGCTGACGAGGTCCGCGCCCAGCGAGGGGAGCGAGACGTCGAGCGACAGGAGCCCCTGGGTGGCGTCGCAAAGCCAGAGGCCGCTATGGGCGTCGCGGTGGGCCCGGGCCGCGGTGGCGTCCTGGATGACTCCGGTTTCGTTCTGGACCGCCATCAGGCAAAGAAGGTCCGCCGGGGGCGCGCCGTGGAGGTCGGCCCGGCCGTCCTCGCCCACGGCCAGCCTGATGATTTCGGCGGCCTCCGTCCGCCCGAGCCACGCGGCTGTCTCGCGGATGCAGGCATGCTCGAGGTCGGAGGTGAGAATCCTTGGGAGAAGGCCGGCGCGGTTCTGTCTCAGGGTGTAGCCCCGCAGGGCGAGGTTGTTGGCCTCGGTGGCGCTCGACGTGAAGACAACCGTATCCGGGTCGGTGCCCAGGAGGTCGGCGATCTCCTCGCGTGCTTCCTCGAGGAGGGCGCGGGCACGCTGGCCATGGCGATGCACCGACGAGGCATTCATCGGGTCGGCCATGTCGCGGGCGACCTGCTACGCGATCTCCGGATCGATGGGGGTGGTGGCGGCGTGGTCCAGAAAGGGCACGGTGTTTCTCCTGACGATTCCTCCTAGTGGGGGTCGGGCCCTGCTGCCAATGAAAGCCGTGGGCCGGCGATGGCCGTTGACCTTGAGCGACGCCCCCCAAAGCCTCGGGCGCATTCCAACCGCCGGGGTGCTCCCGCCGCGTGTTCCCCTTCGAGACAGATCCGGACGACCGCAAGTGGTTCGTCGGCCTCGCGCTGGTGGCCTTCGTCCAGGCGGTGGTCGTCGCCGCCGTGTCCTGGAATCTGGCCGGCGGTCACTTCATGCTCCCGCTCGACGATTCGTATATCCATCTCCAGTACGCTCGGCAACTGGCGGCCGGCTCGCCCCTCGTCTATACGGAGGGTGCCGCCCCCTCCGGCGGCATGACCAGCCCGCTCTACGTCCTGCTGCTCTCCCCGGCGCTGGCGCTCGGCTTCGACGGCGTGCGGGGGGCCGCGGCGGCCTTCGCCTTTGGTGTCCTCCAATGGATGCTGCTGCCGGTTTGGACCTACCAGTTGACCAAGCGCCTGTCGCACTGCCTGCCGGGGGCGATCGCCGGTGGCCTGGTGCTCGCCAACGGCCACCTCCTGTGGAACTTTCTCTCGGGCATGGAGACCGGCGTCTATACGCTGCTGCTGCTGGGGGGCGTGCTGGGGGCCCATGCCTGGTGGCAGGCGGGGCGTCCCCACGGGCGGCTGGTGGCCCTCGCGGCGGTGGCGCTCCTGCCGCTGGTCCGGCCCGAGGGCGTGCTGCTGGCCGTCGCCGGGCTGGCGGTGGCGCTCCGCCGCGGGCGCCAGTCACCCGCCATTCCCGCACCGCTCTTTCTTCTCGGCTTCCTCATGCTGGGTGGCTGGCTGGCGATCCTGTGGGTGGCGACGGGCGACTGGCGTCCCGCCGGACTCACGATCAAGGGCCTCTCCTCCGCGCCCTATTATGGCTGGGCGGACCGGTTCGCGGTCATGGGTGACACCCTTGCCGGCATCGTCCGCTTTCACGCCAACCTCGTCCCGGACGACGCCTATGCGGCGTTCAAGGGGACCACGTCGCTCCCCTACCTGGCGCCGGGCCTCGCGGTGGCCGGTCTGTTTGGGGCGGGGATGCTGGTGGTGGGGGAAAGCCGCGACGGCCGACCCGCCGGCGGCACCCTGCTCGTCCTCGCCTGGCTCCTTGGCCTCGCCAGCGTCGCCGCCAGCGGCCTCCCCTTCATCCACCAGCAACGCTACCTCGCCCCGTACACGGTGCTGCTCGTGGTCCTCGGGGTCGTTGGCCTGTGGCGCCTGAGCCAGCTCTTCCAGCAACACGAGGAAACCGCGCTGAAGGCCGTCGGCCTCGCGCTCCTCGTGGCGTCCCTCCCCTCGCTCGTCTTCTGGACGGCGGAGCATGGCCGCAACAGCCGGGACATCTTCCACCTGCTGCGTCGGGCAACGTTTCCCCTCGCCGCCGAGCGCGAACCCGTCGCCATCACCGACGCCGGTGTCCTCGCCTACTACACCAATGGGCTGAAGCACGACCTGGTGGGGCTTGGCAGCGGGGAATTCACCCGGGCCACGCCCCATGGCGAGGGAGCGGTGCTCGAGGCGCTGTCCCGCCTTGCCGCCGACCGGCGTCCCCGCCTCCTCGTCAGTTATCCCAACTGGTGGAGCCCCGCCTTTCCCCGTCTCGCGCCTGAGTGGTCCGTCTCGATCCCGCGAACCTCGATCACGTCGGGGATCGTGCTGGAGGCGACGCCGGTGGACTGGGGGGCAATGGACGCGGGCGACCGGTGGCCCGGGAGCCCCGGCGAGCGCGCCCTCCTGGAGGTGGACGTTGCCGACCTCGCCTCGGAACGCACCGCCGTCTATACGTTTGCCATCGGACCCCATGACGGCAACCACCGGGCGTGGCCCCAACCCCTCGCGCCAACGGTCCGTCTCGAGATCAGCGACGGGTCCACCACCGGCACCCTTGCCGCCGTGGAGGGCGCCCGCATCGTCCGCGGCGAGGCCTTCCACTTCGCCCCCGCCACCTTTCCCGCCGGTGTCTCCACGCTGGTAATGCGGATCGGGCGCCCGGCAACGCCCGTCGCCGAACCGGCGGCGGAGCGCCTCCGCGTGGCCGTCGTCTCGAACACGACCGGCTACCGGGCGGAGCGCACCGTCCCGGTGCCGGAGACAGTCCGCGACGTGCGGCTCGACCTCGGGTCGATCTTCGACGAGGCCGGCGGCACCGCCTGGACCATCGAAATCACCCCCGAGCCCCACCGCGGCGCCTGGACCAGTGCCCACTACTGGCTCGCGGCGCCCACGCCCTGAACTCCGCTTTTTGTTTGAATCCCGGTGGGCAATCGGGTGCCCTCGTTGCTCCGGGGGAGGACCCCGATTTTTCCAAGGGAAACAAAACGATGAACATGGGGATGAGAGGAATCGTGGCGGGCGCGTGCCTGCTGGCGGCGGCGGGCGCAACGGCCGGCACGCCCCCCGCTCCGCCGCCCGACGACCTGGTGCCGCGGGAGTTCCGCGCCGCCTGGGTGGCCACCGTCGTCAATCTCGATTGGCCCTCACGGTCCTCGCTCACCACGAGCCAGGCCCGCGCCGAGCTCCAGGCGATCGTCTCCACCGCCGCCTCCATGCGCCTCAACGCCCTCGTGTTCCAGGTCCGGTCGGAATGCGATGCCATGTACCCCTCCACCATAGAGCCCTGGTCGCGGTACCTCACGGGGTCGCAGGGCACGGCCCCCAGCCCCGCGTGGGACCCCCTCCAGGAGGTCCTCGACCTCGCCCACGCCCGGGGTATGGAGGTCCACGCCTGGTTCAACCCCTACCGCGCCGGCGTCAGCTCCGGCTCCAGCTTCCACTCCACCCACGTCAGCCGCACCAACCCGGACCTCGTGGTCGACTACGGCGGATACAAGTGGCTCAACCCCGGCGATCCGGAGGTCCAGGATTACTCCCGCTCCGTCATCATGGACGTCGTCTCGCGCTACGACGTCGATGGCGTCCATTTCGACGACTATTTCTATCCGTATCCCACATCGGAGGAGTTCCCCGATGCGGGCACCTACCAGGCCTACCTCAATGGAGGTGGCACCCTCGACAAGGCGGACTGGCGCCGCGACTCGGTCAATACCTTCATCCGCGACGTCTATAACGATATACGCGCCGAGAAGGACCACGTCCAGTTCGGCATCAGCCCCTTTGGCATCTGGCGACCGGGCAACCCGCCGGGCATTGCGGGCTTCGACGCCTACGCCTCTCTCTACGCCGACTCGCGCCTCTGGCTCCGCGAGGGCTGGCTCGATTACCTGACGCCGCAAATCTACTGGGAGATCGATCCCCCCGCCCAAAGCTATACGGCCCTCATGGACTGGTGGATTTCCGAAAACGTGCAGGACCGGGAGATCTGGCCCGGGCTGGCCAACTACAAGACCTCCGGCTCCACCAACTGGCCCCCGGAGGAAATCGTCCGCCAGGTCGAGGAAACCCAAGCCCGCAGCGGCGCCACCGGCAACGTGCACTTTCGCATGGAGTGGCTCCAGAATAACATCGACGGGCAGCGCACGCTGCTCATGAACGGGCCCTACAGCCAGCAGGCCCTCCGGCCCCCGATGCCTTGGCTCGACGACGTCGCCCCCGCCCCGCCCGACGTCACCATCACCGACAACCTGGTCCAGTGGACCCCGGTGGACCCCGCCGACGTCCGCAACTATGTCTTCTATCAATACCGCAACAGCGCCTGGGAGTATGTGATCCTCAACGCGGCCTCCACCCAGCGGGTGATCTCGGGCAGCGTCGAGGGGGTGGTCGTCACGGCGGTGGACCGGCTGGGGAACGAGTCGGAGAAGACCGTCGTCGACCCGACGCCTGCCACCGATCCCCTCGGCTGGACGGTGTATTGAAGGAGCCAGGCGCGCCCGGACCCCTTGCGCTCGCCGATTGCCAGGAAGAATCGTCTATAAAGACAGACGCTTGTTCCTTCGAGAATTGCCGCGAAAAAAAAACTGGGGAGGGCCCATGGGCCCTCCCCGGCGCGTTTCCTCCGTCGTGGTGCCGGGTTACTTTCCCGCAACTCCGGGCTCGGTCATCTTGATCGGGTCCATGATCTCGGCGATCTGGGCCTCGGTGAGGAGCTCCTTCTCGCGCACGACCTGGATCACCGTCTTGTTCTCCGCCACGGCGACCTTCACCACGTCGGCCGCGGCCTTGTAGCCGATGTACGGGTTGAGGGCCGTCGCGATCGCCACGCTGCTTTCCACGTACATCTGGCACCGGTCCCTGTTCACCTTGATGCCCTTGATGCAGAGGTTGGTCATCTGGGTGATCATGCTGCCGAGGACGTGGATGCTGGTGTTCATCTTGTGGGCCATGAGGGGCATCATGACGTTGAGTTCGAGCTGGCCGGCGCCGACGGCCCAGCTGACGGAGGTGTCGTTGCCGATCACCTCGAAGCAGACCATGTTGCACATCTCGGGAATGGAGGGGTTGATCTTGCCGGGCATGATGGAGGAGCCGGGGGCGACGGGGGGGAGTTCGATTTCGGCGAGGCCGGTGGTCGGGCCGGAGGAGAGCAGGCGCAGGTCGTTGTTGATGCGGCTGATTTCGAGGGCGAGATTGCGGAGTGCGGCGCTGAGCTCGGCGATGGGGCGCTGGCTCTGCATGGCCTCGCGCATGTCGGCGGCAAGGCGCAGGTCGTCGATCTTCGTGAGCTTCCTGAGTTCCTCGAGGATGTTCTCGCGGTAACCGGGCGCGGTGTTCAGGCCGGTACCCGCGGCGCTGCCCCCGATGCCGAGTTCGCAGACGCTGTCGCGCGCCTTGCCGATGAACTTGTGGCATCGGTTGATCGCCTCCGCGTAGGCGGTGAATTCCTGGCCAAGGCGGATGGGCACCGCGTCCTGGAGGTGCGTCCGTGCGCTCTTGAGGACCTTGTCGAACTCCTGGCCCTTCTTCTTCAGGGCGTTCTCCAGGTCCACGAGCGGCTTGTGAAGGTGATCGCGCAGCATCAGGAGGCACGCGAGCCGGATCGTCGTCGGGAACGTGTCGTTGGTCGACTGGCCGAAGTTCACGTGGTTGTTCGGGTTCACGTGCTCGTAGTTGCCAAGGGTGCCGCCAAGGAGTTCGTTCGCGCGGTTGGCGAGCACCTCGTTCACGTTCATGTGGAAGGAGGTGCCGGCGCCCATCTGAAAGACGTCGACGACGAACTGGTCGCGAAGGTCACCCTTGAGGATTTCCTGGCCGGCCTTGACGATGGCGTCGGCGACCTTTGCGGGGAGCGCCTTGCCCTTCTTGTTCGCCCTGGCCGCCGCCATCTTGAGCATCACATAGGCGTCGATGAACTTGGGATGCTGGCGCAGCCCACTGATGGGATAGACGTGGACGGCGCGTTGGGTGGTGGTGCCCCAGTACGCGCCGTCGGGGATTTGGACGTCGCCGAGCGAATCCTTCTCGATGCGGAACTTCTCACTCATGGTCGGTGCGGGTCCTTTTCGGATGGGGGTGAGTGATCGCAGCCACCGGGGCTGGAATTACCAGATGAGGCGGTCCGCCGTGCCGTGGAGCACGAGGGGGACGGGAGACTTCTCGCGGGCCTCGCTCATGGCGAAGGCGAGGAGCCGTGCATAGTCGGGCCGAACGCGCACATCGATGTCGCCCCGCTCGCACGCGGCGAGCACCTCCGGGCTTTCGCCAACGAGCACGAGCCGCGAATCGGGGAAGCGCTCGCGAAGGGTGAGCGCGTGGCGGGCCGAGTCCTCCGCCGTCAGCGCCACCACCACCGCCGGCGGATTGCCGGGATCGAGATGGCGAGCGGGGTCGAACGCCTCCAGGTTGATCTCCGGCGCCACATTGTCGAAGGGCCGGCGGAACGCGCGCAGGATCGCCCCCCCGAGGTCCTCCGTCGGCAGTTCCTCCGGGTAGTTCTCGTAGATATACGCGATGGTGACCGGGTTGTTGCCGACGAGGCGGATCGATTCCTCGCCGGCGCGCTCGGCATGAAGGATCGGCGTGTCGACCACCAGAGGGGGAAAGAACCCGCGGGGGAGCGCCTGGGCAATGAGGACCATCGTGCGGCCCCCCTCGCGGTTGCGCTGGATCAGGGCCTCGGCCTCCATCGGGTGGGGCGAATCGACGAGGAAGGTGGAGACGCCGCGGGCGGCGAGGAGATCGACCTGCTCCTGCGGCGTATCGGCTGACAGCGGTGCGACGTTGAGCGGCGACCCGGAGGAGGCGATGGCGGCGTCCTGGAGCCCGAGGAGGAACGCCGGATAGTCCGCCGCGTCGCGGCGCAGGCTCACGAGCCCCACGGCCGAGGTCGAAAGGGTCCCCTTGGGATTGTAGCGGGTCTCGCGTTCGTCGACGCCGGAGAGGGTGACCGCGGCGGCGGCGCGGGAGGGTCCGTCGTAGCGGGTCTCGTCGAGGTGGGAAATCAATTCGAGATTCGGGACATAGGTTGTCTCTGTCCGTTGGGCGGGAAGGAGGAGCGGTACAAGAAGAAGGAGCGCGGCGAGCGCGCTCCATGTTGGCGATCGATGCATGAGGGGCACCTTGCGAGTGGGTTCAGACTTTCTCCACGATGTCGCGGGTGGGGCGCGGTTGACCCAGTGTTGCGAAGGCGTCGGCGTCGTCCGCAACCACTTCCTCGAAGCGCTTTCGGAGGTTTTCCAGCTGGCGGCGCTTGTAGTTGTAGGGCTCGCCGCTGCCGCCCCCTTCGAGCACCAGACGCAGGCGCTTGCGGTTTGCCGCAATCGTGTTCTCCAGGAAGGTGATCGCCTTCTCGTTCGTCACCATTTGCGGGTCGCAATGCATCGCCTTGGCGAACTGCTCGGTCATGGACTCGTCTAGCGTGGAGCCGTTCTGGAGGCCCCGGAGGGTGGCGATCTGGCTGCCGGTGGCCTCGATCAAACGGTCCGCGTTGTCGCCGGGTGTCTTCTCGTGGGCAATGATCGCCTGGTAGCCGGATTCCTCCACCCGGGCGTGGCGGAAGGAATTGATCGTCTCGGCGAGGGCCTTCGTCTCGAACTCGCGCGCCTGCTCGAGCTTCGGCGGCGTCTCCAAGCCCATGGCCATCATGTAATGCTTCTTGAGGTCGTCTGTGTAGTCCTCCGCCTTCAGCCGCTGGAGCAGGCCCACCTTGCGGTCGAACCGCGCCAGACGGGCCGCGTCCGGAAGGTCCCACCAGATATACGTCTGGATCAGCGTGATGATGCCCTCGAACTGGGGCGCGACGACACGCATCGTCGACCGCGCGTCGTGGATCTCCATCTGGCCGCGGGTGCGCTGCGCGTCCGACTCCTTCTCCTCGATGATCTCGCCCTGGAGGCAGTTCTGGCTCTTCGGGCTGAAGAGTTCCGCCCGCTTGCGGGAATCGTCGGCGAGCAGCAACTCCGCCACGTGGTAGCGGTCCGGACCGAACGCCTTCGTCCCCGAGATGCAAATCCGCAGGATGTCCTTCTGCTGCCAGACAGTGTCCGGCCAGACCTGCTCGATGGTCGGGTTTACGCGCCGGGCCTGCTGGAAACGCATGTCCAGGTAGTCATTGATATACGCCATCACCGCCGAGACGGCGGCCTCCTGCTGCGCGGTTGCGGCTTGATCGGCCATGGACTTAATCCTCCGTGTATTTCCGTAGGGTTCCTTCCAGTACCCGTCGCCCGATCACCGGGTACAGAAAGCCTTTTCCAAGATAGACCAAGCCGCCCCCCACAACCGCCACGGCTGCCATCAGCGTCAGCAGGCTCACCGCCAGGAAGTCATTCGCCGTCGCCAGCGCAAGGCCCACCGCCGGACTGACTCCCTTCACCACCTCCGACAGGATGGAGCCCACAATCCACAACAGGACCGGCACCAGCACCGTGATCTGCAACTGGATCGCCTGTTGGATGTGGAACACCATTTCGCGGCTGCGGTGCCGGTAATACACCCAGAGCAGCATGCTCACGACGAATCCCCAAACCGGCACCCACGCCAGCGCGTGCAGCAGGAAACCCCACGGCCGCTCCTCCTCCCGAAGGATCACCAGAGTCTCGTCGTAATCGCGATACCTCGAAAGCACGGCGGGCACATCCAATTCGGGAGTCCGGGAGTTTTCCCAAATTTGGCCAATCGTTCAGCCAAGAGCAACCTGATTTCAGGCAGGACCGGCGGCTCCCGCCCGCTCCCGACGCTTGAGCTCGATCATCAGCACCGACACATCCGCCGGATTGACCCCCGCCAGCCGCCCCGCCGCCCCCAGGGTGTCCGGCCGGAACTTCTCCAGGACCGTCCGCGCCTCGTTGCGCAGCCCCACCACCCCGCCGTAGTCCATCCCCGCGGGCAGCCGCGTCTCCTCCGCACGCCGCGTCCGCTCCACCAGCGCCATCTGCTTCTGAAGATACCCCTCGTACTTGATCTCGTTTTCGAGCAGTTCCCAGAACCGGGCTGCGTCGGCGGGGGGCGGCTCGATCGCAGCGGGAAAAACCCCCCGGAAGGCCTCCATCGTCACATCCGGCCGGGCAAGGTACTGGGCAAGGGTCTGCGCCTTGGCCGGCCGCGGGGCGCCCTTCTCCGCGGCCACCTCCCAGTCGACCTCCGACGACCGTAGCGCCGTCCCCCGCAGCCGCCCCGCCGCGGCTTCGACCCCCTCCGCCAGCGCCCGCGCCCGGTCCGCCACCTCCGCCGGCAACATCCCCAGCCGCTCCGCATGACCCACCAGTCGCAGGTCCGTGTTGTCCGAACGCAGCAGCAACCGGTACTCCGCCCGGCTCGTGAACAGGCGATACGGCTCGCGGTGGTCCTTCGTCAGGAGGTCGTCGATCATCACGCCGATGTAGGCCTCGTCGCGGCGGAGGACGAACGGGGGCTCGCCGCGGACCGCCAGCGCCGCGTTTACCCCCGCCACCAGTCCCTGGCCCGCCGCTTCCTCGTAACCCGACGTCCCGTTGATCTGCCCCGCCAGGTACAGCCCCGACACATCCTTCGCCTCGAGCGTGTGTTTCAACTGGCGCGGCGGGATATACGTGTATTCCACGGCGTACCCATGGCGGGCGAACTCCGCCCGCTCGAGCCCCGGGATCGACCGGATGAACGCCTCCTGCACATCCGCCGGAAGGCTCGTCGACACCCCGTTCGGGTAGATCGTGTCGCCACGCCGTGTCTCCGGCTCGAGGAACACGTGGTGCGATTCCTTGTCCTCGAACCTCACGACCTTGTCCTCAATGCTGGGGCAGTAGCGGGGCCCCACCCCCGAGATTCGCCCGAGGAACATCGGCGATCGATCGATGTTCGCCCGGATGATGTCGTGAGTCTCGGCGGTCGTCCGCGTGAGGAAGCAGGGCATCTGCTCGACATCGAGTCTTTTTGTTCGAAAGCTGACCGGCGGTGGCGGATCGTCGCCTGGCTGTAGCTCGCACCTGGAGAAGTCGATCGAGTCGCGCCAGAGCCGGCAAGGGGTCCCCGTCTTCAGCCGCCCTGTTTCGAGCCCCAGCGCCAGGAACGACCGCGACAACCGGTTCGCCGACCGTTCCCCCACGCGGCCACCTTCCGTCTGTTCCAACCCGCAGTGCATCACGCTGTCGAGAAACGTCCCGGTCGTCAGCACCAGCGCCCGGCACTGGAGGCGGCTCCCATCGTCGAGCACCAGGCCCGAGATCGCGTCGTCTTCCGTGAGGATTTCCGATGCTTCCCCGGCCGCCACGACCAGGTTCTCCACGCCCCCGAGGAACCGCCCCATCCAGGCCGAATAGGCGTCCTTGTCGCACTGGACCCGCGGCGCCTGCACCGCCGGGCCCTTGCGCCGGTTCAGCACCCGGAACTGGATCCCCGCCGCGTCCGTCGCCAGCGCCTGCACCCCCCCCAGCGCATCGATCTCCCGTACCACGTGGCCCTTTCCCAACCCTCCGATCGCCGGATTGCAGGACATCCGCCCCAGCGCCGCCACGTCCATCGTCAGCAGCATCGTCCGCACCCCCAACCGTGCCGAGGCGTGCGCCGCCTCGATTCCGGCGTGCCCGCCACCCACCACAATCACCTCGAATCGACTTTCGTTCATTGCCGTTTCAACTCCGCGGAACGGGCACCTCATGGCGGCCACTCTTGAGAACCCGGGCCCCCGCTCTGCAAGGACCATGACGGTCGGAACGTCTGCTCATTTGCCCCTGCTGTCGATTGATTCGGCTTGCAACCCCCCGTTGAATCGGGGCTTGTCCCCGAAACGTTAGACCCCGCCTCAATATTTAGAGGGGGAAAACTCCATTCAGGAGATGTGCCCCATGAAGCGCATTCTCGCCTCGGCCGTTCTGGCCTCCATGCTTGTGTTCTCCACCGGTTGCGCAAGCGTCCTCATGTTCAACGCGCAGACCGCCGGCAAGAACGACCCCGGCAGCAAGCCCATGGGTGGCCAGAGCATCGTCTCGACCGCCAGCTACGATATTCTCGGCCCCGTGAGCGCCACCGGCTCCTCCAACATCCTCGTTGGCATCGTCACGAGCGGCAACGAGGGCTATGGCCTCCTCCTCGAGCAGGCCCGCGCACAGTATGGCAACGACGCCCACGCCGTCATGTATGTGACCGCCAGCTACGAGTACAGCGGCATCCTCTTCCCGATCCTCGGCGAGATCACCACCAGCTACAGCGGCGTCGCCGTCTCCCTCAACAGCATCGACGCGGTCGAGAGCTTCTAAGCACCCACCATCGAAGCCGCAAAAGCGACCGGCCCCGCGTACTCGCGGGGCCGGTTTCCTTTTTACTTGCCGGGATTGTCCTGCTCAGTCGAACAGCAGCCACTCCGGCATAGCGGCATTGTTGCTGCCCGCGTACCAGGTGCCGCCGGCGTCGATGTCCTCCACCACGAGGGCGCCGTCCACCTCGTTCACCGTATAGACGTCGGTCACGGTGCCATCCTCGCAGCGGAACACGGTGTCGACGGGCGTGGGAAGCGCCGCAAGGTACGCCGCGTCCGGTCGCCAGACCAACCGCGCCGGTCCCCCGCCGAAGGTCCCCCCGAGCACCAGTGCCTCGTCGATCAGCCGACCGGCGTCCAGCCCCTCCGGCGCCACGTCGCCCGCAAGCCGCCGCATCGTCACTGGTCCTCCGGCGGCGCCTGCTCCGAACACCAGCTCCACGTCCACCGCGTCCGTCATCGGGAACACCAGGGTCCCTTCCGTTACCGCGACGTGGGTAAATTCGGAGTTTTCCACGTCGTTCCACAGAACCAGCAGGTCTCCGGAATCGCCGGGTCCCGGGGGCGGCGCCATGTTGCCGGCCCGGTCCCGCGCCCGCACCGCGAAGCGGTACACGCCATCGCCGGCCTCCGGCGTGTGGCTCCACGCGCCATTCGCGAGCATCCCCGCCTCGCGCCAGACGCCGCCGGGCGCCTGCACATACAGCTGCGCCTGCGCAACGCCCGATCCGTTGTTGTCCGTGGCCGTATAGACACCCACCAGCGGACCACCGGCCCGCGTCCTGTCGTCGATGGACCCGACGCTCGTTGGTGCCGTCACGTCGTTCACCGCCACCACGCCCCAAGCCGATACCGTCGCGTCGCCGTCCGACACCTGCACGGCAAACCGGTGCGGCCCGGGCGACATCTCGGCCCCATGCATCACCGCCTGCGGGCCCGTCCCGTCGTCGAACGCCCCATCATTGTTCAGGTCCCATGCGAAGGTCAGCGCGTCCTCACCCGGGTCGCTCGAGCTCGACGCGTCGATCGTCACCTGGCTGTCGTCGTTCAGCTCCAGCGGCGTCGACACCATCGCCATCGGCGCCACGTTGTGCACGGTGACTTCCACCGTGCCATCGGCCGAGTCCGTTGCGTCGCGGACCGTCGCCGTGATGGTTCGGGGGGTGCCGGTACCGTCGCCGTCCGTATATACATGTCCGATGGGGCCGAAGGACCGCGCCGTCAGGCCCGTCACCTCCGTCGGTGCCGTTCCGTCGCCCCAGTCCACGGTCACGCTCCACGGATCCGCGTCCGGGTCCGTGAAGGTTCCGCTCACGCTCATGGCCATGCCCTCCTTCGGCGAGGCGGTCGAAGCCGCCACCATCACCGCCGTCGGGGGAGTGTTCACCGGCGCGGTATAGGAGCTGATGTCCGTTTCCTTGAAGAGGGACGGCTCGCCGTCGCCAGCGGAAATCCCCACGAGGCCGTCCGTGGCGTCGAGATTCAGCCAGCTCAGGCGGATTCGCCCGTCGAAGAACAACTCCGCCTGGAAGGTGTTGCGGTTTGATCGGCTGAACTCGGGGACGTCGACGTAGGAGACCACCGCACGGTCCGCCAGCTCCTTCCAACTCACGGTGCCGCCGGTGCTCGGGTTGAGGTCATCGAACAGGAGCGACACCCGCGGCCGATTGAAGTGATCCCCGATCGTCGCGTAGGTGTCCGTATCGCCGGAGTTGAAGGTGATGTACCCATTGGACCCGACGTAAAGGCGCGTGGCGGACTTGTCGTAGATGCTGACGGGGGTCGAAAGGTCGATGGATCGGAAGCTGTCGTCGCTGAGCGACAGCGTGGTGCCGCCCGCCGGGGGGCTTGGAAGCTCGGTGATCGGCGCCACAAAACCGTTGTATCCACCGGAGCCGTTGGGCGTCAGCGTCAGCATGAGGTTGTCGAGATCGTTGTCGTTGGACGTGAAGTGCTCCGTCCAGTAGTTCGGCGCGACGAAGAGCCTGACGTCGCGGGTGAGAGAGGCGCCGGTGGCCAGATTGGTGAAGGCCAGCGTATCGGCGTAGGGGTTGGGGGAGGCGCCGAGGGCATCGGCCTGGGCATTCAGCGAGACTGTGACGGTGGCGGATGCGCCCGGAGGCAACGTGCCGCCGGCCACATCGACGTCCAGCCAGGAGGCGGTTTTCGTAAGCGCCCAGTCCAGGCTCTCGGACTCGCTGCGGTTCGTGACCGTATAGACAGTCGAGGAGGGCTGGAAGGGCCCGCCAGGCTCGCCCTCGGCCAGGAACGACTCTGTGGGCAGAACGTCGATGTAGTCCACCGACTGCCCGTTGAGAATCAGCGAGTAGACCTGCTGGCCATCCGTGAGGGATCCCTTGTGGGTAACGGTGAGCGTATAGACGCCCGTCTGCGGGGGCACCGGGAGGTCAATGCGCTCGACGTTGTCGACAGTGTTGTCGCCGGTGGTGGCATCGTTGCCGGGGTTCTGGGGATCAAGGCGGTAGGGGAACCAGGTCGTCGTTCCGTCGGGGGCGATCAGGCGCAGGTCGAGATCGTTGACAAGGACGGGGGCGCGGTCGTCGAGACCGCTTCGGGTTGGTCCCGGGGGATCAGTCCAGCAAAGCGTGGCGCGGATGGGGCTGGTTCCATCCCAGAGGAAGGTATAGGTGTCTGCCGGTCCGGCGGGGGTGAGCACGTCCTCGTGGATGTAGAGGCCGTTCTGGGCGGCGGCGTGGAGTTCGATCTGCTCGGCGGCGAGGCGGGTATGCATCAGGCCCCAGCCTGTTCTGTAGTCGGGGCCGGGCCTGTCCACGTCGGTGGCGGTATGGAGAATGAGGCCCTTGAGGGTGCTGGCGCGCATGGCTTGGCCGGGAAGACGCCGGTTGTAAAGGTCCACGAGCAGGGCCGCGGAACCCGCCGCGTTCGGCGAGGCCATGCTCGTCCCCGACTTGCTCCCGTAGGCCGTGTCGCTGGAGCTCCGCGTTGAATGGAGCCCCGCCCCGTTCGCGAGAATGTCCGGCTTGATGCGGCCGTCATCCGCGGGGCCGTAGCCGCTGTAGTTTTCCGGCTTCGCCTTTGTCTTGTCCCTTGTCCCGTTGTGGACCGCGTCGCGCCCCGATCCCACCGTCATAATGTTCTTCGCCACGCTCTTCGAGGCGACCGTATCAAAACCATTGTCGTAGCCGTCGCTGTAGGGCCCCGTCGCCGGGTCGTAGATCGCCTTTTGGTTGCCGCTGTAGGTGAACTCGGTTCCGGCACTCGGCGCCTTGTCGTTGCGGTCGTTCCCCGCGCTCTTGAACGGCAGGTAGTAGCCCGCGTCGTACACGATGGTGTCCCAGTAGCGTGCGGAGGAGTCATACTGGCCAAAGAGCGGATCTTCCCGATAGGTGGGCCAATTGCCGTAGAAGTAGGTCCCATCCCACCCCGCGTAGGTGCCGTAGGAGTGGTTCGAGATCTGGATCTTGTCCGCCTGGCCGGGGGCCGTCATGGCGTTCGCGGCCATCTCCGACTCGTCACTGGTCCAGTCATAGGAGTAGATCGTGACAGCTGGGGCCATGCCCTTGGCGCGCGGATCCACCCCGGCGGCGCCAATGGTGCCGCCCACGTGGGTCCCGTGATCACTGTTGGGCGAATTATCGCGGTTGATGACCCGGCCGCCAAACTCCTGGTGCGTGGGCCGGACGGCGTCCGAGTCCCACACGCCGACGATCGTTGTGGAACCGTCCACGAGGAACGGCTCGCTATCGCGCACCTGATCCGCCGCGGTGCTGATCGCCGCATTGACGTTGTCAGTGACATAGTAGACGGGGTTGCCGTTCGGGTCGAGGCGCATGAGCTCGAAGTCGCGGCCCTGGGCATCCACGCCCTTGACTGGCAGGTTGTACAGCGCCGCGAAAGCTTCCGCCTCCGCCTTTTCCTGCCGCGCCTTGGCAGCGAGGGCCTGAACGGTCTGGGCACGGGCCTGGGGCGTTGAAAGGTTGACGGTTACGGTCGGGCTTTGGGCTATTGCAGACGCCGTGATCCCGGCGGAAATCACGAGAATTCCAAAAGATGAAAGCTTGCGCATGTGAAGGAGGGGGAATGGAGCGGGAAGTATCGGGTCAACCGCCCTACTCAAAAAGGAGTCGACCCGGCACGAATCCGCAAGGAAAAATCTCGATATTCTCTATCTGGAATACAGCCGCCCCAGAAACGTCGTGCTCCCCTTTTCACTTGACCGGTGGACACTGATCCGCTTCGCTCGTGAGCCTTTTGGCGGGGTCAGTGCATCCCGCCATGGAACCTTACGCCGGAGCCCCGAATGCCCACGGTCAACCAGCTCATCCGCAAGGGCCGCAAGCGGATGACCAAGAAAAACAAAGTCCCCGCGCTGCAGGCCTGCCCCCAGAAGCGTGGAGTCTGCACCCGCGTCACCACCATGACGCCCAAGAAGCCCAACTCGGCCATGCGCAAGATTGCCCGTGTCCGCCTCGTGAACGGCTACGAGGTGACCGCTTATATTCCTGGTGAAGGGCACAACCTGCAGGAGCACTCCATCGTGCTGATCCGCGGCGGTCGTGTGAAGGACCTCCCCGGCGTGCGCTATCACATCGTCCGTGGTGCCAAGAAGGGCGACACCCAGGGCGTCGCCAACCGCAAGCAGCGCCGTTCCAAGTACGGCGCCAAGCGCCCCAAGTAACCATTGATCCCCAACCGCCCGGCCGGGAACTGTTTCCCAGCCGGTATTTCTGACTCCGAGGTTCTCTGAATGCCCAAGCGGAAGAAAAAGGACGGCCGTTCGCGCAGCATGCGCAAGATGATGCGCCGGAATATCCCCCCCGGCCGCGGCGTCTTTCCCGACCAGCGCTTTAACAGCACGCTCGTCTCAAAGTTCATCAACTGCATGATGCTCGACGGCAAGAAGACCGTCGCCGAGTCCATCTTCTATCGCGCCATGGACGAAATGGCCCAAAAAACAGAGGGCAAGGAAGCCCTCGAAGTCTTCGTCCAGGCCGTCGAGAACGTGAAGCCCGCCGTTGAGGTCAAGAGCCGCCGCGTCGGTGGTGCCAACTATCAGGTCCCCATCGAGGTAAAGCCCCACCGCCAGCAGGCCCTCGCCATCCGCTGGATCATCCTCAACGCCCGCAACCGTGGCGAGCGCACGATGGTCCGCCGCCTCGCCAACGAGCTCCTCGATGCCTTCAACAACCAAGGCGGCGCCGTGAAGAAGAAGGAAGACACCCACAAGATGGCCGAAGCCAACAAGGCCTTCGCCCACTACCGCTGGTAAGCTTCCCCCCCCGAGTCAGGCCTCTGCAAAGCCCCCCGGCCCCCCAGCCGGGGGGCTTTCTTCATCCCCTTGCCTCCGCGCCCGGAACCCGCATCATCGGCCCGATGCGACTGCTTCCCACTTACCGGCCATGACCCGCTCCACTGCCCTCGCCCTCCGCGACAGCCCCCCTTCCCCCAATTCCTCCTTCACCATCAGCTACCAGGCCGAGGTCGTCCGGAAGTCCATCCACCTTTCCATGCTGCTGCTCGCGGCGGTGCTGTGGCAGCTGGCTTGGGCGGACGCCGTGCTCCTCCTGACGGGCCTCCTCACGGGGTCGCTTCTGATCGACGTCGAACGCCTCCGGCCGGGCCCCCTCGGCGGCCTGGTCCGCGCCACCATCGGCTTCGTCTACCGCCCCCACGAAAAATCCCCCTTGGCCGGCATCGCCATCTCCGGCGCCACATGGATGATGGCCGCCGCGCTCCTGCTCTTCCTCTTCCTCGATCGCGAGGTCGCCACCGCCGCCTTTCTCATGATGGTGGTCGGCGACCCGGCGGCGGCGCTTGTGGGCCGTCGGCTGGGGCGGGTCAAACTTTTGGGCGGGCGCAAGTCCCTCGAAGGCAGCCTCGCCTTCTTCCTTGCCGCTGCCATCGCCGCCTCCCTCGTTCCCGGCCTGCCCCACTCGGTCGTCATGCTTGGCGCCTTGGCGGCATGTCTCGTCGAGGCCTTCGTCAAACAGCTCGACGATAACTTCGCCGTTCCCCTCGGCGCCGGTCTCGTCATGCAATGGCTGATCTAGAGAATCAGATCCGCAAGGTCCGCGATCTGCTCGCCGGTGCCCGGCGGGTGATGGCGCTGACCGGAGCGGGGGTCTCCGCCGAGAGCGGCGTTCCAACCTTTCGCGGGGCCGCCGGCCACTGGACGGAAAAAGACGCCCTGCGCCTCGCCTCGCCGGAGGGCTTCGCTGCGGACCCCGCCACCGTCTGGCAGTGGTACGATGCCCGGCGCCGGCAAATCGCCGCGTGCAAACCCAACCCGGCCCACTTTGCACTCGCCGCTCTCGAGCGACGAATACCCGACTTCCTCTTGGTCACCCAAAATGTGGACGGGCTCCACCGGCTTGCGGGCTCAAGCCGTGTCGCCGAGATGCATGGCAATATCTGGCGCGTACGGCGAACCGAGCCGCCCTGCACGGAATGGGAACTTCGCGAGGCGCCGCTGGCCACCATCCCTCCCCGAGACACGGACGGTACCCTCCTGCGGCCGGGGGTTGTCTGGTTCGGGGAAATGCTTCCTTCGAAGGAACTCGTCAGGGTATCAGACTTTACAGAAGGCCCTTTGGACGCAGTGCTGCTCATTGGGACAACGGCCGCAGTCACCTGGGTGCCGGGGGTGGCGCTCGAGGCGCGACAGGCGGGGGCTGCGCTCGTGGAAGTCAACGTCGTGCCGACCGACTTGACACCCTTCGCCGCGCATCACCTCGTCGGGCCCGCGGGGGAAATCCTTCCCCGGATTGTGCCCACCGGCTCCGGTTGATTTCCCGGCGCCATCTAATTTCCTTGATCTTCCAGCATACACCCCACATGATCCCTTCAGTGAAAAGGGTGAAAGGAGCCCCCGGATGTTCCTCAAGCTGACCGATAACGACACTCAGATGGATGTTTACTTGAATCCCAACCACATTGTGCGCTTCGTTCCGAACACGGAGGGGGAAGGGACCCTCGTGTTTCTGTCGGGCGATGCGGCTCTGGCGCCGAAGGGCGAGCCCCAGTTGCTCGTTGTTCATGAGTCGGCGGAAGAAGTCTTCCGGATTATCTGTCGCGGGGAGAAGGGTCCTGCGGGATCCGGCGCCGCCGGCGGAGGGCGACGCGGCCTGATCTGAACAGGGACCGATGCCGGGGAGTGTCCGCGGCTCCGCGTCTAGCCACGCGGTGCCTCGGCGATTTCGTAGGCCAGCCGACGCTCACGGCCGTCACGAAGGACGGCAAGTTCCATCATGTCTCCCACCTGCTTGCTGGCGAAGAGCAGATAGAAGTCGTCGCGGTTTCGCACGTCGCGTCCGTCGGCGCGCACCAGCAAA
Source organism: uncultured Candidatus Sumerlaeota bacterium (assembly GCA_964420455.1). Taxonomy (GTDB): domain Bacteria; phylum Sumerlaeota; class Sumerlaeia; order SLMS01; family SLMS01; genus CAYQTO01. The sequence goes on along the minus strand of CAYQTO010000002.1, from coordinate 42,058 downwards.
TCGCCCGTGCGCAATCCGGCGCGTTCGGCCGGGCCGTCTTCCTCCATGTTCACAATCTGCACGGCTGTCTCGCCGTTCCGCAGCCGGACCGTCTGGAACGCGAAGTCGAGTAGCAGCGGCCTCAACCGCCCGTAGCGGACGATCTCGTCGAGGAACCCCGAGACACGGTTCGTCGGGATGGCAAACCCGATCCCCGCACTCGTCCCCGACGGCGAGACAATGAATGTGTTCACCCCGACCACATGGCCGTTCATGTCGACCAGCGGGCCCCCGCTGTTCCCCGGGTTGATGGCTGCGTCGGTCTGGATCATGTCCTGATAGACGCGGCGATTGCGGCGGTCCGGGGCGAAGGTGCGATTGAGAGCGCTGATGTAACCGACCGTGATGGTGGGTCGGGAATCGGCGATGAAGGGTCCGAAGGGGTTGCCGATGGCGACGACGCGCTCGCCGAGTTGGAGCGAATCGGAATCGGCGAGCGGGAGGGGAGCGGGAAGGGGCTCGCCGTCGGCCTCGATCCGGAGGAGGGCGATATCGGTAAACTGGTCCGCATCGACAAGGCGGGCGGGGAACTCGCGCCCGTCCGGCAGGGTCACGAAGTACGCCTCGGAGTCCTCGATCACGTGGAAATTCGTGAGCACGAGGCCATCGTTGGCAACGATGAAGCCGCTGCCGATGTAGGGCATGCGCTGGAAACGCTCCTGATAACGCCAGCGGGGGGCAAAAAGGAAGCTATCGAACCAAGGTTGGGCGATGACCGCCCGCTTGATCGCGCCAACGGTGACGACGGAGTCACTGACCTGGCGGACGACGCGGGAGACGTCGGTCTCGGGCCGGGGAGCGACATCGTGGGCCTCCGGCCCGGCGACCGCGGAATCACTGGCGTGGGCTGCCGGGGGGCCCATAAGCGCGGTCGCCGCTGCGCCGTCCTCCGGCGTCCAGAGGTGGTGAATGGTTACCCCGATCACCCCCCCAAGCCCGAGAAACAGCAGCGCCGCGACAAGATTCAAGAACCGGTTGGCGATCATGTGACGGGTCTCTCCGGGTAACGTCGGCAAAGAAGGGACGCAAACTCCCTGCCCGTGACGGACATGTCCGTCATCACCAGAGTTCCCTCGCGGGTGCGATGGTTTGGCCGGGGAGAAAAAAAGCCGGGGCCGCTTTTCTGCTGCGGGCTTGCCACCCCCCATCATGGCCCGTCAGGTTCCCCTCCATGCACATCGTGTTTTTGACCGACAAAGAGAAGGTTGCGGTGACGGAGCGGCCGGCGCGTCGCGAGGCGGGCGCGGGCGAGGTCGTCATCGCGCCGCGTCTGGTAGGCCTGACGGGGATCGATGTGGCGCGGTTTCGCGCGGGCGCGCCGCTGGAGAACGGGTTTCGCCGTCCGCACATCCCGGGGACGGAATTTGTCGGGCGGGTCCTCGAGGTCGGTCGCGGTGTCGACCCCGCCCTCGCCGGCCGCCGCGTTGTCGCCAACCCCATCTCGCCGTGCTACAACTGCGCCGTCTGTCGCGCCGGATCCCCCAACCTCTGTCCGAACGCTCGGATGCTCGGCCGGCCGCCCACCGACGGTGTGCTCCAGGAGGCCTTCGCCTGGCCCGCCCACCTCTGCATGCCCGTCCCCGACGTCCTCGATGACGAGCAGGCGATTCACCTGACGCCGCTCAGCATCGCGATCCACATCGTCGACCGGGCGGAGGTTTCCGTGGGCGAGACGGTGGCGGTGGTGGGTTGCGGGCATCTTGGCCAACTCCTGGTCGAACTGCTCAGCGGCTCCCTCGCGGCCCAGGTCATGGCGGTGGACCTGCTCGCGTACCGGTGCGCGGCGGCGCGCGAACGCGGTGCCGCCATGGCCCTCGGGCCCCACGACGCGCTGGAGGCCGCCAAGGCCCTCCCCCGCGGCGGGGTCGACCTTGCCATCGACGTCAGCAACGCCAGCGAGGGGTCCCGCGAAGCGGTGGGCCTCGCCCGCATCGGCGGCCGGGTCGTTGTCGGCGGCGTCCCCGAAGACAACCGCGTCATCTTCAGCGCCATTCAGGCCCGCCACAAGGAACTCACCCTCCAGTTCACCCGCCGTCCCTACAACACCCTCGAGCGAGCGGTCCGCCTGATGGTCGATGGCCGGCTCCCCAAGGCCCACGCCACCATTACCCATCGCTTCCCCCTCGCCGAAGTCCAACAGGCCTACACCACCCTTCGGCGCTACCACGAGGACCCCATCAAGGTCGTCATCGAGATGCCCGATACCTGATCCCAACACCCTGCCGTCTGCACGAAAAGGCCGTTGGGTGTCCGCGTGGCCTCCCCCTCATCCCTCGCCGGAGGGTACCTCCACCGCGGGGAAGGGTTTGGGGAGGAGGGCGCCGGGATTCTCGCGAGCCGCACGCGGCATCCACAGGCGCACCTCGCCGCCGCCCTGGGGCCGGTTTCGCAGCACGATGGTCCCGCCGTGGGCCTCCACGGTGGCCTTGGCGATGGCGAGGCCCAGCCCCGTGCCCGTGTCCTTTTTCGTGTAGAAGGGCTCGAACAGACGGTCCATGGCGGCGGGATCGAAGCCCGGTCCGTTGTCGAGCACGGTGACCAGGATGCCCTCCGTGCCGTCCGGGCCTGGAACGCTGGCCGTGCGGAAGACGATCCGCCCGCGGGTCTGGCCGAGCAGCGCATCGACCGCGTTGCGCGCGATGTTGAAGAGCGCTTCCTCGAACCGGCCGGGATCCATCTCGACCTTACCGAGTCCCGACTCGAGTTCCATCAGCACCTGGACGGGAAGAATCGCGCCGGCCAGTTCCTTGCCTGCCGTCAACTCGAGCTTTAACACGCGCGCGCACCGCCCTACCATGTCGTTCATGTCGACCTGCTCGAGGGCGAGCCGTGGCTCCCCCGCGCTCGCCAGGAACTCACGCACCCGCCGGTCGATGTTGTCGACCTCCTCCTGGATCACTTCGAGGTAGCTGAGGAACCGCTCGCGGTCCTCGAGGGTTTCGGCGGCCTCGACCTTCTCGCGCATCATCTGTGTATATCCACGGATGGGCCCGAGGGGGTTCTTGATCTCGTGGGCGACGCGGGCGGCGACCTCGCCGACGACGGAGAGGCGCTCGGCCCGGCGGAGACGGTCGCGGGTCTCGCGCAGTTCCGCCCGGGTCTCCGCCACCAGCCGGCGGTACTCCGCCGCGCGCGTGAAGAAGAGGCGGTCGAAGGTGTGCTCGATGAGGCTGAAGCGAGACAGCGCCATCAGGGTCGCGGTCACGCCCAGAAGCACCAGCAGTGCCGTCTCGTCGATGAGGAAGACGCCCTGCACCAGCTCGTAGAATTGGGCGACGAGGCTCATGACGACGAAGGCGATCAACACCGTCGTCAGATAGTAGAGGGAGCGCGTGAGCGTGCGCGGGTTTCGAAGTTCCTCCTGGCGGAGGACGACAAGGAGGCCGCCCTGGGCGATGAGGGCGAAGAGGAATCCCGGGGAGGGAATCGCCCCCGGAATGTCCCGGGCCGCGGAGGCCCAGAACAGCAGCGCGAAGAAGATCGGCCCGAACAGGACGGCGATGAGATGTTTGGAGGTGTTCTGCTCGGGCCCGCTCGTGGTGTAGTAGCGGACGCCAAGAACCGCGAGGGTGGTGATGAGGAGGATGAGGAGGTAGAGAACGGTGGCGCGTTGGGGCCAGGAATCGAAGGTGGGATCGCCGGGGCCGAGCGTATAGCTCGCGGCGATGGACAACGCGTCGCCGAAGAGGTACTCGAAAAGAGTGAGAAGAATAGCGGGACCGAAGATGACGGTGATGAGCGGCGCGCCGGACCACGATTCGCGCAGCGGGTGAGGCCGTGTCAGGGCGTAGTACAGAAAGTTGCCGGGAACCAGGAGCGCCGCGAGGTACGGCAGCATGAGGAACTGGGGCGCGTCCTCGCGAAAGGTGCGATAGAGGACAACGCCGCCACTCCACAGAATGAGCGTCAGCGCGTTCATGAGGAGAAAGAACCCGGCCCGCGTCGTCTGGCGCTGGCGCCCCACCCACAACGCCACCAGGACGTTGATCAGGAGGATCGCGAAGAGGGGAATGAACCAGAGCAGCAAGGCCACGGATTCCGTTTGGGGTCGAATCCGGTTTTGGTGGTGCGGATGCGGCTACGGCAACGGGTTTCCGTTGGGTGCGAAGTCAAGGAGGGCGTCCCAGCGATTGGGGTCCTCGAGCCGGAGCGGACGGAGCCATTCCTGGAGTTCGTCGTCGAGTACACCACGGATGCCGCAGTGGCGGCGGGCGGCGGTTTCCGCGGAGTTCCAGGCGGCGGCCGTGTCGCCGGAGGCGAGACCCTGGGCGGCCTCGAGCAGCAGCAGCCTCGCAAGGAGACTCATGTAAGCGGGATCGCCGGTGCTCCCGCCAGCCCGCAACCGCGCGCGGGAAAGGCCAAACTCAAGCACGCGGGATGCCGCCGCCCCGTCTCCCTCCTCAAGCAGCACCCGCGTATAGACGTCCGCGGCGGCGATGACGTTGCGCTGGATCTCCGGGGCGCCGGGGCGAAGCCCCTCGTCGAGGCGGGCCATGTCGAAGGCGCGGCGGGCGGCCTCCCGGGCAACCTCGGGCGCGTCCCCTTCCCGCGCCTGCGAGGCCAACAGGAACAACCCCTCGAACAACCCGTTGAAGTCGCGCCGCCAGCGGTAGTTCTCGGGGTCGCGGCTGTAGAGGCGGTCGCTGATGGCCTGCGCGGCGGTGAAGTCGTCGAGCGCGCCGGAGAGATCCCCCCCGGCGAGGGCAAGGTCGCCGGCCTCCCGCTGCCGCACCGCGAGGTTGTACTGCCAGAGCGCGTTCTGCGGATCGCGCTCCACCAGCGCCTCCGCGTCCGCCACCGCATCGCGCAGGTATGCCCGTGCCATCGCCATGTTGCCGGACTCGAGGTGGAGGAGCCCGAGGCGCCCCCGGCCCTCGCTCGCTGCCTGCTTCCACTGATACTGGCCGGGGGATCGCGCTTCCCGCTCCAGCGCGAAATCCAGCGCTTCCTGCACAACCGCCACCGCCCCCGTCAGGTCGCCGGCCTTCCGGTACAGATCCCCGAGCCGGTACGACGAGATGAGATACCCCTGGGCCACGGCGATGTTTTGCGGGTTGGCCTCGGCGGCCTCGCGCCGAAAGCGACGGGCGTTCACCACCGCCTCCATCAGTTGCGGCTCGGGTATGCCCGAGAAGGCCAGGTCACCGAGCGAGTTGAGGGCGACGGTGGTGCTGAACTCGACCCGCTGATCCGGGTCTGCGGCAAAAGTCGCGTTGGATGCCTCGAGGAGGAGGCGAAAGAGACGCGGGATGGCGGCGGGGTCGGCATCGCCACTTGTATAGACGCGGAGTTCCTCCGGGGGAGGAAGGATCGCACGGATGGCGTCGCCGGCGGGCATGAGGTGGAGGCTGCCGGAGAAGGCGAGGAGCGCCCGGGAGAGGGAGGCGGTGGCGGCCTTGAGGTCGTTGCGGTCCGCCTGCACCGACGCGAGCAGCAGATAGACGAAGACGCGGTCGCGGGCGGGCGTGACGGAAGAGGTGGGTGCTGCAGCCGCTTCGTCGAAGAGTTGCGCGGCCTTGGTGAGGTATTCCAAGGCGCCGCGCGAATTGCCGGACTCGTATTCGACGAGGCCCACCGCCCGGAGGGCCCGTGCGTGCTGGAGCGCCACCTCCGGCCGCATCTCTTCCCCCGGCACGTTATCGTAATACTGGAGCACCCGGCTGCTGACCTCCCGAATGGGATCCAGCCGCCCCATAGGCTGGAGTTCCTCCAGCAGGTCCTCCATCATGAAATTGACGAGGCGCTGGGCGTCGTTGCGGGCCTCGCGAACGCGGCGCGCTTCCTCGCGGGCGAAGTCCCGTTCCTCCAGGAACCGCCTGTTGAAGACCGCGACAACCAGCAGGATTACCGCGAGGAAGAAGATCGACCCGACAAGAAACACGCGGCGTTGGCGTTCGCGGGTGCGCTGGCGCTTTTCGAGTTCGTCGATGCGAAGGGCGATCTCGTCGCGGGTCTGGCCCGGCTGGAGGTTCCCGGTCTGGAGCCGCGCGAGCACGAGGTCGCCGTTTTCGAGAGCCGTGCGGGCGAACATCGCGGTGGCCCGCTGGCGGAGGGCGGGCACCGACGGATTGTCACCCCACAAGGCCGCCGACTGCTCGACCTTCGCGAGGGAGTCGGCCAACACGTCGTAGCGGGCATCGCAAGTGTCCAGCTCGCGGGTCACCTCGTCCGAAAGGCGAATCGATTCCCGACGTTTCGACGCGCCCGACAACCAGTCCTGCAGAAGTTCGAAGAACTCGCGGGCGGAACCGACGCGCGCGTTGCGGTCGGCCATCATGGCGTGGCGCGCGAGGTCTGAAAGCTCCGGCGGGATCTCTCGGCCCGGCTCCGCCTCCTCCGGCGGGATGAACTCGCCGATCTTCGCCTTGAGGAACACGGTCCGCGGGTCCTCACCACGATGGGGCAAACGCCCGCAAAGGAGGTAATAGAGCGTGCCGCCGAGGAGATAGACATCGGTCCAGGGGCCGATGTTGCGCGCGTGGCGCTCGGTCTGCTCCGGAGCCATGAACGCCAGCGTCCCCGCCGGGTTCGTCGCGTTGTGGATCGTCGGCAACAGTTCGCAGCTGTCTTGATCGCAATGGCGGGCCATCACCTCGAGGTCGAAGATTACCGCCAGCCCCCAGTCCATCAGCATGGTCTCGCCGAACTCGCCAACGATGACCTGCGAAGGTTTGAGGTCGCGGTGGACAACGCCGCGGGCGTGGGCGAAGGCAACCGCCTGGGCCACGTCGATCAGGATCGGGATGTGCCGTGCCAGGAAGTCGATCGGCGAGAGGCTGACGAAGTCCGCCGCGATCATCTTGTTCCAGGGAGTGCCGCGCACGTACTTCATGGCGAGCAGCGAAGAGCCGTCCTCGTCGACCCCGAGGTCGTGCACGGGCACGATGTTCGGATGATCGAGGTTGGCGGTGGTGATCGCCTCCTGGCGGAAGGCGACCTCCAGCGAGCGGCGCCGCGCCGCCGTGTCCTCGTCGTCGCCATCCGACGAGATGTCCTTTCGCAGGCGCTTCACCGCGACAATCCGGTCGAGGCTGGCCTGGCGCGCCTCCCACACCTCGCCAAAGCCCCCGCGCCCCACCATCTCCTTCAGGCGAAAGTTTGCCTGCGGCAGCAGCGCCGGAGCGGCTTCCCCGCCGTCGTCGCTATCGATCACCACGGACCAGCGCGAGAGGCTCGGGTGGGGCAGCTCGATGCTTTTCGTGGGCGAGGTGTTCGGGATGTCCTCTTCTGGAATCGTCCGATCGCCGGAATCGCTGATGACCGTCGCCGCCAGCATCCGGCTGCGCTCCGGGTTGTAGGAAGCCAGCGTGTCCTGGGGGAGGTCGGGGGGAACCTCGGAGGCCACGGCGGCACTGGAAGATGACGGGCGGGACGCGGTCACGCGTGATGGTTATCCCTTCGGGCCCGGACGGCGCGCCAAGTCTGGCGCGGGGCCCCCCGGGTTACAAGGCCCAAAGGACGCGACCGGGAGGACGGCGACCCCGATTACTCGTTGAGCGCGAGGAGCGCGGTCTGCTCCTCGCCCCCGCGCAGATAGGTCACCTCCACCTCGGGGGCCTCCGGGTTGGCGATGAGGTTCTGCGCGAGGGTGGGATCGTCGACGGTGAGACCGGCAACCTCGACGATGACGTCGCCGGCGCGCAGGCCCGCGGTCTCGGCGGGGGACCCGGACTCCACCGTTGCCACCAGCACCCCCTCGTCCTCACCCGCGCCAAAAAACATTCGCAACTGCGGCGTCAGGCTTTGCAGCGCCAACCCCGCGGCCGAGTCGTGCACCAGCGTCGTTACCTGCGTGCTCCGCGCCTTCATCCGCGTCATCGCGCCGTCATCCATCTGAAGGTTTGAAAACTGGCTGCGGAATCGGAGCATGTTTTCCTGCATTTCCTCGAGCTGGCGTTCCATCTCGGCGAAGGGGTCGCCGGTGACGCCGGAAGGCATCATTAACGGGTCGGCACCGCGGCGCATGCGGGTTCCGCTGGCGGGAGGTTGCGCGGCCGGGCGCTCGGCGAGTTCCACCGTCAGGGTCACCCCCTCGCCGTCGCGGAGGACCAACAGGCCGGCCTGCTCGCCGGCGTCCATGCGCCCGATGGCCATCGTCAGATCGCGGGCGCTGCGGATGGTCTCCTCATTCACCCGCAGCACGAGGTCGCCAGCCTGGAGACCAGCCCGGGCGGCCGGGGTCTCCTCCAGCACGCGGTCGATCTGCGCCCCCCAGGTGGGGTCCGGCTCCTCGCTCGTTCCGGCGTTCACATAGCCATCGGAAACCTGAACCCCGAGATAGCCGCTCCCCCCCCGGGGAACCAGTTCGCTCCCGAGGTAGGACCGTTCGATCCGGTTGTTGATTTGCGCCACGACGGACGGGGCGAAGGCCGCCGCCGTCGCGAGCGCCAAGGCGATGGTGGCAATGGAAACAAGGCGGGTCATGGTGGTGGCTTCCTTTTCAGGAGTGCGCCCCGCCAAAGGCGGGTGCCGGCATGGTTTTCCGTGCCATCCGACCCGCCCGGCGGCGGCAAGGTTTAGCCGGACGAAGCCCCCTCGCCCGGGCCGAAGAGAAACATCAGCGGACGCGCCAGCCGCCGCGACCATTGAAACTCGTTATGCTGGTTTGTTCGGGCCTGGCCTCGCTTGTCCTCCTTCACCACCGAGTCCTCCAGGTCCGCCTCCGTCGGAAACCAGGTGTCGACCATCCAGTCGAAATCGCGACCCTCCTCGAAGCCGAGGCGGAGCAACTCGAGCCGCGCGAGGCGCATCCCCCGGTGCCCGTCGTCAAGGTCCCGCCAGTCCTGGATCCCCGAATCCATGTAGAGGCGCACAGCCGGCTTTGAGGTCATCGGCCGGAGGTACTCATGAATCGTCCGGTTGTTCTCGTATTCGAACCAGGGCGAGAGGCACGCCGCGGCGGAAAAGACGTCGGGCCGGTTCATCGCCAGGGCAAAGCTCACGAGCCCGCCCATGCTGCTGCCCATGAGGGCAACGGGGCCATCCGGCGAGACGGGCAGGTTCGTGCGCGCCCAGGGCAGGACCTCCTCGTGGAGGAACCGCTCGTAGGTCGCGAACTCCTCCGTCACCGGGAAGTACTCCTTCATGCGTGCGGGCGAGTTGTCGACGCCGACGACAACCGGCGGGCGGATGGTGCCCCCGGCCGCGAGTCGTGCGATCCAGGCGTCGAGACGCCAGGACCCGAATGGGAGATCGTCGTCGCGGTCGGTGAAGGCCAGCTGGCCGTCCTGCTGGATCAGGAGGGGCGCAACGCCATCGGGCGCGAGGCCCGGCGGCGTATAGACGCGCAGCTTGCGCTTTCGCCCGAGGAGGGCGGAGTCGAACGTTTCGACGCGGATCATGGCGGGGGGGTCCGGGAGGGAATGGGATCGAGGCGAAAGGCGCGGACGGCGTTGGCCGTGGTCGCGTCGGCGACCGCGTCGATGGTGGTGTCGAACAGTTCCGCGAGCATCTCGGCCACATGACGCACGTGGGCGGGCTCGTTGCGGCGGCCGCGGCGGGGCTGGGGGGCGAGGTAGGGCGCGTCGGTCTCGATCAGCAGCCGGTCGAGGCCCGCCTGGCGAAGCACTTCCCGCAAATCGCTCGACTTCGGAAACGTGGCAATCCCGCCAACCCCAAGGAAGAAGCCCATCTCGAGCCCGCGGCGCGCCTCGTCCCAGGAGCCGACGAACGAATGGAGAACCCCGCCGGCCGCAGAGCCGTCCTCCTCCTCGAGCACGCGCAACACGTCGGCGTTCGACTCGCGGCTGTGGATCGAGACGGCGAGGCCGAGTTCGTCTGCAAGGCGCAACTGGGCGCGGAAAGCCTTTTCCTGACGGGCGAGGGTCTCGGGCCGTGTGTCCCAGTAGTGGTCGAGGCCGATTTCGCCGAGGACGACGACCTCGGGCTCGGCGAGGAGCGCGCGGAGGTCCGCCTCGGTTTCGTCGCACCAGCTGGCGGCGGCGGAAGGATGGATACCGGCGGCGGCATGGACCTCGGGCACCTCGCGGGCGAGGGCCAGCGCGGCCCGGCTCGCCGCGATCGTGTCTCCAAGCGTGAGGATCGCCCCCACGCCGGCCTCCCGCGCCCGTGCCACCGCGTCGCCGCGGTCCCCATCGAACTTTCGGTCGTGCAGGTGGCAGTGCGAATCAAAGAGCATGATCGTCTGTGCCTCAGCCCCGAAGCGCCGCCTCGATATACGCCCCCACGTCCGGCAGAAAGCGCACCTTCAATGCCTCGCGAATCTGCTCCGGCACCTCGCGGAAGTCTCCCTCGTTGTGTTCCGGGAGGAACACCTCGCGGATGCCGGCGCGATGGGCGGCGAGACACTTCTCCTTGATCCCGCCGACGGGCATCACGTTGCCCCGCAGGGTGATCTCGCCGCTCATGGCGATGAAGTCGCGCACGGAGCGGTTTGTCAGAAGGCTCGCAAGGGCGACGGCGATGGCAGTGCCGGCGCTGGGGCCATCCTTGGGCGTGGCGCCGGCGGGCACGTGGACATGGAAGTCGGACGTGCGGAACGCCTCCTCGGTGATCCGGTAGCGCTCCGCCGTCGCCCGGAGGTAGGTCAGCGCCGCCTGGGCCGATTCCTTCATGACTTCACCGAGCTGACCTGTCAGCCGGAGGCGTCCCTCGCCGGGGTACCGCGCGGCCTCGATGAACAGGATCGCCCCGCCGTACGCCGTCCACGCCAGTCCGATGGCGATGCCCGGCTGGCCCATGCGTTCCGCCACCTCCTGGAAGGCGCGCTTGGGCCCGAGGAACTCCTCGAGGTTGCCCGGGGTCACCTTCAACTTGGCGAAGGAGGCCGGTGTCCGACTGGCGCGCCGGCGGGTGGTCTTCCTCCCCTTGGGTGCGTCGCTGCCGTTCTGCGTGGTTGCCTCCTCGGCGGACTGGGCCTCGGCGAGGCGCCGCGCCGTCTTGCGGCAAAGCTTCGAGATCTCGCGCTGGAGGTTTCGCACCCCCGCCTCCGCCGTATAGTCACCGATGATCCGCCGCAATGCCCCCGGGCTGATCGACAGGTGCGAGCGCTTGATCCCCGTGTGGTCCATTTCGCGGGGGATCAGGTAACGCCGCGCGATCTCCTCCTTCTCGATGTCCGTATATCCCGGAAGGCGGATGATCTCCATGCGGTCGCGGAGCGGGCCGGGGATCGTGTCGAGGGTGTTCGCCGTCGTGACGAACATCACCCGCGAAAGATCCACGGGCATGTCCATGTAGTGGTCGGTGAAGTGGAAGTTCTGCTCGGGGTCGAGGACCTCGAGGAGGGCGGAGGCGGGGTCGCCGCGGAAGTCGCTCCCGAGCTTGTCGACCTCGTCGAGCATGATGAGCGGGTTGTTGGTTCCGGACTCCTTGAGGGCCTTGACGATGCGGCCGGGCATGGCGCCGACGTAGGTCCGTCGGTGGCCGCGGATCTCGGCCTCGTCCCGCATGCCGCCGAGGGAGAAGTTCTGGAAGTTCCGCCCGGTGGCGCGAGCGATCGACCGCCCCAGCGACGTCTTGCCCACCCCCGGCGGGCCCACGAAGCAAAGGATCGGCCCCTTCAGGTTCCCCTGCTTCAGCCGGATCACGCTCAGATACTCGAGGATGCGGTCCTTGATCTCCTCAAGCCCGTAGTGGTCCTCGTCGAGGATGCGCTTTGCCTCGTAGATGTCGATGTGGTCGTCGCTGGAGACGAACCAGGGGAGGTCCAGGATCCATTCGAGGTAGGCCCGGATGACTCCGTACTCGGCGGCGGCGGTGGGCATGGACTGGAGCCGGCCGAGTTCCTTTTCCGCCGTGCGGCGCGCCCGCTCCGGCATTTCCGTTTCCCGGACCCGCCGGGCCAGTTCCTCGATCTCCGCCTCCTGAGGGTCCGCCTCCCCCAGCTCGCGCCGGATCGCCTTCAACTGTTGCTGCAGGAAGAACGATCGCTGCGTCTTGTCCACCTCGTCGCGGACCTCGTCGTTGATCCGGTTGCCGATCTCCAGCACGTGGACCTCGCGACCGAGCACGTGCTGCATTTTGCGGAGCCGCTCCTTCGCGTTTTGCTCCGCCAGAATCGGCAGCAGGTCCTGTGGCTTCACCGGCAGGTTCGACGCCACCAGGTCCGCCAGCTTGCCCGGGTCCTCCACGTTCATCGCCGCGACCGCCAGCTCCTCCGACAACGCCCCCAGATTGATCGCCCGCTGCAGGTGGTCGATTGTCAGCTTCATCATCGCCTCGACTTCGAGGTCGCCTTGCGGCCCCTCCTCGTCCGTGACGACCTCCAGGCGGCCCTTCAGATAAGGGTCCGTCCCCGTCAGCTCCCCCAGCCGCACGCGGCAGATGCCATGCAGCAGCAGCCGCACCGAACCGTCCGGAATTCGCAGCATGCGCAAGACGTTGCACAACGTGCCCACGGGAAACAGTCGGTACTCCGGTGTTTCCCCCTGATGCCCGTTGCCGCCCGCCACGTCGGGCTCCTGCTCCACCGGATGAAAGATGGCCACCATCCGATCGCCCCGCATCGAATCCTCGATCGGCTGCTTCGCCTTCTCGTCCGAGATCACGATCGGCGCGATCATCAGCGGAAAAATGACCATCCCATCGAGGGGGAGAATGGGAATCTCCGCGGGGAGCTCGGTGGGCTGGCCGGGATCCTGGGGAAACGGGCCGGATGTGACGTTACTGGAATCTGGGATCACCTTGCCTCCGTGGGGGGACCGGAACTCGTGGCTCCGTCCTTGAGCGTGATTGTCTGAGGGAATTCCATGCCAACGGAGCGTGCCCGTGGGGGTTCACAACCGGATCGCCAGCGTCGCCTGAAGGGTAAACGCCCGGTAGAGGGCGAAAAGGAGCTCCTTGAAATCCCGGATCGTGGGATCATCGTCCGGGTCCCGCCCAAGGGCAAAGGTGATCATCGGGGCGCCTGTCTTGTCCTGTGTCGCGGCCACCCGTTCGAGAGCCTCCATGAGAGCATCGCGATCCCGGCCATCCTCCGCGCGAATCGCCCCAAGGAGCAGGAGCACCCCGAGGCCACGGGCCGGCGGCAGTCCGCCCGTTAGGAACAGGTCCTCGAGGAGGTCCTCGCTCGTCAGCAGCCCGCCGGCGCATTCCGCCACCGCCGGTTCCCTACCCTCCAGGATGCCCGCCCGCCGCCAATTCGCCAACAGCGGATTCCCGCCGTAGCCGAACGCTTCCTTGGTTTGGAGAAGGAGCGCCTCGGCATGGGAGCCCTCCGGCCCAAGCTGATCCAGGAGCCATCGCTCGCCCGCCGCCGTAATCGGCAGCCCCACCGCCCCCGCGCACCCGAAGGGCATTCCAGGAAACGTCGCCGGGCAGCTCTCGCAGTGATGCTGGTAGTTTGCGAGGGGAGCGGCCTCGCGCAACAGGTCGGCAACCGAGCGCTGGCGCTCCTCCTCGCCGTCGTCCCCCGTGAGGACACGTTCGGTGAACCGGATGTCGGTGTCGGCCACTCCCGGCGCCGTTTCGTGAAACTGCTCGCGAAGGATGGAGGCCCGCTCCGCCGCCATCAGCCGGTCCATGATGCCGTCGGCCCCGAGTTCGCGCCGCGGCGTGCAGTCCAGATCGATGAAGTACCGAATTGCCATGGCGGGGATCCTGGGGCTGTGCGGTTGGAGGGAACGAGGAGAATCTCAGCCGCCGGACGGAAGGGCTGCCCCCTCCGAACAACAATTTCTCTTGGCAATCAGGAAAATGAGCACTTGCTCATTCGTGACTGATTCCACCATGCGGAGATTCTCATGCTCACCACCATCGTCAGCGTCGTTCTCCTGATCATCTGGCTTGCCGCCCTGATCGACATCATCCAGCGGCCCATGACCCCACTCATGAAGGCGGTCTGGATCGTCGTGGTCACGATCTTTCCTTTGATCGGCGTGATCGTGTATTTCCTGATTGGGCGGGGTTGAACGAAAACCGGGGGGAGCCGTCGGCTCCCCCCGGTTGGTTTTCCTCGTTGTTGGCGGGGAGTGTCAGTTGATGCCGGGAAGGGCGGGGAGCCCGGCACGGATGAGGGCGCTGTAGCGGAGGATCTGGAGGGGGTTGTTGAGGGAGAGGAGGCCGTCGGGCGTGACGGAGAGTGCCGTGATATTGGCGCTCGTGGCGAGCGTCAGCGGCTGGGAGCCGTTGAGGAGCTGGAGGGCGAGCACCGCATCGGCCAGGTCCACGGCGTCGTTCACCGCGATGTCGCCGAGCGTCGGGAAGTCATCGGGGTCGGACGGGTCGGTAAAGCGGGCGACCTCGTACCAGTCGGGGAAGGTGTCGCCGTCGTTGTCCTCGTCGATGACAAAGTCTTCGATTGGGGGGAGGCCGGGGGTGCTCTTGATGATTACCATGGTCGGTGTGGTCGGCATGCCGAAATCGGGGAGGGCGCCGTCGGGGATACCATCATCGTCGGAGTCAGAGACGTTGAAGGCGGTTCCATAGAAGCCGGCCAGTTCGGCGGCGTCGGTCCTGCCGTCGGCGTCGCGGTCCAGTTGGGCGACGACCAGGGTCTCGGTTGTCGGCACAGCCGAGGTGGGCAGCGACTGGGGAACCTCGAGGCCATCGATGATGCCGTTGCCATCGAAATCCGGATCGAAGGCCATCGCGTACCAGTTTCGTTGGACCATAATGACTGGTTCATCGATCCCCTTAAGCGGGATGAGCGGGTCGGAGGAATCAGTGAAGACGGTGCCGCTGTGGACCTCGTTGCCGAGGAAGGCGACCTGGTAGCCGGGGCCGCCAACGGACTCCTCGAGGTAGGCCTGAACGTGAACGGGTTCGGGAATGGCGCCAGTCACCCCGTTGATGCCCTTAATCGGGACGGGCACCGGGGGAGCGGTCAGTTCGAAGCGGTTGTCGGTGATGCCGACCTGCGTCTCGTTGTACACAGCGAAAGCAGGAGCGTTATTGACGAAGTTGTTATGGAAGATGGTCACAGGCCCGTAATAGGGCCCAAGATTGATGGCCGGCGCATTCTCGATGAAGGTGTTGTCGACGATGAGAACACCCAAGCCTGCATCGCTGCTGAAACCGCCAGTGCCGAGAGTGATCGCCCCGCCGACGCTCAACGTCGGAAAGATAATCCTCTCGAAGGTGTTTCGGGTAATGGTCACACCCGTGGCGAAATCGGGGAGGACCAGACCACCGGGAAAGAGCCCGCTTGTTGAAACGCCGGTGATGTAGTTGTCGTGGATGATCGACTGATCCGCGTTGAACATGATGCCGGCGCCACCGATCTCGGATTCGGGAATCAGGATCAGCTTGGTATCTTCTGCGGGGTTCACGCCGATCACGTTTTCCGCGAGGAGGACATTCATGTCGCGACCAATGTCCGCTCCCTTGTCCGCGTTGAGCTGGGCGCCCACCCGGATCGCATCGCTGTCGATCGAGTACAGCCAGTTGCCGATGACTGCGATGTTGAAGTCCGTACCCATCGCGGGGTTCTCGTCGTCGACGAGGATGCCGGGGCGGTTGCCGGTGATGTTGGCGATTTCGTTGAACTCGACGTCGATATTGCTTGTGGCGGTCTCCAACCGGATCCCACCCCCGCCGAATCCGTTCAGATAGTTGTAGGAGATCTCGCCGCCGTTCACGTATTCGAAGCGGATCGCCTTGCCGGACCCGCTGTGGAAGATATTGCAGAGCACGCGCACATTGCTGTTGGTCACGGGCAAGCCCTTGAGCACGGACGGGGTGTTGACGATGATGGGGCCCGAGCTCGCGTTGCGGAACGACAGTCCGTTGATGGTGACGTCGGAGCTGAAGACCTCGAAGATGCGGCCGGCGCCGGTGCCGTCGAGGATCGCCTCGGTGGTGGAGTCGTCGACGGTTCGCGAGCCCGGCGCGGCGCCGGGACCCAAGTCCGAAAACTGGCGCGGATCCACGTTCGCCTGCGGACCGAGAATCGTCACCGGCGTGGTAATGAAGATCGTCGAAACGACGGGATAGACTCCCGCCGACAGCGTCACGACGCCGCCGGGGTTGACGATGCCCATGGCCGTTTCGACATCGGCGACGGGGTCGACCTGCGTCCCTGTGGCGTCGGGGTTGTTGGCGTCGGCATCAACATAGACGACGTCGAGGGCGGGGGCGGATCCGGCCAGCAGCGGGATGGCGACAAGCGCCGCCCCGAGGCGCCGGACAAGAACAGAACCGCAAGGTGCCATCATTGCGAAAGCTCCGTCGGAGAAAATGGGAGGAGCGGGAGCTAAAAGGCAACCACTCCATTGCTGTTTAAGAAGGTGAGGTTCCGGGATCTCGAATGTTCGTGCAAGAGGAACCCTTCGGAATGCGGTAATGATCGAAAAGAAAGGCCGGGGGAACCGGAAAGGTTCCCCCGGCGTAAGGGGGGAGGCGGGGCGCTGGCGGTGTGGTTCAGTCGATGCCGGGGAGGGCAGGCAGGCCCTGCCGGATCATGGCGCTGAACCGCAGAATCTGCAGCGGATTGTTGAGCGTCCGCAGCCCGGTGCCGGCGACATTCAGGCCGTTGATGTTCTCGCTCGTCTCGAGGCTGAGGGCCGCCTCGCCGTTGAGGATCTGGAGCGCCAGGACGGCGTCGGCGATGCCGATGGTGCCGGGTTCGACGATCTGGCCGAGGGGCGGGAAGTCTTCCGCGACGTTGGGGTCGGTGAAGCGGGCGACTTCGTACCAGCCGGGGAAGCCGTCGCCGTCCTCGTCGAGGGCGATGTCGAAGTCGGGAAGAGGCGGAACGGCGCCCTTCAGGAGGAGGGTCGGCGTCGACACGTTGGTCGGATCGAAGAGGACCCCATCGGGGATGCCGTCGTCGTTGGAATCCGGATTATCGAAGTCCGCGCCGAGCTGGCCGAACAGCTCGGAGGCATCGCTGGCGCCGTCGCCGTCGCGGTCGAGCTGGGCGACCACCGCGGTTTCCGTCGTGGCTACATCAGAGTCGGCAAGGGACTGGGGCACCTCGAGACCATCGATGATACCGTTCCCGTCGAGATCCTCGTCAAAGGCGATACCGTACCAGTTCCCCTCGACGGTGATCTGGCGGATGGGAGCCCCCTTGCCGAGAGGGATCGGAATGATGATGTCGTCAAAGCCGAAATCGCTGAACACCGTGCCGGAGTAGATCTCATTACCAGTGACGGTGACGGCGTAGCCCTGACCCTCGGCCCGCGCAAAAATGTGAACAAGCGGGGGTTGCTCCACGTCGAGCCCCTTTACAATGCCCGGGATGCCGTTGGGCAAGTCGGGCCCTTCGGTAAGGGCGAAGGAGTTATCCGTGATCAACATCCCCTGGTTGGCAAGAACGCCGATCGCGGGGGCATTCTCCTCGAACTCATTGTGAACGATCTCGAGGAGGCCCTCGCGGTAAGCACTGATGATGGCGGGGGAATTGCCAACGAAGCGATTGTTGAAGATGACCACCTCGTCGGCTAGATCGCCCTCAAAACCCTTCTCAACCTGTGCGAAGAGGCTCTTGTTCCGTTCCTCCAATGTGGGAGAAGGGAGGCCCACAGCGAGTGCGCCCCCGGCTGGAAAACCGGGGAAGACGATGTCGACCAGGGTGTTGTTAATGATGGCGAGATCGCGTGCGCCCGCAAAGGTCACGATGCCGCCAACGCTGTTCTCTCCGTTTGCCGCGATCCCGGTGACGATGTTGCCGCGAATGATCGCGTCGCTGGCAAGGACGGTGATGCCGTTGCCGCCGATGGGAGCTGGCGGGGTGGGACCTCCCTTGCGGAAGATCGGACCTGGCACCACACCAACAACGTTTTCGGAGACCAACACATCCTCGTCCAAGTCGACCGGCTCGGGGCGCACGATAAGGCCCTTTTCCCGCTTGGTCGGTTGGGTGAGTTCAAATAGTGACTCGCCAACGGCGATCCCATCGCCTCCGGTCCGGTATATCCAGTTGCCCAGAATCTCCGAGCCAAACTCGACAATTGCGGAATCGCGGTCGATCAACTGGATCGCCGGTTCCAATCCGCCCACGTCGGCTATTTCGTTATAGCGGATGCCGATGCTGGTGGGCTGGTCTTCGACAAGAATGCCCCACCGGTTGAAATCCTCGATGTAGTTGTAGGCGATCTCGCTGTCGCTGGTAGAGCGGTAGGCGACGCCCGTGCCGCTGCCGACGCCTGAATCCCCAAGGAAGCCGCAATAGAGGACATTCACGTTGGTAAGGTTGAGAATCCCGCCCTTGGCGAGGAGGTTGGGGCCGACCGTCAGGGCGATATGGCCCTGGGTGATCACCAGGCCATTGATGGTAACATCGGAGGTTTGGATGCTGAAAGCGTCCTGGGAATCGGCATCGAGGATGGCCTCGGAACTGTCATCCCCAAGGTCCCGGGTGCCGGGATTGGCGTTGGGACCCAGAGGCGAAAAGGGCCGGGGGTCGACATTCGCCTGGGGGCCGAGAATCGTTACCGGGGTGGTGATTGTGATGGTGTCGGCGAGCAGGTAGGTGCCCGGCGCAACGTTGACGGTGCCACCAGCGTCAACGATCCCCAGGGCGGTTTCAATGTCGGGGACCGGGTCCGCCTCGGTTCCCGCGCCGGAGGGGTCGCCGCCGGGTGCCACGTAGACTTCCCCGAGGGCGGGGACGACCGCCGGGGTGGCGAGCAGCGCCAGCGCGCCAAGCAGCGCCGCAAGCCGGGCAGTCGTCGACTGCCAGAGAGCAGATCGCATCGTGAGCGTCTCCTTACAGAGTAGGTTGGGCCGGAGCCCAGTTGGCCATATTGTGGCGGAGATTAGGTGAAATCCCGTCCACGGCAACCCTTAATGGTTTGATCCCATGAATTTTGTCTTCGGTTGACGGGTCAGCTGGCCGATTCCCAGTCGAATTTGTCCGGAATTTCCAAAACGGGAGCAATTTCGCCGAGGAACCGCCGGTGGCCGTTCCAGTTGGGGTGGAGCCAGTCGCGGGAGTAATAGGCAGGTGTGTGGGGCTGGCCCGGCGCCGTCCACAGAGCGAAATGGTCGACACAGGCAAGGTTCATTTCCGCGGCGACGGAGCGCAGGGCCTCCACCGTGGCGAGGAAAGCGGGTTCGTCCGCCCACGCGTCCGCCCCCTCCTTATACACCGGTTGCGGGATTCTGAGGAGGATCGAGGCCCCGGCGGCCTGAATGCGGCGAACAAGCTCGCGGTGGTTCTCCGCGGTGATCTCCGGCGGGAATCGACGCCAGTCGTTCATGCCAAAGGCGAGAATCACGAGGTCCGGCCGGAAGCGGAGGACGTCGCGGTCGAGCCGCCGGAGGGCGCCCTCCGCCGTGTCGCCGCAGATCCCCGAGTTGATCACCGTGTACTGGCCGCACTTGCCCGCGTTGAAAATCGCATGGGCCAGCAGGCCGACCCAATTGAGCCGGCCCTCCGTGCCGCCGTGCTGCTCGGTGTTGGAATCGCCAAAGCAGACGACGGTGAAGTGGCGGCCGGGCGTATGGCGGACGGTGCGCCAATGATCGAGGCTGTCGGTCATGGGGAGGAGGACTCCGGGTGCGGTGTGTTTCGTATGGGTCCGCGAGGGTGGCGGCGCAACGGCGGGATGCGGGCGGGGAGAAAGGCGAGCGCGAGGGTGATGGCGAGTGCGGCGAGGCTGAGGGCGAGGCCCTCCTCGAACCGGGGGGGCCGGTAGCGCATCTCGACGATCCACTCCCCCGCCGGGACGGGGACGTAGCGCACGAGGCCGTTGGCGCGGTCGACGTCCTCCCAGGGGCTAAACGGGGCGTCTGTGTCGCCGGCTGGCCGCAGCCGGTACTTCCACCCGGGCCAGTAGAGGTCGCGGACGAGAAGCACCGCACCGGTGGCCGACGATGCGACGCGCACGCGCTGGAGGCTGCCGCCGTCGCGCAGGACCTCGAGCGCCGGGGCGGGCAGGTCCTCGAGCGCCGGCGGCATCTCACGCCAAAGGAAGTCCTCGACGATGGTGATCGTGGCGGTGCTTGCGGGATCATTGGCGTGGACGTGGTGGTCGAGCTCCGGGGGCTCGGCGGGGCGCCAGCGCCGGGCCCAGTCAAACCGCGGCCGCGTTCCCCGCAGCTCGTGAAGGGCGCGGTAGCCGTCCTCCGCGACGAGGGTCGCCTGGTCCGCCGCGAAGCGTCCGTACAGGGGCTCTCGTTCTGGCGAGAGGCGATGCACATCGACGGCGATCCAGCGGACCGCCAGGTGCCGGAACGCGGAGGGATTTGTGTAGAACTCCCCGTCGAGGAGTCCCGTGCCGTAGCCGTCGATGCCGAGGAGGTGGCGCAGGCGGCCGGGGTTCATGGGGCTGCATCCACCGAGGCTGAGTTGCCCCGTGTAGAGGTTGCTGGCAAGCGCGTAACCCGAGGTGGGAAAGGCATCGATGGCGGGATGGAGGCCGAAGAACCGGTCATTGGAATCGGCCACGCCCGCGGCCCGGAAGACCTCGGTGTGGTTGAAGACATCCATCTGTCTATACGGGGCCGGCTCGAAAAGGGCCATGACGACGAGGAGGTGAACCTCGAGGGCGAGGACCGGTACGGCGGCCCAGGCAAGGGTCTGGAGTGCCCGCCGGCCAACCGTCGCCAGGGCGAGCAGCAGGAGGAGCCCGGCGAGGGCGCTGGCGGGTGCGAGAAGCCAAGGCACGGCAGGACCAAAGCCATCCTCCGCGAGCCGCAGGATGGTTGCCTCGTCGGGCGCCCAGGCGCCGGTGGCTGCCACCTCCAGCAAGGACGCCCCGCGGGCCGCCGGGTGGGGCAGGGTCGACTGGTCGATGGCGAAGGCACCCAGCGTCGTCCCCCCGAGAAAGAACAACGCCCCGCCAAGGATGAGAAGGCGTCCCCGAAGATTCACCCGCATCAGCCCCTGCAAGGCGAGGCACCCGGCGACCACCGCGAGACCGTTTGCCAAAAACAGAATGCGCGCGGGAATGCGAAAGAGCCGAAACGGCGGCAGATCGATGATCGCAGGAACGAGGGGATGTTCGCCGCCGAAGGCGAGCAGGAGGGCCGCCAGCGACCCGGCGAGAAAGAGAAGGGCGGTACGCGCACGGCCGCCCGTCCGCCATCGGGGCAGGGCCACCGCGACACCGACCGCCGACAGCGCCAGCACCCACCCGAGCGGATGGATCAAGGCAAGGACCTCGGACGGTGGGCCGGAGCCAATATAGACCCCCCCCGCGCCGAGGGCTCGCGGCGAGAAGAACGTCACCAGGTGGGCGGGGGGAAAACTGCCGACGAGGACATCGCCAAGGGCGTGATCGCCCCGATGGGTCAGCGCCGCATGGTCGAGGGTCGCGATGGTCTGGACCGCAAGAAGGAGCACGCCGAGGACGCCTGCGGTGGCGAGCCATGCGGTCGCCGCGAGCCGGCGCGACCCGGGCCGAAGCAGCGCCGCCAGCCATTCGACCCCCATCCAAAGCACCGTGTAGAGAAAGAGTTGCTGGTAGCCGGCGGCCTGCTGGAACGCGAGGGCAACGGCGAGCGCCGCGGCCCCCCGCGGGCCGGGCGCCCGCAACAGCCACCGCGCCGCCAGCACCACCCACGGCGCCAGCAAGGCCGTTTCCTGCAAGGGAATGTGCGCCGAGTGCACCGGCAGCAGCTGTTGGCCGAGGAACAGAAACGACCCCACCGCCGCCACCGGTACCAGCAACCGGTGCGACCGCAGGTAGACAAACATCCCAAGCCCGCCGGCGACAACATGCCCAAACAGAAGAAAATTCCAGATCCACGGCGGGAAGACCAGGTACAACCAGTTGGGCGGATAAAGGACGCCGGTATTGGGAACGGAAAAGAGCGCCATGCCTCCGTAGGCGCGGTGGGTGAAGAAGGGGAACTCGCCCGTGAGGGCGAGGCGGGCGGCCTCGGTCCGCCAGGCGACCGATTCGCCGAAGGATTCGTCCCAGCGAAACCCGAGGTTCCCCACGCCAGGGGCGAGGAGAACCGCGAAGAGAACAATCGGGAGCCCGGGAAGAAGAAGGCGGAGGAGGTTCATGAGACGGGTCGTGGGAAGGGCGACCCGGGGGAGTGAAGGCGGTCAACGGGGGAAACGGTACGAAGCGCCCCGGCGTGGATCATGCGTCGTAAACTTGCACTCACACGACGCTCCCGATACGGGCGCCGCGCTGACACGACACCGAACGGTCGCGGAGCCCCCCATGTCTCACTCCACAAACCCCATCGACGGCTTTTTCGGCGATTTGTTCCGCACCGGCGACCTGGACCGGGCCTACCGCCAGCTCGACGACTGGGTGGATACCGGTCACGGGCATTATGTGGTGGACGTTCTCGACGAGGTCGACGGGGGCGCGCCAAACCGCGGCCTTTCCGACCAACTCGTTGACCTGCTGCGGTTCCGATGCGAGCGCGCCATCGCCGTCTCCCGCGAACCCGTCCTCCTCGAGGCCCTCCTCAAGCGCGTCACCTGTACCAGCGAAACATTGAAGCCGATGAACGAGGTCCATGCCCGCCGACTCCGCCGGGTCGCCACCTACCTCGGCGGCGGCCTCGGCAAGCACTTCCTCTTCACGCTCTTTCAAGATCACGGCGACGACGACCGTCTCTTTGAATTCTTCGCCCTTCTTCTTAACGAGCTCGTCATCCGCGGATACCCGTGCGAGCGCGACAAGAACCTGCTCCGGTTCCATCGCCGGCTGCAGCGGAGCAACCACCCGCTCCGGGAGCTGCCGATTGTCCGGGTTCAAACCGAGTCCCTTGTGCAGGCGCCCACCTACCACCGCGGATCCCTTTACCATGTGCGTCGGCTCCTCGAAGGCCCTCCGGGGGGATCTCCCATCGATTCCCAGCCCACCGCCGTCCCGGATTTCCGCGACCTGACGACGGATCTCCTCGCCGAGCACATGGCCGAAGCGGTCCATAACTGGGGCGGAGGCAATCAGGGCGTGATCGAGGCCCGACTCTTCGAGTTCTCCCGCGACCTGCTTTCCTTCGAGGTCACGCCGTTCCTGCTTCTCTCGCTTGGCCTGCTCTGCCTGAGCGAGGTCGACGAAAGCCAGGTGGTCTTCAACCGGCTCGAGGCGGCGGATGCGTTCCAGATCCTTTTCCAGGCGGCGGCCAACGGGCCGACGCGGCACCTTGGGTCCTACGGCGCGTGGGGTCGTCTCGAGGCGTGGGAAACGGTCGCGGTGATGGCAGGGTCCGACTGCCCGGACCTTCCCCTGCGCACGTCGATGTTTGCCGAGCAGTCGTCCTGGGTGGGCTTCCGGGCGGAGAACGACTGGTTCGTCTCGCCGGAGGTCGATTTCGGCCTCGCCTGCCTTCAGCCGGGCCGTCGCCGCCTCGCCATTCTCGCCGCCAGTTGGCACGAGGCCTGACCCACAACCGCCAAATCCCCTTGGCGATTCCGCCCCTTCTCCGCCAGTTTCACCTGTAATGGGCATGCGTGTTGTCATTCTCGGTGCAGGTGTGTGTGGACTGGCCACGGCGTGGCGGCTTCTGGAGTCGGACCCCACGCTCGACGTGACGCTCGTGGAGCGGGAAGAGCGCCCCGGGGGGCTCGCACGGTCCCTCACCGTAGACGGCCAGGTGACCGACCTCGGGCCCCACCGCATCTACACGGAACTGGCCGACGTGAAGGCGTTCCTGCGGGACCTGGTGGGAGACGAGCTCGAGACGGTCCGCCGGGTCTC
Source organism: uncultured Candidatus Sumerlaeota bacterium (assembly GCA_964420455.1). GTDB lineage: Bacteria > Sumerlaeota > Sumerlaeia > SLMS01 > SLMS01 > CAYQTO01. The sequence goes on along the minus strand of CAYQTO010000002.1, from coordinate 18,503 downwards.
GCGCATGTGGCTCAAGGGGGGATGGATCGACTACCCGCCGCGCCCGGCCCAGATCGTTCCCCACCTCGGCGTGCTCCGCGTGGCCGACGCCGGGATCAGCTACCTCGCCAACAAGGCCTCGTCGCTCTTTCAGTCGAACGGCAGGAGCGAGGATTCCTTCGAGTCGCTGATGGTCGACGCTTTCGGGCCGGACCTGTACCGGCTGCTGGTGGGCCCCTACGCACGAAAGGTGTGGAAGACGGCGCCGTCGCGGCTCCATGGCGACGTGGCACGGGTGCGCGTCTCCGCCGGCGGCCTCGACCAGATCGTCAAGAAGCTCGTGGTCGGCGAACCGAAGGACAAGCCGACGGCGGTGAAGGAGTTCTTCTACATCGCGGGGGGCGTGGAAAACCTCGTGAGAAAGTTGCGGGCGGGGGTCGAGGAGCGCGGGGGGAAGATCCGCGTCGTCCGCGAGGTCGTGTCGCTCCATCCCTTCGCCAAGGGGCCCTTCCGGGTGGGGATCATCGATCGCGAGACGGGCAAGCGGGAGAGCCTCGTGGCCGACCGTGTGGTTTCCACGATTCCCGTCAGTGATCTGCTGCGGATGCTGCTGGCCCAGCGGCCCGACGAGGAGGTCGCGAAGGTCCGCGGCCAGCTCCGCTACCTCGCCAATTTCCTCGTGGGCGTCATTGTCCGCCGGCCGCGCGTCACCGACGCCCAGTGGCTTTACTTCCCGGGAAAGGACACGGTCTTCAACCGCGGGTACGAGCCGAAGAACTTCCACGAGTCGATGGGCGACGACGGCCGGTCGCTGCTGGTGCTCGAGATCACCTGCCACCGGAACGACGAGACGTGGAACCGCAGCGACGAGGAACTGACGCGGGCGACGCTCCGGGGGCTCGAGCGTACCGGCCTGGTCGATCCCGCCGAGATCGACCGCACCTTCGTCCATCGGATTCCGTTCACCTACCCGTTCTACGACCTGGCGTATAGACGCCGCCTGCGCACCGTGCTTCGGTACCTCGAGGGCTTCCCGGGCCTCCTGAGTGTCGGGCGCCAGGGGCTCTTCCTCCACAACAACATGGATCATTCGATCCACATGGGGTTCCGGGCCGCGGAGGCCGTGGTGGGCACCGGGCGGAGCCGTCTTGCCCCGCGGTTCTATCACGATGTTCCGCGGTTCCAGCAATTCCGGATCGTGGACTAGCACGCCGGGAGTCCGCGCCCGCTCACTCCCAGCCCAGCTCCGCGCTATCGAGCCAGATGGTCACCGGCCCGGCGTTCACCAGCTCGACATCCATCATCGCTCCGAAGCGGCCGCCTGCGACGACACCCTCCGCATAGACACGGGACACGTGTTCGCGGAAGGCGGAAAAGAGCGGTTCCGCCTCCGCCGGCGCCATGGCGTGTATATACGACGGCCGGCGGCCCTTGCGCGCGTCCGCATACAGCGTGAACTGCGACACGAGCAGCACCCCACCGCCGATGTCGCGGACCGAGCGGTTCATCTTTCCCTCGTCGTCGGCGAAGATCCGCAGGTTGAGCATCTTCTCGGTGGCGGCGGGAAAGAGGGCGGCGGAATCGGCCGCGCCGAGGCCAACAAGGACGAGGAGACCCTGGCGGATCTCGCCGGTCATCTCGCCGTCGACGGTGACGCGGGCGCGGGAGACCCGCTGGAGCAGCAAGCGCATGGGGCAGGCAGCCTTCCGTTCAGGGGGTGTCGGTGGACGGGGCCATGAGGCCGCCGCTCTCGCGCGAGAGGAACTCGGCAGGGGTCAGGCGGACGACCTCCCACCGACCGGTCACCAGCCAGTGTAGGACCGTCCGCAGGTCCTCGAGCACCAGATAGAAGCACGGCAGCAGCAGCAGCGTCAGCACGGTGGCCAGCGCGAGGCCGAAGGAAATGGAGATCGCCATCGGAATGAGGAACTGGGCCTGGAAGCTGGTCTCGAGCATGAGCGGAAAGAGGCCGAGGACGGTGGTGACGGAGGTGAGGAGGATGGGGCGAAAGCGGCGCCGGCCCGCTTCGACCACGGCCTCGAACAGGCCATGGCGGTTCGATCGCCGGGTCTCGTTGATGAAGCTGACGAGGATGAGTGAATCGTTCACGACGATGCCGGAAAGACCCACCATGCCGATGAGCGAGAGGAAGGTGATCGGCAATTCCTCGCGGCCCGGCAGGAAGCCATACACGAGATGCCCGAGGCACGCCCCGACAATCGCGAAGGGGATGATGCACATGACCATGAAGGGCTGGAGGTAGCTCTTGAAGAGGACGGCGAGGATGCAATAGATGGCGATGAGGGCGAAGAGGAAGCCGGTTTGGAGGGAGCCGACTCCCTCGTTGGTTTCCTTCTTGGCGCCCTCGAAGGAGAAGGTGACGCCCGGATAGAGATCGTCGAGGGCGGGCTGGCCCTCGAGCTCGCCGGCGAACTCGGCCTCCATGGCGGCGGTGACCTCGGCGGTGTTCGCGAGGGCGAAATCCACATCCGCCGTGATCGTGGTGGTGTGAAAGCCGTCGACGCGGGTGATGGAGGTGACGCCGCGGCCGAGTTCCACGTTGGCGACCTCGCCGAGGGGAACGCGATGGCCAGCGGGAGTGAGCAGGCGCAGGCGCAGCAACTCGGACAGTTGGGCGCGGCTGGCGGCGTCGAGCCGGACCCACACCTCGACCTCCTCGCGATCACGCTGGAGCACCTGCGCCTCGTAGCCGAAATAGCCACTGCGGACCTGCTGGGCGATGTCCAACTCCGTCAACCCCACCGCCCGCGCCGTCGGCCTCATGGTCAGCCGGAGCTCCATCTTCCCCTTTCCGCCGTCGTCCTCGATGTCGGTGACGCCGACGTACTGGTTCATGCGATCGCGTATATACAGGACCACGTCGCGAAGGACGCGGTCGTCGGGGGCGCTGACCTTGAGTTCAATCTCCGCGCCCGGCGGGCCGCCGGCACGGTCGCGGAACTTCACCGAGAGGGCACCCGGTACCGGCCCCACCGCCTCGCGCCATTCGTTGAGGATCTCCCGGCTTGGCCGCACCCGCGGGTTCTCCGGATCGTCCACCTCGTACAGCTCGACGATCACCTCGCCGATGACCGCCGGGTCCGGAATCACCTGCACGTCGGCCTCCTCCTGGAAGCCGACAACCTGATAGACGGTGCGGGCGTCCCCGAACTTGAGCGCCTCTGAGGCCATGCGGTCGAGCACCGCCTCGGTTTCCTCCGCCGGGGTGCCGCTGGTCATCTCCACCTCGGCCACGAGGGTGTCGGCGTCGAGCCGCTGGATCAGAACGAAGGGGAGCCAGCCGGCGGCAATGAGCGCCACGGTGAAGAGCCCCACGGAGACTGCCGCCGCGATGGTGACGTAGCGCCACTCGAGGGCGAGCCGGAGGAACCACTCGTAGCGGTTCGTGAGCCCCTCGCCGAACCAGCTTTCGCGGAGGCGGGCGATCTCTCCGGAGGTGCGGGAGACAAACCCCGACGGCTCCCCTTGCCGCTTCCGTCTCCGGACGTTGCGCCCGTGCTCCGCCAGGTGCGACGGCAGGAAGGTGAAGCTGTCGATGACGCTGAGGCCGATCGCCGAGACGACGACGATCGGCAGCACGAAGAAGAAGTCGCCGAGGACGCCCTCCGCGTAGGCGAGCGGGGCGAAGGCCGCCATCGTCGTCAGCCCGGTGGCGAGAACCGGCTGGGCCACCTCCTGGGCGCCCTCCACCGCGGCCGCATGGGGGGGCATGCCCTGCTCGAACCTGGCGTATATATTCTCCGCCACGATGATCGCATCGTCCACCAGCAGCCCGATCACAAGGATCAGCCCGAGCAGGGAGATCAGGTTGATGCTGACGTTGAGCAGCGCCATCATGATGAAGGTCCCCAGCGCCGCGACCACCAGGCTGACGCCCACCCAAAAGGCGATCCGGATGCTGAGGAACAGCCCCAGGGCGATGAAGACCAGCGTCAGCCCCTGGAAGGCGTTCTTGGTGAGCAGGGCGATGCGCTGCTCGATGAAGCGGGCGAGGTCCGTGCGATATTCGAAGTTGATCGCCTCGCCGGCGTACTGCGCGCGTTTCGTTTCTAGGTAGTCCTTCACGTAGCGGGAGATGGCAACGGCGTCCTCGTCGACCCGCTTGAAGACGGTGACCTGGACGGCGCGCTGGCCGCGGAACTTGCCGCGCAAGGCGGTTTCCTCGAACCCGTCGCGAACGGTGGCCACTTCGGCGAGGCGGACCGTGCGCCCGCGGGGGTCACTCCGGACGATCAGGTCCTCGAGGGGCAGGCCGCTTGTCTCCTCGCCGAGGGTGCGGACGAGGACCTTGCCCTCCGGCGAGTCGATCTCGCCGCCGGCCAGGTCCACGTTGTTCCCAGCGACGATCCCGCCCAGCTCGGCCAGGGTCAGGCCGTACGCCTCGAGCTTCTGGGGCTCGACCTCGATGGCGATCTCCTCCGCCCGCGTGCCCGATACCATCACGCGCGAGACCAGCGGCGCCGCCAGCAACTCGTCCTTCACCTCCTCTGCCACGCGCTTGAGCCGACGCTCGCTCGTCGAGCCGTAGATCACCACCGAGATCACCGGCACCTGCTGCTCGATCACGTCGACGGTGGATTCCTCCACCTGCTCCGGCAGGTCCTGGATGTTGTCGACCTCCACGCGGAGATCCTCCGCCAACATATCGAGGTCCGCGTCGGGGATCGACTTCACGATCACCAAGCCGACGTTCTCGTAGGCGATCGAGGTGATCTCCTCGATGTTGTCGACGCCCTCGATGGCGTTTTCGATCTTGGTGATGAGGCCCTTCTCGACCTCCTCGGGGGTGGCGCCCGGATACGGAGTGGAGATCAGCACGCGGTCGAAGGCGACGGGGGGGAAGAACTCGCGCACCAGCGTGAAGACCTTGAAGAGTCCCAACGCGATGACCGCGAACATGACGATGTTGACCGCCACCGGGTTGTCGACGCAGACGCGGATGAGCTTGTTCATGGCTGGGCGGCGGACATGCTGAGGGATTCGGCGGGGGGCGCCTCGAGGGGCGCGGCGGGGGAGGCATCGGGGATCGTGACGGGAGCCCCCTCATAGATCTGCTCGAGTCCGGTGGTGATCAGGAGCGACCCGTCGCCGAGGTCGTCGCGGGTGAGGGCAACGTCGTCCAGATAGACAAAGAAGCGGGGCTGGAGCAATGCGGCAACGCCGTTGCGAGCGAGGAAGATGCGGCCGTCGACGATGGCGCGGCGTGGCACGGAGTAGACATCCTCGAAGCGGCGTCCGGCGACCTCGGCGGTGAGGAACGTTCCGGGGTCGAACTCGCCCCTCTGGTTGGGGATGGTGATATAGACGCTGACGGTGCGGGAATTGGGGGCGATGGTGGGGGCGATGCGCTCGACGGTGCCGCGGGTGAGGCGTGGGGGCGTCTCGTCCGTGCGGAGTTCCGCGGCGGCGCCGATGGCGAGGGACCGCGCCTGGGACGCGGGGACCTCGATCGGGAGCTCGAGGGCGCTCGGATCCACCAGCACGATCACCGTCTGCCCGGGCGAGAGAACGTCGCCCTTCTCGGCCACCCGTTCCTCGATGATGCCGTCGAAGGGGGCGCGGATGGTTGTATAGTCGAGGTCGGCCTCGGCGATCTTGAGGTCGTTGCTGCGGGCGCGAAGGGTCGCCTCGAAACGGACGCGTTCGATGCGCAGGGAGGCGGCCTCGCGGTCGATGTCGCTCAGGCGCTGCTCGACGGTCCGCAGGGCGGAGATGGCCTGGTCCCGGGCGCTCTCGCTCGCCACGCCCTCCTCGAACAACTCGGTGGCGCGCCGGACCTCGGACCGTGCGATCTCAAGGTCGCTTTCCACCAGCTCGCGCTTGCGTGCGTTCTCCTCGATGTCCGAGTCCACCTTGCGGATCGACTCGCCGGTCTCGGCGACGAGGGCGACGGCACGGGCCACGGCGGCCTCGTAAGGAAGGGGGTCGATCCTGGCAACCACGTCCCCCGCAGAAAGCCGGCGACCCACGCGGAGTGACTCGTTCATCTCGACGAGCCGTCCGGAGACGCGGGCGGCGACGCGGGCGCGGCGGATCGGCTCCGCCAGGCCGAAGCCGCGCACCTGCTCAACGACGTCGCCCTGCTCCAGCCGCTCCACCCGGACGGCAAGCGGCGCCGCCCCCCGCTCCTCGCGCTCCGGCGTTGGCCTCAGCGCAATCCCCAACTCGATGGCCACGAAGCCCGACACGAGCAGCACAACGATGAGGATGAGGCTCAGGACGACCTTGCGGAGCATGGAGGTTTCCTTGGTGGGGGCGGGCGGCCACGGGCGCACGGCGCGATTTGCAACGGAAGTGCAGGGCCTGTGCCATGGTGGGCAAGGCTATGAGGAGGAAAGGTGCCCGGGAAAGCCGGCGCAAGCGCGCGGATGGGAGACGCGGGCGGCCTCCGGAGGGAGCTCCGCGCCACCGTTCCACGCACGGATCAGACGCGACATCCATCGCTTCTCCCAGGCAACGGCGGCTTCGTAGCAGCCGAATTGCCGCTCGAGGTCCCGGAACTCGAGAGAGTGATGCACCAGCCGTCCCCCCCCGCAGGCCTCGCTCGGCACCACGATATGCACCATCTCATGATAGATCACAAAGTCGATGTAGTACGGGGGCACGTGGGGGTGATCCAGCATGCGGTGGATGCGGATGGTGCGTTGGAGACGGTTCCAGGTACCGAGAGTGACGTGGCGCTGGTGCCGGCCTCCGCGGACAGACCGGCCCCAGATGATGCGGAAATCGAGGTTGCCGGCAAAGTAGTGGCCGTTGAGGGCGTCGGCCCGATGGCGGAGGTGAAAGACGCGGCCCCGCGGGGTCCCCGCCGGCGGCCGGGGCGGACGCGTTGGAACATGCGTACCCAGAAGGTGTTCGTGGGCGGCAATGAAAGTGCGGACGACCCCGCGGTTGGCAGGCGTTGGCCGGACGATGAAGGCCGCCAGTGCCTCGAGCGTGGGGGCGTCCGCCTCGAGGAACATCCGGTGGAGGCTGACGCGAATCCCGGGCGTCGCCCCGATGCGGTTCGCGCTGATTACCCGGTGCTGGTTGTCGTTCATGCGCAGGACCACCGGCCGCCCGGTAACGTCGGCCAGATAGCGCCGGAGGTCTTCCGCATGCAGGGTCATGGGTACAGGTTGGTGGCCGCCGGAAAGAAGGCCAAGAACCTTTTCACGGGGTGGCGAGAAGATCCGCCGCGTCGAGCCGCCCGTCCCCTGTCGGCTCGAAGTCCGCATCCGCAACCGCCCCGCGGGCGAGCAACTTGTCCGCCGTGACGTAGCGGTTCAGACCGGGCACCACCGCGGAGACCAGTGAGAAGTCCGAGGTCTCGAAGGCGGTGGTTGCGCCATTTTCCTGGAGCTCGCTTTCGAGGGCGAGTTGGACGATCCCGCAGACGGAGTGAAGCCAAAAAGTGCGCGTCTCCGTCCACCGGAGCCCATCAAAATCCTGGCGGAGACGGACACGGATACGGGTGCATTCGAAGTCGCCGAGGCGGGTGGTCAGTGTCTCGCGGCCCTCGAAAAGGACGGTGGATTCCACGCGGCCAAAGGCGACGCCTGCGGAAATCGCCAGCACCCCATCGCCGGTATCCGGTGGGAGGGACTGGCCCGCAGTGACCTCCTTGGGAAGGGCGAGAATGCCCGGCGCGCCGGAATCGGATTCGTAGGCGAAACCGAGCGTGGCCACCCCGGAGGCGTCGCGGTAGAGTTGCTGGAGTTCGCGGAACTCGGTGGCGTTGGCGATCCAGGCGAGTTCCGTGGCCGGGCCGTCGTCGTCGCGCAGTTCGAGGATCACCGCCTCGCGGCCGTCGATGGTGGCGAGACGTGGGATCCGGAAGGTCTCCACGTCGGTGTCGGTGTAAGCGCCGTCGGGTCCGAAGCCCGCGCTCAGTTCCTGAAACGTCCAGATATTGCCGAGGCGGAAGGTTTGGTCGTTGAGTGTTGAATACGTCTGTGCGGGCGCGGTGTTGAACAGCGCTGCGATTATGGCCAGGATATGGAAGGACCGGTTCATGGAGGAGACTCCTCGCAGCCCGGTGCGTGGGAGTAAAGTCGATTGCAGGGCACCGTTCCGAGGTTCGTGATTGCACAACCGCGTGGTGCGAGGGACCTTGCCGGGCCAAGCGATCAGTGGAGTGGCCGTGCGACCGCACGGCCCGCATGAAACGAAGGGTGGGACTGCGATGTACGTCTCGGTGGTGACGGGTGCGAGCAAGGGGATCGGCGAGGAGTTTGCGCGGCAGCTCGCCGCCCGCCAGCACAACCTGCTGCTGGTGGCCCGCTCGGCGGACCGGCTGGGGGAACTCTCCCAGGAGCTCGAGGACCGCAACGGCATCCGCGCCGTCCCCTTCGCCTGCGACCTCGCCCAGCATGGAGCGTCGGAAAAGGTCTACGCCTTCCTCAAGTCCGAGGGCATGCACCCCACCTGGCTGGTCAATAATGCGGGCTTTGGCCTGGTGGGCAGCCACGACTCGCTCGATTTTGAACGGGTCCGCGCCATGGCCATGCTGAACATGGTCGTCCTGGCCGAACTGACCCATCTCCTCCTGCCCATGCTCCGCCTCAGCCGCAGCGCCCAGATCATCAACGTCGCCTCCACGGCGGCGTTCCAGCCGGTGCCCTACTTTGCGCTGTACGCCGCAACCAAGGCGTTCGTGCTCAGCTTCTCCGACGCGCTCCACGAGGAGCTCCGCAACAGCGACGTCAACGTGCTGGCGCTTTGTCCCGGGCCGACGCCGACCCAGTTCCACGTGGAGGGGAGGCTCGATCCCAGTCTGTTCGACAAGGGACAGACGGCGGCGGAGGTGGCCCGCATGGGGATCGAGGCGGCGCTGGCCCGGCGGGCCGTGTGCGTGACCCAGGCGCGCCTGCGGGCGGCGGCGCCGCGGTTCCTGCCGAGGTTTGTCGTCCGCCGCTTGGCCGGATTCATCGCCCGCCGCATGATCGCCAAGGGCGCCGTGCAGGAATAACGCGCTACGGCCGCAGCTGGCGCGTGCGCAGGTCCCCCGAATCCAGTTTGCTGTCGACGTTGACATCCGCCCCGATGGCCCGGTCGCCGCTCAACGGCAGCACGTCGGTCAGGTGACCGACGTACTCCGGCACGGAGGCCGGCGCCGATCCCGCCAGGGGAACACGGGGGCCCACCCCATGAATGACGGGGGAGTCCAGGGAATCCGGCGGCGACAATGGCAGCTCCGACCGATTGCCGGTGGCCACATCCACACGGAGGAGCACTGGTCGATCGGGGCCGCTGGGGAAGGCATAGAGCTGTTGTCCATCGGGCGAAAGCTCCATGCCGCCACCAAAGGCAAAGTTGAAGGATGGTCCGATTCCACGCCGCGGACCATCGTCGAGGTAGGGATTCCCGGCCGCGTATTCGGCCACGGTGGTGCGGAAGGAAAGATCCCGGGCGAGGGAGGAGCCAACGATGGTGTAGGTCTCTCCATCAGCGGAGAACGCAACGGGGCCGACGTCGAAGCGTGCCACCGTAGTGCCCCCGATAACGAAGTCGCCAAAGGTGGAGAACTCCTGGAGGCCGATCTGGTTCCCGTTGCTGTCGTTCAGCCGGAGGTTGGTGCCAAGCAGCGTGACGTAGGTTTCCCCGGTAGCCCAGAGTGAGACGCCCGTGCTGGGCACTTCGCGAAGGTTGGTGATCGAGGTGCCGTCGTAATCAAAGACGAGCCCGCGAAACTGGAGACCCACCTCCTCCTCGAAGAACCCGGTGTTGAGATAAAGGGTCTCCGAGCCGAGGCGGAGAAGGACGCCGGCCCGGCCGAAGTTACCGTCCGGGAGAGGAGCCGACGCGACCAACGTGGGATCCGCGCCCATCGCTTTTTCGATGAGTCCGACGTCCAGACTGTCGCCATTTACCCGGGCCGCGATGAAGGAGTTTTCCATGGGCAGGTAGGTCGTTGCGTCGATCGCCCAGCTGGAATCGGTAAAGGCCGAAGTGTTCACGTCAAAGACGCGCTCGTTCGCCACGTCGAGGACTGCAAAGAGGGAGTTGCTGCCATCGATGGCGCTGATGAGGAAGGCGCCCGGTGAAAAGGATTCGACCCGATGCAACCACTCGGAGTTCTTCCGTTCGTATCCGCCGGCGATCAGGATCGGATCCTGGCTGACGCCGAACTCGCTGAGGGTATAGACTTCGCTTCGTGAAAGAAGTTTCGGAGTTCCGGACTCGTCCAGGAAGGGAACCCCCTCCAGCACGATGTCTCGAAGTTCCAGATCCTGCAAAAGCGGCGAGCGGGAAATCAGTTGCACGTTCCCGGTTTGGGCGTCGGCGCGATAAAGGCCGCCGTCCCTGCTCCCGAAGTAAACGGCGTCCTGCGCGTTCAGCGGCGCGGCGGCGACGGCGCCGACCGCAACGACTGTCAGCACATGGAGGCTTTTCATGGTGTCCCCTTTTCTCCTCAAAATTGGTCCCGTGTATATGGGTAAGGACACTTTTGACGAAATGCCAACGTGATGTTGGGGGAATCGTGCGATTTGGCGGCGCTGCTGCTGGCGGCGGGGCGTTCTTTGCGGATGGGCGAGGCGAAGGCGTTGCTGGCGGGGCGGTCGGGCCGGCCGCTGGTGGTGGAGGCGGTGGCGGAACTGCGCGAGGCGGGGTTCGAGCCGCTGGTCGTCTGGAACCCGGCGGTGCGGCGGCCGGACTGGCTGGGAGAGCCGCCGCGGTTGGTGGAGAATTTCCGGCCGGAGGACGGCCAGTTGTCGTCGGTGCGGCTGGGGTTGGGAGCGTTGGAGGATTCCGGCGCGGCGGGGGTGCTGGTGGCGCTGGTGGACAATCCGGGGCGTCTGGCCGCCCGGGCGGCCCTGCTCCGCGAGGCCATCGCCCGCGAGCCCGGGCACCCCTGCGTCGCCGCCTGGCAGGGCCGTCCGGGGCACCCGCTCTGGCTGCCGGCGGGCCTCTGGCCGAGTCTTCGCACATGGCAGGGCGATGGCGGCCTCAGAGCATTCCTGAAGCAGGCCCATGCCCTCCCCCGCCCCGTGGAGACGGCCATCCCCGAGACCCTGGCGGATCTCGACACGCCGGAACGTCATCGGGCCTTTCTCGCCGGGGAATGCCCCGAAAACAATGACGTGTGACCTCCGGGAATTACGCTTGGCGGAGACCCAACGCTCGGCTACCTCATCCAACTGCCAACCGACCGGGGCCAGCGCACGTCCGCATGGGTAAGTACACAGACGAAGAAGTCTACCGGCTGATTGAAAGCATCGATGCGCTCGACGTGCTCGAACTGATCGACTTTCACCCCGAGTCGATCAAGCGCGAGGGCAACGAGGTGAAGGCCTTCTGTCCCCTCTGTCAGGACACGACGGAGCGCTATCTGACCGTGGACCTCGCCACGAAGACCTTCGTGTCCGAGTCGCCCAACCTTCCCACCCAGCAAGGCACGATTGTGGACCTCTTCACGAGGGCCTTGCGCCTCGAGTTCGACGCCGCAGTGGAGCGCCTCGCCGATGAGTTCGGCGTGCTCCTCATGGAGCCGGACGAGGGCAGGGGGATGGAGGACCTGCTGGCGGAGGCGGAGTTGTACCTGGTGAAGGCACAGCAGCCCGGGGGCGGGTCCGGCGAGTTGGCCGAGGCGGAGAAGCGCTTCACCCGCGTGCTCCTTACCGAGCCGGAGCACCGCCGGGCCCTGTTCGGCATGATGCGCATCCGAACGCTCGAGAAGAACCCGCTCACGCTGACGATGATCAGCCAGAAACTGCTGAACCTGGAGAAGCGGGACCAACGCTGGGAGGCGGTGGCGGAGGTGGCGGGGCTCCACCTTGACGCGTTGCCGATGGACCTGCAGATGCGGCGCGAGCGCGCCGAGGCGCTGCGCCATTTGGGCCGCACGCCGGAGGCCGTCGCCGAATGGATCAAGGTGGGGGAAACCGCCGACCAGGGAGGCATGGTGAACGAGGCCATCGAGGCCTACCAGCGCGCCCACCAGATCGACCCGGAAACGGAAACGGCCCACCTGCACCTCCTGCGCCTGTACAGCCGGGAGGGACGAACCGACGCGATTTACGAGCAGATCGAGAAGCGCATCGACCGGTTGAAGCGAGCCAAGCGCTTTCACGAGGCCAGCCGCGAGGCGATCCGCAAGCTCGAGTTCAACAGGGACGACGACGAGGCGCGACTCCAGTCGACGGAGCTAGCCATCCTGGCGGGCATCGGCCAGGACGAGTTGGAGCGGTCGCGCCGGTTCGTCCGCGAGATGATCGACGGCGGCCGGCTCGCTCCCGCCGCCGAGGTCCTCGCCTACCTCACCGCCGAGCGTCCCAACGACACCGGACTCCTCGAACTCCTTGCCGATGTCTATACACGACTGGGCGAGGAGGAAATGGCAGAGGAGATGACCTATCGCCTGGCGGAGCTGTACCGCGAGGGAGGGAAGCTTGCGGAGGCAAAGAAGCTGCTGGAGCGAAAGCTGGAGGAGAATTCCCAGGACCTCCGGGCACTGGAAAGCCTCGCGCTGGTGCAGCTCGCCGAGGGCGAGAAGCACTCGGCCATCGCGCTGTTGTCGGAGGTGGCGGACCTGGCCCTGCAGAACATGGACGACGAGGGGGCCCTCGGGCCGGTGCGGAAGATCACCGAGGTGGACCCAACGCTCTGGGAGGAGCGCGACCGGGAGGTGGACCTGCTGTGGGTGCTGGGCCGGCGCGGGGAATCGGAGACGGCACTCGAGCGGCTTGTGGCGGACCTGCGCGAGGCCGGCGAGCGCGACCGCATCCTCCCCCTCCTCGAGCACCAGCTCAAGCGCGACCCCCACCACCTGGCCTCGCTCAAGTCGCTCTTCGAACTGAGCGAGGAGATGGGCGACCGCGACCGCTGCGACCAGATCCGGCGCAAGGTGGCGGAGCGGCTCGCGGAGGAGGGGGCCCCGGCGGGTTCCCGCACGCTCCTCGAGAACTTTCACGCCATCGACCCGGCAAACCCCGCCGTGCTCCGGGGGCTGATAGATGTCTATACGCGGGACGAGGAGGCCGGGAAGGCCCGGGAGGCGATCCTCAAGCTCGCGCAGGTGCACCGGGACGAGGGGAGCCACGAGGCCGAGCGGAAGCTGCTGGTGGAGGCGACCTCGCGGTTTCCCCGCGACCTCGACCTGCTGAAGGCGCGCTTCCGCGCCGAGGAACGTGCGGAAGACGAGCCTGCCATGATGGAGGTCGCCGCGCGGGAAATGGCGCTGCTGGAGACCGGCTCCCAGTACGCGGCGGCGCTCGCGAAGGCGGCCTTTGTGCTCGAGCGCGAGCCGGCCAACACCGACGCCCTCGCCGTGAAGGCCCGGGTGTCCGCCAAGATTGGCAAGCGCGCGGAGGCCCGCGAGGCCCGATGGAAGCTCGCCGAGGTGTTCGCCACCATGGGCAACGAGGAGGCACGGATGGCCGTGCTGCGCGAGGCGGTGGAGGCGGACCCGCGCGATCCCGAAAGTCTCCTGCGCCTGATCAATGCGATTCCCGTGCAGCAGGAACTGGAACTTGCCGAGCGGGCCACTGCCTACCTGTCCCTCGTGGAGAAGGATCCGGCGGCCCGCCTCGCCTTCCTCGAGGACATCACCGCCCGAGCCCCCCGCCTTGTCCCCCTCCAGCTCCGGCTTATCGACGTCTATAAAGAAAGACGAGATCGCGACAGGGCGGTCGCCGCGACGCAGCACGCCATCGAGACCCTCGAGGCGCTCGCCGACCAGGACCAGCTCATCGAGTTGTACCGTGACCTGCTGGAAATGCGGCCCGACAACTTCATGGCCCACGAGCGGCTCATTACCCTGCTTCATGACAAGGGCCGCCACGCCGAGTGCCTTGCGGAGCACCTCCGACTGGCACGGGCCTACCGCGCCGCCGGCATGCTCCACGAGGCCGCCACCGCCTACGAGAAGATGTACACGGTGGACCCGGAGAACACGGACCTGTTGCGGGACCACGCGGCGCTGCTCCGCGAGCGCGGCCAGGCCGAGGCAGCCCACCGCAAGGAGCGCCGCCTCGCCGAGGTGCTCAGCGACCGCGGCATGACCACCGCCGCCGTCGAGCTCCTCCGCGAACTCGTCCGACAGAAGAACGACGACCTCGACGCGAGGCGCCTCCTTGTCGACCAGTTGCGCACCAGCGAGCGCTTCGAAGAGGCGGTGGAGCACCTCGACGCCATCGCGAGGCGCCACCAGCAGTCGAACGACTGGAAGCTGGCGATCCAGGCGCGGCGCGAGGCGGTGGCCATGCTCCCGTCCGCCCTCGAGCTCCGCGAACAGCTCGTGGCGGACCTCCACCAGGCGGGTCTCCACAGCGAGGCCCTCGCCGAACAGCTCGAACTGGCGGAGAATCTCTCGCGCCATGGCCAGCCCCAACGGGCCCTCACCGTGATCGAAACGCTGCTGCAGGATTCCCCCGACATGCTGAAGGCGCGCCAGCTCCGGGCGCAGATCTACGACGGCATGGGCGACGAGAAGCGGGCACTCGCCGAGTATCGCGAGATGCAGCAGTACGTGACCAACGCCGGATATGCGCCGGCCGCCGCGCCGGTCGCCCTCGCCGACGACGACGAGGAGTTCGCCGGCCTCCAGATCATGGAGGATTGCGTCTTCGACACCTTCATCGTCGGCAGCCGCAACAGCTTCGCCTACGCCACCGCCAAAGCGGTGGCGGCCAAGCCCGGCGCCTCCCACAACCCGCTCTTCCTCTACGCCGATGTCGGCCTCGGCAAGACCCACCTGCTGCACGCCATCGCCAACCACTTGCGCGCCGAGCGCCCCGCCATCAACATCCTCTACGCCAGCACCGAGTACTTCACCAGCGCGCTGATCGATGCGATCCAGAGCAACCAGGTGATGCGGTTCCGCAATCGCTACCGGCGGGCGGACCTGCTCCTTCTCGACGACGTCCAGTTCCTGGCCGGGAAGGAACGCAGCCAGGAGGAGTTCTTCCACATCTTCAACATCCTCCACCAGGACGGGCGCCAGATCGTGGTGACGTCGGACCGGCCGCCAAAGGACATCGCCCACCTGGATGCGCGCATCCGCTCGCGCTTTGGCCAGGGCGTCATCGTCGACATCCAGTCGCCGGACCTCGAGACGCGGACGGCGATCCTCCGCGCCGAGGCCACCCGCCGTGGCATCGACCCCCCCGACGACGCCATCGCCGTCATCGCCGAGCGCGTGAACAGCAACGTCCGCGAGCTCAAGGGCGCCTTCAACCAGCTCCTGACCCAGTTCGAACTCCTCGGCGACGAGATGAGCGCCGCCACGGCCAACGTCATCGTCGACAAATTCTTCGCCACATAAGGTGGCGGCCATGCACGAACACCTCCGGTGGATCCTGCTCCTCGCCCAGGGCAGCCAGTTCACCGACGATGACTGGTTTGAGGTGGTCGTCTATACGGTGGTTGCTACCATTGCAGCGGTCGGCCTGATCGTCGTCAGCTGGTACCTGAAGTCGCTGATCGCCTCGGCGGTGCGCAAGCAACGCACCCCCTTTGGCATGGACACGACGGACATCACGCGGATGAAGGACCGGGGCGCGCTGACGGAGGAGGAGGCGAAGGCCGTGCGCGCGGCGATGAGCCGCCAGGTGCTGGAGCGGACACGGGCCGAGGAGGAAGCGCGTAGGAAGCGCTTTTCGCCGGAGGTGGACCTGGAGGAGATGAAGCAGGCCCGCGAGGCGTCGCGACCGCGCCTCGAGCGCATGCCCCCGCCCGCCGCCGAACCCGCGCAGGAGCAACCGCCCCAACCCGAATCCCCCCCGCTACCGCGCGAGGACCCCCTCCCCGAACACCTCCGGCCCCTCCGCAATCGCCCCCTCCTCGAGCTCGAGGAAATGTGCAACGCCGGCCTGCTCTCCCTCGAGGACATGCAACTGCTGATGGAGTACCGCGAGCCATGAGGAGCTGGCTGCTGGTGTTCGCGGTGGTGGCCCTGGCGGTGCCTGTCTATACGCAGGAGCCCACGGCAGACGAGATCACACGCGACGCGTTGCGGGCGGCGCTCGTGGGCGACGTGGCGGGCGTGCGCACGGTGGCCCGGCTGCGGCGCCTCCAGGAGGAGCAGGCGGACCGCGAGGGTCGCCTGCTGAACCCCCTCGCGGAGAACGTGGAAGCCCTCGCCCTGGCCCTCAACCGCCCCCTCCCCACGGAGTACCAGGCCGAGGTGGCCCTCGGCGATTACGGCGAGGATGCGCATACGCAGAACCTGCTTCGGTTGCTGCGCGTGCACGAGCCCCGCGAACGGTTCCTCGAGGCGCGCGCCGACCGCCGCTATGAACACACCCGCACCCTCGTCAATGGCATCCTCCTGCCACTCAGCGAGGCCGCCCAGGGCCAGTTCTTCTCCCTCATTACGCTGCCGTTCGAGGCGCTCGACTGGTGGCTGGTGGGACGGCGGTACCTGACGCCGGTGCAGCGGCGGGAGCTGGCCCGCGCCCGCGAGGTTGTCGACGCCGGATTCCCATCGACGAGCCGAACGTTCCAGCGGTCGCGACGCGTCGTCCGCGATTACGAGGAGGACCGCGTGCGCCTTGCCCGGCTCCAAGCCCGGCGCAACGGCGAGAAGGCGCTCGAAGAGGAGCGGGTGGAAACGGCCCTGTTCTGGTACAACCGCGAGCTGGCGCTGCGGGACAACCGGGGCGCCCGGCTCGACGGGCACGAGCGCGCGCTCGAGATCCGGGCCCGGCAGCGCGCCCGCCGCGATGCCGCCCGGCGCGTTGTCGATGGCGACGCCCTCTTCTTCTCGCCGGACGAGTTCGGCGTCTATACAGAGGTGCTTCGCGACCTGATCCTGCTGCGCGGGGAGGACCACGCGACAGAGCTGGCGGTGGACTTTCCCACCTCGCGCGCCCGCGACGATGCGGCGGCCGCCCGCGCGGCCATCGCCCTCCAACGCGGCGACGGACCGCTTGCCCGCGCCACCCTCGCCCAGCTCGCCTCCGACACGCCCCGCCTCGCCTGGGAATGGCGCGCCGCCGCCTTCCAGCGCTTTCCCCGCTTTGGGCCCGACCGGCACCTTCGCGAAGCCGAAAAGCAGCGCGACCGCCGCCTCCGCGCCTACCTCCTCCAGGGCCGAGACCTTGTCCCCGGGGACACGGCCAGCCTCAGCGCAGAGGAGGCCCGCCGCGATCGCGCCTCCTTCCTGGCCCGTGCCCGGGCGCTCTTTCTCACCGACACGATCTCGCGGGCGATTTTCCTTCCGTTCGCCCTGCCGATCGAGAACCCCGCACTGCTGGACGCGGGCGGCCGGGTGCCGGAGTCGTTCCTGTCGGGGAGGGGGGCCGGGTGGAAGCCGCAACTGGCGCGGGAGTACCTGCGCAGCGGCCGCTATACACGGGCGGAGGCGCTCGCGCGCGAGGCCGGCGACGAGGAGCTGGTGGCGGAAACGCGCACCAAGGCCGCTCGCCAGCTCGAACGCCTCGGCGACCGCGAGGCCGACCCCGCCCGCCGCCTCGTCTATTACCAGCGGCTGCTGAACTCGTACCCCGAGGCAAAGCACGCGGACCGCGTCCGCAACAAGCTCGGGGATGCCCGTGAAGAACGGGACGTCTATACGCGTGTGGAGCGGGACGAGTTGCTCGCGTATCCGGGGCTTTGGCGCGATGGAGCGCTGCCAATGGACGACGATCTGCTCGACGGTTTGGCGGAAAACGGCGAGATTGGCCCCGATGGCATCACCCTGTTGCGGTCCGGCGCGGTAAGCTATATCGATAGACGCACCGGGAACCGGGTGGAGGTGCCCGTGGAGGCCGGACGGATGACCGCCGCCCTGCAGTTCCTCGAGCCGAGGCGCCGCACCCAGGCGCTCAACCGCGTGCTCGCCGAGCCCCTCTCGCGGCCGCGGCTTCCCCTCGCCCTCGAGGCGGGCCTCCTGCCAGGCTTCGACATCGGCCCCCGCATGGTGCCTCTGCGCCGTGACCCCGCCGAGTACGAACTCTACCGCTAGGCCCCCCGATGCCCACCAAGCGCCAGATCAAGTTCACCCTCCTCGAATGGTTTGTCGTGCCTGTTGGGCTGTTGATCCTCCGCGCCTGGCTGGCGACGCTGCACTTCGACCGCGACGACCTCGCCGCGCTGTCCAAAGGGCTCGAGGATCATCCTGTCCTGGTGGCCACCTACCATGGCAACGCGCTCGCGATGTTGGCCGCCTCGCGTCGGGTCGACCTCCACGGCAAGCGCATCTGCGTCATGTCCAGCCCGAGCCGCGACGGCCGGCTCATGGAAAAGGTCCTGCGGGCGTTCGGGCTGACCGTCGTGAAGGGATCGAGCGCCAGCCGGAGTATCGTCGCCGGCCACGCTATGGCGCGCGAAATCCGCGACGGCGCGATCGGCCTGATCACGGTCGACGGACCCCGCGGGCCGCGGTGCGTGCCCAAGCCCGGCTTTCTGGCCATTGCCCGCGCCGCCGGGGCCCGCGTCCACCTCCTCACCCTCGGCACCACACGGGCCCACACGTTCCGCACGTGGGACCGCATGTACCTCCCCCGGCCCTTCACGCGCGTCGGCCTCCGGGTATCCGCGTTCGACTTGCCGGCGGAGAAGCCCGACGACATGGACGAATT
>CAYQTO010000001.1:41399-83653 GCA_964420455.1 uncultured Candidatus Sumerlaeota bacterium | reverse complement strand
ATTAAGTGAGCCCCCTCGGGTGTCGTCAAAAACAAAGTGAGGCCCTGCTGGGGAGGGGCGAGGCTCCGGCAGCAGGGCGGTGAAAAGAGGCGGCGGACCCCGGCGCACCGGGGAGACGGCGAGCGTGCTAGACGGCGTCGATTCTCGACGGGTCCTTGTGCCAAACGCAGGGATTGATGGGGCTCGCGGCGAGGTCGCCGGGCTTCAGGCCGGGGAACCAGGCCTCGAGATCCAACGGCTGGGCGTCGTTCACCGGCTCGGACACGCGTGCCTCCGCGTCCATGTAGATGATGGTCATCACCGGGCGCATCTCGGCGGTGGCGTTCCCGGGCGCCTTGTGGGGGGTAAAGCCCATGTGGAAGGTGGCATCGCCCGGATCGAGCTCATAGGTCTGCAAATCGACGTCGTGCTCGATCATGTAGCGGGTGAACCATTCCTTGGAGGCGTCGCTGATGGGAAGGTGAACGAGGGCGCCCTTTTCCTGAAGGGCGGAGGCGAAGGTCAGCGCGCCGCGTTCGATGGGGGCCTGCACGAACGGCATCCACATGGTGACCGTTTTCCTGGTGTCGATGGGCCAGTAGAACTGGTCCTGGTGCCAGGGGGTGTGGCCACCGCCCGGCTCCTTGAAGAGGGCCTGGTCGTGATAGATGCGAACGCCGTCACACTGGAGGAGGTCGGCGGCAACTTTCGCAAAGCGCTGCGCGATCACGAAGCGCTTCACCGCCTCGCTCCTGCGCCAGAGGTTGGCCACCTGGATGAACGCCTTGTGATAGGTGTCCCGGTCCTCGAGCTTCAGCTTTTCCTGACGGTAGGATTCGACCCCTTCGGCGATGGCGGGAAGGTAGGCGTCAAGCTCCTCCCGATTGCAGAGGCCGCGGACGACGGTATGGCCGAGACGTTGGAATTTCTCGATCCGGTCGGGAGGCAGGTCGTGAAGGCTGTTCAGGTCGGGAAGCTGGTCGACGGCTGGGGGCATGGGGGGCTCCTCCTTGAAAAAAGCGGGGTTGAAACGGTTTCGCTCCCGCGACGTGTCTGAAATCTCTGACAGGCAAGGTCACCGATAGGCAAGTAAAGAATGGCAAAGTGGTGGAGCGTTGATTGGTGACCCGGGAATCCGTTTGCCACACGGCGTGCGTGCCCTTCGTGTGCTGGGAGCAACTAACCCCCATCCTTCGAAAAGGTGTGCTTATGTTCCGCCCCCTGACACGTTTGGCCGGTGCGGCTATGGCGCTGGCTCTGGCCTGCTCCGCCTCGATGGTATCGGCAGCCGAAGGGAATGACCTCCCCGAACCGCGGCGGGAGTTCCGCGCGGCATGGGTGGCAACCGTCGCGAACATCGATTGGCCGTCAGAGCCAGGCCTGACCACCGAGCAGCAGCAGGCCGAAGCGGTCGCCATCCTCGATCGTGCCGCCGAGATGAACCTCAACGCCATTATCTTTCAGGTGCGTCCCCACTGCGACGCCCTTTACGCGTCCACGATCGAGCCCTGGTCCTATTACCTCACCGGCGAGCAGGGCACCCCGCCGGACCCCTACTACGATCCGCTCGAGTTCTGGATCGACGGGGCCCACGCCCGCGGCATGGAACTCCACGCGTGGTTCAACCCCTACCGCGCGAACCATCCCGCCACGAAGACCATATCCGACAATCACATCGTGAAGAAGCGCCCGGAACTCGCCCGCCAGCTCGGCGACGATGGCTACTACTGGCTCGACCCCTCCCTCCCCGAGGTCCGCGAGCACTCCCTCGCCGTCGTCATGGATGTCGTCACCCGCTACGACGTCGACGCCATTCACTTCGACGACTACTTCTACCCCTACCCCTCCTACAACAACGGCGACGACTTCCCGGACGAGGACTCCTGGCAGGCGTACCTTGAAAACGGGGGGAACATGAGTCGTGGAGACTGGCGCCGCGACGGCGTCAATATCTTCATCCAGAACCTGTATACCGCCATCAAGGAGGAGAAGCCCCACGTAAAGTTCGGCATCAGCCCCTTCGGCATCTGGCAACCGTCCCACCCGCGCGACATCCGCGGCTTCAACCAGCACGAGGTACTCTATGCGGACGCCCGTAAGTGGATCAACGAGGGGTGGGTGGACTACTTCACGCCACAGCTCTACTGGCCCATCGGCCAGGTGCCCCAGAGCTTCCCGCTCCTCCTCGGGTGGTGGATCGAGAACAACACCGAGGGGCGGAACATCTGGCCCGGCCTGTTCACAAGCCGATATGCCAACCCCGAGGATTCCCGTCACAATCCCGACGAGATTCCCAACCAGATCCTCGTGGCGCGGGGGATGCCCGGCGCGACGGGAACAGTACACTTCAGCATGAAGATGTTCCTCGGCGAATCGGAAATCGCCCAGCGGCTGAAGGACGGCCTGTACAGCGAACCGGCGCTGGTGCCGCCCTCGCCATGGCTCGACGACGAGGGCCCGGAGGCACCGGACGTGGCCGCGGTGGCGAACGAAGCAGAGAACGCGGTGCGGGTGCGCTGGACCCCGGAAGGCCGCGAAGCGTCCTTCCGCTGGATCGTCTACGCAAAGCGGGGCGACGCATGGGCCATGGAAGGCATCATGCCGGCCGGAACGACCGAAACGACCCTGCCGCTGCGGGGAACCATGACCATGACAGAGGCCGCGAACCAAGGGCTGGACACGCGGGAGGTCGAGGTGGAAGGGGATCCCGTGGGAACAGTCGCCGTTGTCGGGGTGGATCGGGTCGGAAACATGGGCGAGCCACGCATGGTGGCCGTCGCCATGCCGCTCGAAGCCATGGAGGCGCCCTGAAGGGCCTCTGCACCGGCGGGGCACGTCTCCCTTGACGGCCCCGCGCCGGGTCAGGTCAAAACCCCGCCGCAAATTCCCCCAGGAGCCGTTCCCTTCCGATGCCCACGATTGATCCCATCAACCTTCGCCCGGGAATGAAGATCGTCGTCGATGGAAAGCTGTTCATCGTCACGTCCTTCGACCACCGCACGCCGGGCAAAGGCCAGCCGTCCACCACCGTCAAGCTCAAGAGCTACAACGACGGCCTGGTGATCGAAAAAACCTACAAGGGGTCCGCCGATCATCCGGAGATCGCCGAGTTCGAGCAGCGCACCGTCCAGTACCTCTACAACGACCCCGACGGATATCACTTCATGGACCTGACGACTTACGACCAGATCCTCCTTACGGAGGACTTCCTGGGTTTTCAGGCAAAGTTCCTTGTTGGTGACGCGGAAGTGATCATGTCGTTCTGGAACGGTGAACCGGTGGGACTCGACCTTCCGCCGAAGATGGTCTTCGAGGTCGTGGAAACGCAGGACAACGTCGCGAAGGGCAACACCAGCGGCTCGATCACCAAGGAAGCGATCCTCGAGACGGGGATGGCTGTCCAGGTGCCGCCATTCATCAAGACCGGCGAAAAGGTGCGTGTGAGCACGGAGGACGGGCGCTACGTCGAACGCGCCTGAGGGCAAGGGCCTTTGCGGAGCATCAAGGGGTGGGGCCTCCCGCGTGGGGCCCCGCCCTTTTTTTTCTTACCGCCGCTCGCGCGCGAGGTACCGGTCGATCTCCTTGTTCAGCCAGGCCAGCGCCGCGCCCAGCAGCGCCAGATCATCCGCAAAACCCAACGGAATGAAGATGTCTGGGATGATGTCGAAGGGGAAGATCGTGTAGGCGGCGACCAGCACAAGCATCAGCTTGAGCCGGCCCGGCAGGCGGTAACTGGGATCGCGGAGCATGCGCCCGAAGGTTCGGAAACGAAAGAGGAGGCGGCCAAAGAGCCCCCGGACCTCGCTCTGGCGCTCGAGGCGCGGTGTGGAAACACCTTGCTGCATGGAACTCCTCCTGGGTCCGGGGGACACGCCCGCCGGAGGTTTCTAACAGCCAGAGCGAATTTCATTCACCACATTCTGATCTGCTTCGGTTGACGCGCTGGCGGGGGCTGGGAACGCCTAGCGCCGCCATGGATCCCTCGTCGCCCCAAGCATCCACGTCGCTCGACGATGGCCGCCTCCTGCCACGCGACTGGGCCATGGTCGCCGCCTTCGCCGCCGCCGGATTCCTCCTCCGCTATGCCTTTGCGACACAGCGCGGTTTCTGGCTCGACGAGTATTACACGCTCCAGGCCTCGCGCATGCCCTTCAACCTCATGCTCGAGGAGCGCCTCGCCGCCGGTCACTCCCCCCTCCCCTTTCTCTATGCCAAGCTCTTCCGTGAAACCCTCGGCGAGTGGGAGCGAATGCTCCGCCTGAGCTCGATTCTGGCCGCCGCGGTGGCGACCTTCGGCCTCGCCGGCTGGATCGGCCAAATGCGCCTGCGCACGGTGCTTCTACCCGCCATGGCCCTGACCCTTCTGTCCCCCTACTGGTTCACCATCGGCACCGAGTTCCGCTACATGATGCCGCTGGTCACCTGCTGCGCATTCTGGTTCTGGGGGATGGCAGCATACTGGCAGCGGCCTGGGTGGCGGCGCGGTCTTCTCGCCACGCTGGCCGGGACCCTCACCTTGTATGTCCACGGCTCGGCACAACTCGTCCTCTTCGGCATGGTGGCCGTCGGGCTTCTTCTGCGCTTCCAACGAACGCCGGACGATCCCGCACCGGCCCGCGGCTGGGTGATCTTCGCCCCTCTCGCCGCCGCCCTTGCCGGCGTTGTTCCGCTCCTCCTCGCCCTCGGCACCCAGCGCGAGGAAACCTCCACCGGCGCGTTCCCGGACCCTTCCGATGTCTTTCGCAACCAGATTTCCGCCTTCTTCTCCGACGGCGCTGTGGCGGAGTCGCTCACCGGTTTGGGGCCCTCGCTCTTCCGCATCGTCTATATGCTTCTGTACGCGGTGGCGTTGTACGCTGCCTGGTCCTGGCTGCGGCGGGCGCGGGCGCCGCTCGCCGGGCGTTTCCTGGCGGGTCTGCTCGTTGGGTCGGCCCTTGGGTTCATGGCGGTCTCGGCGCTCGGGGAAAATGTCCAGAGCACCCTGCGGTACGCCGCGCCCCTGTCGCTGCCGGTGATCGTCGTGCTGGCGATCGGATGGGACGAGGCCCAACGGTGGGCGTGGTGGGGCCTTGCGTGGAGGAGCACCTTCGCCGTCCTCGCGACGGCCATGCTCCTCCTCGAGGTCGCCAACCAAGGCGTCTGGATGCGCCAGTCCATCCAGCATCTGGCCGCCATCCGACAACCGGACCAACCGGTCATGGTCGTCACGCGCGATATGAACATCCTCGCCATGCGGCATCACGTTTTTCCATGGGAGGGGGTCATTTGGGGAGTCGAATCAACGGTGGAGGATCCGGCCGAAGTGGCCCGCGAACTCGCCAAGGCCTACCGCATCGGAGATGCCGATTCGGGCTTTCTGCTGCAGTATCGCGGGGATCGGGAAATCGTCGACGCGGCACTGGACCGGCTCCGCGCCGAAGGTCTGATCCTTGCCGAGCGCCAGTGGACCGCCACCAGCCAACTTCGATTGTTTGCCTTCGCCTTTCGCCAGGAGGGACGGGCGCGCATCGAGGCGCTGCCAGACCTCCCAAAGCCCTTCCTGACCGACGACCCGATCTGAAGACGCGGGCGCACTTTCGCCTTGCCTTCGCCCCTCAATCCGGCTAGGCGAAGGAAAATCAAAACAAGGCCCGCTGCCGTGCTTCGCCATCTACGACTTGCCAACTTCGCCCTTTTCGAAAATGCCGCGCTCGAACTCGAGCACGGATTGACGGTTCTGACCGGGGAATCGGGTGCGGGAAAGTCGCTCCTGCTGGATGCGTTGCTTCTTCTGCTCGGCGACCGCGCCTCCCCTGCCGCGGTCCGCACCGGAGAGGACCGCGCCACGGTGGAAGCTCTCTTTGAAACGTCCCATGGCGGCCCCCTTTCCGAGCTCCTCGCCGGCCATGGCATCGAGGCGGGCACCGAGGGCGACCTGATCCTGCGACGCGAGGTGCTCGCCTCGGGCCGCAGCCGCGCCTGGGTGAACGGCTGTCTTGTGCCTGCCGGCCTCCTCGCCCAGATCGCCAGCCACCTTGTCGAAATCAGCTCCCAGCATGAGCAGCACACGCTCCTCAAGCCATCGGTGCAGCGGGACTTCTATGACGATTGGGCGGGCAACGGGCGCCTGCGACGGGAGGTGGAGCTCGAGTGGGAGGCGTGCCGCGGGTTGGAGGCGGCACTCGAGGAGGCCCGTGCCAGCGCCGGGGAAAGCGACGCACGCACGGAATTCCTCCGGTTCCAGGTGGAGGAATTGGAGAACCTCGACCTGAAGGAGGGGGAACTGGCAACGATGGAGGAGGAGATCCGGCGCCTTGGGAGTGTCGAGGAGATCCGGCGCGGGCTCTCGGGGGCGGCGGAGGCCCTTGCCGGAGGGGAGACAGATGTCGCGGGAACAATTTCCGCCGCACAGAAGGCGCTCTCCGGCGCGGCGCGATACGATCCTCGCCTGGACCCGCTCGCGGCGGACCTGGCGGACCTGCAGGAGCGCCTCGGCGAGGTAACATTCGAGGTCACCCGGGCCGCGGATGGACTCGAGGCGGACCCGGAGCGCCTCGACGCCCTCAACGGGCGCTGCGCCGACATCCGCCGCGTTCTCAAGAAGCACCGCCTCGACGAGGCGTCGGCACTCGCCCGCCTCGCCGAACTCCGTTCGGAGCTTGACGGCATTGAAAACGGCGAGGCGCGGATCGAACAGCTCGAAGCAGCATGGACGGAGGCGCGGGAGCGGCTGGCCGCCCGGGCGAGGGCGCTCCGCCAATCGCGGGAAAACAAGCGGGAGAAACTTCTCCGCCCCCTGCGGTCGCTTCTCGCCGAGTTCGCCATGCCATCGGTCCGCCTGGAATTGCGGCTGATACCGCTCGGGGCGGGGGTGCCGCTCGCCGATGGGGGGTTCGCTGGCCCCGCGGGGAGCGAGGAGGTCCACCTCTACTTTTCCGCCAACAAGGGAGAGGCGCTGAGACCGCTCAGGCACGTCGCCTCGGGCGGGGAATTGAGCCGGGTGCTGCTGGCGCTGAAGACGCTCGACGCAGAACGGCGCGACCCGCGGTTGCTTGTGTTCGACGAGATCGACTCGGGGGTCTCCGGGGCGGCAACGGGCCGCATTGCCGAGCGGCTCGCACAGCTCGGCGCCTCCTCCCAGGTCCTTTGCGTGACCCACCAGCCGGCGATCGCGGCCGCCGCCCATCATCACCTGCGCGTGCGGAAGGAGGAAGCCGCGGGCCGAACAACCTCGCGCCTCGAGGTCCTCGACGGCATCGCCCGGCAAGGGGAAATCGCCCGTCTCCTGAATGGCGGGGCGGCATCGGCGCGCTCGCTGGACCTGGCGGCGGAACTGCTCGAGCGGTCGGCCTGAGGGATGTCCTTTCGTACCTGTCAATTGCCCCTTGCGAGGGTACCGCCCCTGGCCTCCAATCGCGGATGGAAGGGTCAGGCGGTTCTATGCATTCATTTCCTGAACAACCGGATTGGAGCCACGAACGCGTCGAGGCGGAGGGTCTCTGCGAGAAGGGCAACCGGCTGCTCGACGACGGGGAGCCGGAAGAGGCGATGGCCTGCTTCGAGCGCGCGGCGGACCTCGCCCCGACGCTCGCGGAGGCGCGAATGGGACTCGCCGGGGCGTGCATGGAACTCGAACGTCCGGGCGAGGCCGTTGACCACCTGCGCCGGGCGCGCGACCTCGATCCTGGCAATCCGGAGCTCCCCCTCATGCTGGCCGAGGCCTACATGCAGGCGGACAAGCCAACCATGGCCGTCGCCGTGCTCCGTTCTTTTGTGCGGAGCGATAGCGCCCCGACGCAAGCGCGAGCCCTGCTGGGCAAGGCGCTCACCGACGCGGGTGCCCTCGAGGACGCCGAGGAGGTGCTCGAGCAGGCTCTCGAGCGCGACCCTGCCAGCCTCGAAGCGGGCATTGCCATGGCTCGCCTCCGCTACCTCGCCGGCCACCCTGAAACCGCCGTCGAACAACTCGAGGAAACGCTCCGCACCCACCCCGAATCGACCACAACCCGAATGTACCTGGCCATCGCGCTTGAGGATCTTGGCAAGCGCGACCGGGCGATCGACCTGCTCCGAAAGGCAGCACAGATCGACCCGGACGCTGTTGCCATTGCCTTCCATCTGGCCCGTATGCATCGCGCCGCAGGCGATGCCCCGATGGCGCACGAGTGGGCAAGGCGCGCCCTCGTCCTCGCGGGCAATCGCCCTCCCCTCGCGATTGAAGCCGCGTCCGCCCTTGTCGACCTCGACCGCCACGAGGACGCCCGTGATCTCCTCCAAGGGGCTCTCGATGACCATCCCGACGACACCTCACTCCTCTTCCATCTTGGACTGCTGGCACAACACATGGGAGACGACCGCTCCGCCATCGCCCTCTATCAGCAGGTGCTCGACCAGGAGGAAACTCATCCCGGTGCGCTGGTGAACATCGGTGGGCTCTATCGCAAGGGGGCCCGCCTGGAGGAGGCGCGCGAGGTCGCCGCGCTGATGGTGCGCGCCCATCCCGAGGAAGGTGTCGGGTGGCTCCTTGCCGGACAGGTTGCAGAAGAGACAGGGCTGCTCCGCGAGGCTGCCCGTGCCTTCGAGAAGGCGGCCGAATACCTCCCGGGAAGGGCCGAACCCCGCACCCGGCTCGCGGGACTCCACCTCCGGGCGGGTGACAAGGTGATCGCCCAGGCCCTCCTCGAAGAAGTCCAGGAAGACCATCCGGACGAACCCGGCGTCAGCTTCTACCTGGGTCATCTGCACGAGCTTCAAGGGCGCAAGAAGGCCGCTCTCGCCTGCTTCGAGCGGGCGGCGGAGCTGGATCCGGAAGAGATGGCCTATCAACGTGCGGCGGGGGGAGTGCTCTCCAGCCTTGGCCGCCACGATGAAGCGATCGCGCGCTTTGAGGCGGTAATCCGCGAGGACCCTGCCGACGGTGAAGTGTTGGCAACGATCGGCCAGATTCACCTTCAACAGGGCCGCCACGGCGAGGCCTTGCCTTTGTTCAGGCGAGCGCTCGACGTGGAACCGGGGAACCCGCGCCACATGCTGGGGCTCGGGCGATGCCTCGAGGGGCTGGGCGACTGGCGGGCAGCACTTGGGCTCTTCGGGGAGGTGCTGCGGGAAAACCGCTCGAGCAGCGAAGCGGCGGAGGCGTACGGCCGTGTGGCGTTGAGCCATTGGTGGCGGCCAGGGGTGGCGATCGATCCGCTGCTCGCGGCGATCGCCGGTGCTCCCGAAAATGCGGTGGCGCGGTTTCACGCCTGCCAATTGGCGATCGCACGGGGCCATGCCGGCTTTGCCTGGCGCCAGGTCGCCGCCCTCGACCAACTCGATCCGGAGCTCGCCCGCCAGGCGCGCCTTCACCTTGGCGTTGTCGGGTTGTACCTGCTGGCAATCGTCTCCGCTTTCGGCGCAGTACTCCTCGCTCTCTTTGGGGGAGGCCATGGAATCTGACCGGGTCTGCGACCAGTGTGGCCGTTGGATCGAACCAAACGAGTATCGTTACCGGCTGCGGTTGGAGATCGTCGCCGAGCCGGGTCCGGAAATCCAGGTGGAGTCCGCGGACCTGCCAACGGCACGCGAGGAATGGGAACGGCTGGTGGCCCGGCTAGAAAAAATGAGCGCCGAGCAGGTCCGCGAGGCAGAGGACGCTGTCCATGAGACTTTCGACTATTGGCTTTGCCCGGAATGCCGGTCTGAATTCCATCAAAAGCTCCGGCACCGACGCGAGTTTCCCGGTTTTGACTGACTGCCCCCAGACGCCATTTCCCTGCGGAAGCCCCTCCCATGGAAACGCTTGAAAATCTGGCCCGGACAAACTGGCCGTCGATGATCGGGGTGGCGGTGCTCATCTTCTTCGCGGGCATCACGCTTGCCGCAAAGGCGGATTCCAAGTGGGGCTATGTCATCGCCGCCCTTGGTGCCGTCCTCGCCCTCTTTGTCCTGAGAACGAACGGGATCATCTAGGGCAAGTCATCCCACCCGAAACCAGAAGCAGGTCGGGTCGCTTTCCCGGGCGGCTGCGGGAAGGGCGTTGGAAAGGGCGTCGGGGTGATGTTCCGCCAGCCAGGCGCCGGCGACGAGGACCTCGGTCCGCGGGTGGTCTCGGAGGTAATCCGCGAGCAGCATCTGCTCCGAGTAGCCGGCCTTGATTTCCTCCCGCCGGTAGTTCCGCGGCAGTCGGATCCCATGAATTCCCACGACCACCCCTGGCTTAAGCGCCGGCAACACATGTCTATAAAGATAGTCGAGTTCGTTTCCCTCGATGAAGATATGGGGCGTGTCGAGGAAGACGATCTCGTTTTCGACAAGGATCTCAAAGTCGTCGACGGGCACGGCCTGGACCGGTTGCTCGAGATGGGCGTCGACGTCCTCGAAGATGTCGGTGGTGGGGTCCGGATCAATGGAGATGAGCTCGCCAGGGAGGCGATAGACCTCCTTTGCCTGGCGAAAGACGCGGGTGGTATAGCCAGAGCCGATTTCCATGATGCGACCGGGCTCGAGGCGGGCTGTCATGGCGAAGAGGATGGCAGCGTCCGCGGGCGAGCAGTGGGGATTGCCGCGAAACCGGTCGCTCGCGAGGAGGGGCGCGAGGCGGTCGCCGCACAGGTCGGGCAGGGTGGTGCGGAGAAAATCGAGCTGGGCGGCCTCGTTCCAGTCGAGGAAGTCCAGATCGATGAGGTTGCCGGCACCGGAAAGGTCGACCTCGGTCGTGGGGAGTTCATCGGGGCGTTCCGCCCCGGCGTCGTCGCCCTTGCGCTCCCCCTCGTCGTTTCCTCCTCCGCCAAACAGTTTTCGGATAAAGGACATCTCCTTGCGCCTCCTAGCCGGCGAGTTTCGCGAGAAGGTGCCAGAGCCGATCCTCGGCGGCACGCCATTTTTTCTCCTCGGCGGAGGCCGCCGCGGCCTCCTCGCGGATTTCGCCGAGGAGCAGGTCGATGGCGTGCCGGGTGCGTTCGGGATGGGGGTTTCCGGGCTGGTCGCGGAGCGACAGGAGCCCGGTGGGATCGTTGAGGGGCTCCCATTCGGCCGCGGTAAGGGGCGGGATTCCGTCCCGGTCGAGGGCCGCGTTCAACGCCTCGCGGGTCAGCGCACCGTGGCCCTCGCAGGCCTGGACCGCCGCGCCCAAGTGTCTATACGCGCTGCGGAACGGGAGGCCGCGCGTCCTGGCGAGATAGTCGGCAACGTCCGTGGCATTGAGGAATCCGACGGCGCAGGCAGCCCTCATGGCGGGGCCGTTTACCCGGATGCGGCCAAAGACAGATGTATAGACAGCGGCGGCTCCCGCAAGGTTGTCCGCCGCCTCGAACAGGAGATACTTGGTCCACTGGGTGTCGCGGTTGTAACCCGACGGGAGCGCCGTGGTGATTCCGGCGAGGGACTGGACGATGCCGCGTGCGTGGGCGGCGCGGGCGCGGGTCACCTCGGCAAAGTCCGGGTTCCGCTTCTGCGGCATGATGCTGCTGCCGGTCACATGTTCGTCGGCGAGGCGAATCCAATCGCGGGGGGGCGTACTGAGGAGGATGAGGTCCTGGGCGATGCCGGCGAGGTGGCCGAGCTGCTGGGCGGCGGCTTCGGCGAATCGAAGCTCAAGTTCCCCACGACACCAGATGCCGTCCGCGCCGGATGGCGTGGGATGGCGAAAGCCGAGGAGTTCGGCGGCGCGGGCGCGATCGATGGGCCAGGAGGTGCCAAAGCTGGCGGCGGCACCGAGGGGGCAGGTGACGAGTTCCCGGAGGAGGGCGTTGTAGAGGCGGGCATCGCGCAGGAGCCGGGGCAGGTAGCTCATGGTCCAGTGCCCCCAACTGGTAACCATGGCGGGCTGGCCGTGGGTGAGGCCGGGGCACGGCACGTCAAGGTGGGTACGGGCATGTCCGGCGATGGCCTCGGCGAGGGCGGCGAGTTCGGCGACGGCGTCGGCCGTTTCCGCCCGGAGCCACAGGCGCATGTCGGTGGCAACCTGATCGTTTCGCGACCGTGCGGTGTGAAGGCGCCCGCCCGCGCCCTCCCCCGCCGCGCGGGTCACCGCCGTCTCGATGGAGATGTGTATATCCTCGCAGGCGGGATCGAGGAGCGATTGCCCGGCCTGTTCGCGACGCCGCAGTTCGAGCAGCGCCGTTGCGGCGGCGGAACCGTCCTCCGTCGTGACGAGACCCTGCTCGACCAGCATGAGGAGATGGGCGGCGTTGGTGGCGAGGTCGGCCTGGGCGAGGCGCTCCTCCGCAGGGGGAGTTCCGACAACATCGCGCCCGGCGCAAAAGAGGATGTTCTGTTCGTTGAGGGAGGCGTCCCCGACCCGCTTGGACCAGACGGGCCGGGGGGAGGATTCCGGCGGAGGGGTGCTCATGGCGCGGTGGCGCCCGGTCACGTTTTGAACAGCGACTCGTCCTGGAGGAGGGGCACGTCCTCCTCAAGGTGCTTCTGGACGCTGTTGAGGAAGGTTTCGACGTGCTCGGCGGTCAGGTCGTACTGGTCATCGGGAAGGGTGTTGATGTCGATCTCGACGCCCATGGCAACGTCGGAGCGGCTCTGGTCGTTGGAGCGCAGGGGCTTGACGCGGACCCAGCGGTTGACCGTGCGGTCGCCGAGGGCGGGACGCGAGAGGCCGGAGATGTGCAGTTCCTGCAGGCGCTCGCCAAAGTGGTTCTTGGCGGCGAGGAGGGTGTTCTGCATCTGCTGGTTGGATGAGGCGCCCAGGTGGGCGAAGAGTTCCGTGAGGAGACCGATTCGGACGGCAGTGGCGCCGTAGTGCTCGCTGAAGACAGAGTGGACCTTGAGGGCCATGGGGATGAACTTGGCGAAGGACTCGGCGATGGGGAGGGGCTTGAGGGCGCGCTGCTGCTGGGGGCCCTGGGCCTCGCCGAGGTCGCCGGGGAGCATGCGGAACTGGATCTTCGCGGGGGCGATCTCGAGGATCTGGCGGCCGTCGGCGGAGGGGAAGCGGGCGCGGATGCCGTCGGGGGGTGCGTTCTTGGGAACATCGCGGGCGATCTGGGGCTGACCGTCGAGCTCGGGAAGGCGCCAGGGGAGGGACTCGACCAACTTGTCGAAGCCTTCAATCTCGAGCTTGCGGAGGAAAAGACCGAGGAAAACCTGGGGAACGAGGAACTTCGAGACCATGGAGGGTGCCGTTTGGTTGAATTGGGCGCGGGGAATCGGTCCCCGCCGCGGGAAGCGTCACCCCAACGGGGGGGCGGGTTGTCCGCAACCGGAAAACAGGGAGTTGGGATGGGGGGGTCAGCCGGCCTCGCCGTCGAGTTCGGCAGCAGCGCGAGCACTGGAGCCCGAGCGCTTGATCTGCTCCTCGAGGGCGTCGAGCTGGGCCATTGCGGCGTCCGGATCGACGAGGATCTCCCGGGGCTTGCTCCCCTTGTAGGGGCCCACGATGCCCATTTCCTCGAGCATGTCCATGAGGCGGCCGGCGCGGGCGAAGCCAACCTTGAGGCGG
Organism: uncultured Candidatus Sumerlaeota bacterium; assembly: GCA_964420455.1. Classification (GTDB taxonomy): domain Bacteria; phylum Sumerlaeota; class Sumerlaeia; order SLMS01; family SLMS01; genus CAYQTO01. The sequence goes on along the minus strand of CAYQTO010000001.1, from coordinate 70,263 downwards.
CGCTGGACAAGGGAGGTAGAGCCTTTGCGTCCCTCGAGGATGACGCGGGCGGCGGCCCGCACGAGCGCCTCGTCAATTTCCTCATCCCCGGCCTGGGCGCTGCCTCCGTCGTGGGGCACAAACATCCCCGCGCTCACGCGTCCCATTGTGCGGTTTGTTCCCCGGGCGACCCGGTCCTGCTCGTCGAGATCGTCCATGCTTTCGACGTTCGCCCCCATGAGGCGTGCGAGCTCGCGTTGTTCCTTCTCACTGAGGAGAGGCTCGAACTCCTCCACGTCGTACATGGGCTCCGCCTGTGATTTGCAGTGTCCGACGAGTCGTTCGACCTCGCCGTCGGAGACAAAGGCGCCTTGGATGCGCTGAGGCTTCGCTGCACCCGCGGGAGCATACAGCATGTCGCCACGGCCAAGCAATGCCTCTGCTCCGCCTGCGTCGAGAATGGTCCGCGAGTCGACCTTCTGGCGGACCTGAAAAGCGATGCGCGTCGGAAAGTTCGCCTTGATGATCCCCGTGATGACATTCACGGAGGGGCGCTGAGTCGCCAGGATGAGGTGGATGCCGACTGCACGGGCCATCTGCGCCAGACGCTGGATTGATTCCTCGACCTCGTTCTTGGCGACCACCATCAGGTCCGCCAGCTCGTCGACAACGATGACCATGTGGGGCATGACTTCGGGGTTGCGGCTGCCGTGGCGGGCGGCGCGCTCGGGATCGAGGGCAATCTCGTTGTAGCCGTCGATGTTGCGGACACGGAACTCGACGAGGGTCTTGTAGCGTTCTTCCATTTGCTCGACCGCCCAGTGAAGGGCGGCGGCCGCCGCCTTGGGCTCGCAGACCACCGGCGAGATCAGGTGCGGGATGCCTTCGTAGATCGACATCTCGACGCGTTTCGGATCGACAAGCAGCAACCGCAGCCGGTCCGGCCGCATGCGATAGAGAAAGCTGCAGATGATGGTGTTGAGGCAGACGGACTTGCCGGCACCGGTGGCCCCCGCGATAAGGAGGTGGGGCATTTTCTTGAGGTCGGCAAAGTAGGGAAGGCCCTCGATGGTTTTCCCGAGGGCGAAACCGAGGGGGCTCGGATGGTCCCAGAACTCGCCCGCGCTGACCAGTTCCTTGAGATAGACGCCGGCCCGCTTGCGATTGGGCACCTCGACGCCGACGGCGGCCTTGCCGGGAATCGGCGCCACGATGCGGACGCTCACGGCCTTCATCGCGAGGGCGATGTCGTGCTCGAGGGAGACGATGCGCGAGACCTTGACGCCGGGCGCAGGGCGCAGTTCGAACCGCGTCACAACGGGACCCTGCTTCACCTCGATGACTTTCAGCTGGATACCGAAATCGGCGAAGGTCTTCTCGAGGGTTTGCGAGATTTCAAGCATCTCCTCGCGAGGCATGCGGGCATCCACGACGGGGGGGCTGTCGAGGAGCTGCACATCGGGGAGGCGGTATTCCGCGAGCTGGCGGTTGCGTGTTGCGACGCGCTCGTCGTCCTCCATGGCACTGACGGACGCGGCCTCGAGGGCGGCCATGGCGCCGGCGGGGCGGGTGTCCAGCCCCTCCGCAAAGAGGGGGTCACTGTCGTCCTCCCCTTCCTTTTGCTCCCGTCGAACCACCCCGCCCTCGTCATTTTCCCACCGGGTGGGGAACAGTTTGGCGAGGCCTTCTCCAACCTTCGCCTCATTCACCGGGTTGCCCTCGATGAGATCGAGGGACTGGGAATGGTCGGTGAAAAGGATGTCTTCGTCCTCGCCATCGGAGGATTGACGGAGGGCGAGTTCGTATTCCTCGTCTATACGGGCTTCTTCGAGAGCGCGGGCGGCAGCGGCGGCATCCTCGTCGAAGAACTCTTCGTCAGCGAGTTCCTCCTCCTCCTCCGGGTCGGGGGCGGCGAGGACGGACTCGGGGCGGGATCCCCGGAAAAGCCGTCGGAAAAAAGGGCGCGATGGCGTGGCGTCCTCCCTGTCCGCCGGGGCGTCGGGCTCGTCCTGGATGTCCATGGCGGGATCGGTCGGCGCATCGGGCTCCACTTCCTCTCCGATTTCCGGGTCGATTCCCACGTCGGTGTCGGCATCGGCGAGGGTGACGTCGACGCCGGTTGCGACCGATCGTTCGGGAAGCCAGCGGCGGGAGAGTGCGGCAATGAGAAGTTCGCTGAGGCGAAGGTGTGCGGTCAGCGCGAGCCCGAACAGGCCGATGGCGGAAAGAATCATGGTGGCGCCTACGGTCCCGAAGGCGCCGACAAGCCGGAGGCCGTCCCACTCGACCATAAAGGTGCCCACGGCTCCGGCGCGCTCCATGGTCTCCCGGCGGTAGTCCGGGTTGTCCGCATCGGGAAGCGCGAGCAGGCCGGTAATTGCAAGAAGGAGCAGCACCAGCCCGAGAAAGCGGGCGGGGGCGAATCGCGTGACCCGGCCGCGGAACAGCTGGATGGAAAGAACGAGAAGGGCCGCGGGGATGAGGAAGCTTACAAAGCTGCCAAGAAGGAACTGGAGAGCGGCGGTGGTGCCCGCACCCACAGGCCCTACCAGGGAGCCACTGCGGTCGTTGGCGACCAGCCCGACGGTTACAAAGATCGCCGACAAGCCGACGACCGTGCCGCTGACTTCCCACCAAACGGACCGTTCGCCTTCGCGCGCGGGGAGGTCGCGATCCTCGTCGTCTCCGAAAACCAGATAGTCCTTCATCCGCGTGGCGGACTCCTCGCACATGGCATGAATCGACCGAGGAGCCCGTAGGGGGAGGAACAACATCAAGTTGATTCTTGGCGGGGAAGGCCGGTGTGCCGGATGGTCGCGCCGGAATGTGCCAGTGCCAAAGTGCCCATCGCGGAAGAGTTGCGAACCGCCATCGCCTTATCGGGTCGACCGTTGAAGATTGGGGACTTCCCGAGCGCCCGCCAGCTGGCCCCGGCCTTGCCCTCTGGGGGCCATCACTTCCGGTCGAACGGAGCCCTGATCGACAATGACTGAACACCACCCGGGGCTAAGCCCCCAATGCCTCGCCCGGGCGAGGACGCTCGGGATCGAACGACGTTTCGGATCGAGGCGTCAGGTCCGCCGCGGAGATGGAACGAAAGGCGGGTATTGGATCGTTCTGGAAGGCGTGATGCAGGTGCTGGCTGCCGGGCGAAGTGAAAAGCCCGGGACCCTGTTGCTTGCCCGGCCGGGCGAACTTGTCCACCTGGAGGAGGACGGCCCGGCTGCCGTTGCACTGGTCCCGTCCCTGTTGGTGGCCCTAACGGAAAACGACCTGAAGGCACTGGCGAACCAGTCACCGGAGGACGCGCTCGAGTTGGCCGGGGCCGCCCTGCGGTTTCATGACCGGTTGTGCGTCCGCCTGCTGGAGGTGCTTATCCAGCCGGTTGAGGAACGGATCCTCGGCATTCTTGGCCTGTTGGCGGAAGTGGCCGGCCGCAGGCAGGCGGACGACGGGTGGGTCATCGATCTCCCCCTGAGTCATCAGGATCTCGCCAGCTATGTGGGCTCCTCGCGGGAAATGGTGACCTATGTCCTTCGGCAGTTGCGGGAAAAGGGAGTGCTCGCCCCGGACAAGACGGCGGTTGTGCTCCGCAGCCCGGCTCCCGCAGGAATGGCCGCCAGCTACGCGTAAGGGAGATCGGGCATGGCCGGGGAACACCGGGTTCTGGAGGGCAGACGGGCCCTCGTCACAGGGGCGGGAAAAAGAATCGGCAAGGCGACCGCACTGGAATTGGCGGCTGCGGGGGCGGACGTCGTCGTGCACGTGAACCACTCCGTCGACGAAGGGAGGGAAGTCGTTGAACAGATTCGGGCCATGGGCCGGCAGAGCTTGTTGGTCCGGGCGGACCAAAGCGACGTGCCGGCAATCCGACGGGCGTGTGATGAAGCGTTGGAGACGATGGGGGGGATCGACATCCTCGTGAACAACGCCGCCATCTGGCCCGAGGCGGTTCTCGACGAAACGACAGAGGCGGACTACGATCTGGCGATGAACGCCAACCTGAAGGGTCCGTTCTTTTGGGCGCGATACCTTGGCCCGGCGATGAAGAAGGCCGGCTGGGGGGTGATCGTCTCCCTCGCGGACGTCAACACCGACCGCCCTTCGCCCGCCCATCTCCCCTACTGCATCGCCAAGGCGGGCATCGTGACGATGACCTACGGACTGGCGAAGGCCCTCGGACCGGAGGTGCGCGCCAACGCGATAGGCCCGGGGCCGATGATCTTTCCCGACGATTATCCCGAGTGGAAGAAGGAAGAGGACCGCAACGCCACGCTGCTTGGTCGCGAGGGTTGTGGAGAGGACATTGCCCGTGCCGTGCGGTTTCTCTGCGAGCACGATTATCTCACCGGGGTTCTGCTCCCGGTGGATGGCGGCATGCGCTTCAAGACCTGACCGGCCAACCAAACACCAAGGAGCCCACCATGGACGATTCGCTTTTCAAGGACGCGTCAAGCCGCCTCGACGCCGCGCTCGCGCACATCAAGATCTCGCCAGACACGGCGGAGCGCCTCAAGTTTCCCAAGGCATCGCTGAAGGTGTCCGTGCCCGTGCGCATGGACAACGGGGACCTCCGGGTGTTCGCCGGGTACCGGGTACGTTATGATGAAACGCGTGGCCCGGCCAAGGGAGGGATCCGATTTCATCCCGGCGTCTCGAGCGACGAGGTCCAGTCCCTCGCGTTCTGGATGACCTTCAAGTGCGCGGCGCTGGACCTGCCCTACGGCGGGGGCAAAGGCGGCGTGGCCGTGAACCCCAAGGAGCTGTCCCGCGCGGAGCTCGAGCGCCTCAGCCGGTCCTATATCTCCGCCATCGCCGACTTCATCGGCCCCGACACCGACATCCCCGCTCCCGACGTCTATACAAACCAGATGATCATGGGATGGATGGTCGACGAGTACAACAAGATCCGGCGCCAGATTACGCCGGCGGTGATCACCGGCAAGCCGTTGAGCATGGGCGGCAGCCTCGGCCGCGACACCGCGACGGCGACCGGCGGGTTCCATGTGATCGAGACCCTTCGCGAGAGGGACGGCCGCCGGCCGGGGGATATCCGCGTCGCCGTCCAGGGGTTCGGCAATGCGGGATCGATCGTCGCCCAGTTGCTCTTCGACGCGGGCTACAAGGTCGTGGCGGTCAGCGACTCCCGCGGCGCCATCTTCTCCGGCGACGGGCTCCACATCCCCAGCGTCCGCCAGGTCAAGGAGTCCAGCCGCGAACTCGCCGCCGTCTACTGCGAGGGATCCGTCTGCCACCAGACGGACCACGAACGGCTGACGAACGAGGAGTTGCTGGAGCTCGACGTGGACCTGCTGATCCCGGCGGCTCTCGAGAACCAGATCACCGGCAGGAACGCGAAGGACATCAAGGCACCCCTCATCGTCGAGCTGGCGAACGGCCCAACGACGCCCGAGGCCGACGAAATCCTCTGGGGCAGGGGCACGCGGGTCGTCCCCGATATTCTCGCAAACGCCGGAGGCGTCACCGTCAGTTACTTCGAATGGGTCCAGAACCGCATGGGCCTTTACTGGGAACTGGAGGAGGTCCAGCGACGGCTCCGCGATCGCATGGTGACGGAGACAAACCGCATCGTGGCGGTCGGCGAAGAGAAAGCGATTCCTCTCCGGACCGCCGCCTATGTACACGCCCTTTCGCGCATCGAGACGGCGGTGGCAGACCGGGGAACGAAGGCCTTCTTTGCCAAGGGTTGACTTTCCAGCGCCACCACCGCTCCCGTTCTGGCGATCAAAAGGGAAGGAATGCGAATGAGCGAAGCACTGGCGTTGGAGCAGACATCGGGAACGGAAGGCAACGTGGCTGGGCGCCCCGGAGGCGGCTGGCTGCCGGGGCTGGCGTGGCTGATGGCTGGTGGAGGGCTGATTACCGCCGCGACCCAGCTTTCCTTCGACCCGGGGACGCTTTGGCACTCGGGATTCTACTACGGCCTCGCGGGATTCTGGTCCCTGGTCGCGGCCGGGGGGATCGCGGCTGTGATGGGGATTCTGGGCCTCCTCGCCTGGTTCCGGAGGTGCAGCACGACCCTCCCCTCACGGGTGGCCTCGCTGGCGGTGGCGGCGGGGTTGCTGGTCACGGTCGCCGAGGCGATGACGTACGCTGTCCTCCCTGTCGATGCGGACGCACGGATCGCCGGTCCTGCACCGACCCCCGACGACGGGGTGTGGCGGTTCGCCCTTACCGGCGACACGGAGAACCGGCTCGACAGCGCTGCCCTTGTCGCCGGTCGCATCGCCGCCGTCCACGCGGAACGCCCCATCGACGGCGTGTTCCTTCTTGGCGATATTCTGAGCGAGCGCGGCGACTTTTCGGAGGTCATCGCCAAGGAGTTCGAGGCTCCCTTCGCTTCCGTCCTCGAGGCAGGCATTCCCGTCTATCACACCTTGGGCAACCACGATGTGTGGACCCGGCTCATCCCCGAGATGAGCAACTACGAACGGTTCCACATGGGGGGCCATTCCTACTCGACGACGACCTTTGGCGACGGCGAGGTGACCTTCTTTCGCACGAACTCGCAGGATCTCGTCGACGGGCCTGGTCAGTTCCTCTGGCTCCGCGAGGCCCTCGCCACCCACGACTCCACCTGGCGGATCATGATCCACCACCACCCCCTTTACGGGTACGAGGACGTCTATCACGAGGGCGACTTGCGGAGGTACCGGATCCTGGCTCCGATTCTCTACGGCGACGAGCCTTCGGTGGATTTGTTCTTTTCCGGTCACAACCACTACTACGAGCGGCGGCGGCCCATCAACGGGGTGACCTACTTTACCGCCGGCATCGGGAGCCGACCCAGCACCATGGAGGCCCTGCCGGAGGATGACGGCCGGGCAGCAGGACGCACCCGGACCCCCGGATTCGTGCTGCTTTCGATCCGCGGAAATATGCTTGAAATCGAGGCGATCAGCGTGGACGGCGAGGTATTCGACCGCCACTCGATCACAAAGAACGAACGCTAGGCGATCCCGCCGCGGGACTCGCGGGCGGACCGGTCGAAGTAATCGCCGGCCCCATCGCAGTCGAGGGGACGGGAGAAGAAGAATCCCTGGCCGCGCGTGATCCGCAGCGTCCGGAGCCGCTCCAGCTGCTCGTCCGTCTCCACCCCCTCAGCAATCACCTGCATCGAAAGGTTCCGCGCGAGGTTCGTGATGGTCCTCACGATCTCGAGGTTCTTGCCGTCTCCCGTGTCTATACGGCTGATGAACGACTTGTCGATCTTGAGGTGGTCGATGGGGAATTGATGAAGGTAACTCAGCGATGAGTAGCCGGTGCCGAAGTCGTCGATCTGGAGATGGACGCCGATCGCCTTGAGGCTTCGGAGGGTCTCGAGGATTCCGGAACCGGGGTCCATGATCATGCTCTCGGTGAGCTCGAGATGGAGGTCGCCCGGGGCGAGGCCGGTCTCCTCGAGCACGTTGGCCACGATGCGGGGCAGTGTGGACTGGGCGAGTTGGAGGGCGGAGAGGTTGACGGAAATGGAGATCTCGGCGTACGCGGGGTAGCGTTTCTTCCATTCGACAATCTGTTGGCAGGCCTCGCGGAGGACCCAGTTTCCGATGCTGATGATGAGGCCTGTTTCTTCGGCGAGGGGGATGAACTCGTCGGGATAGATGAGCCCTCGCTCGGGATGGAGCCAGCGAACAAGGGCCTCCAGACCTTCGAGCCGACGGGTCTCGAGGTCGACGATCGGCTGGTAATGGATGAGGAACTGGCGCTGGTCGACGGCGCGGCGCAGGTCCGTCTCCATGCGGAGAATGCCAATCGTGTGGCCCTGCATGTCCACCTCGAAGACCTCGTGGCGGGCGCGTCCGTTGGCCTTCGCCCGATAGAGCGCCGTCTCCGCGTCGCGCAACACGTCGTCCGGGTTGTCGTAGTTCTTCAAGCTGTGGGCGATGCCGATGCTGACGGTGCAGATGACTTCGGTGCCCCCCACGTGGAAGGGGCGCTCGAGGACGCGGTGGATCTGGTTGGCGACGCGGGCGGCATCACGCAGGTCCATGATGTTATGGAGGAGGATGCCGAATTCGTCGCCACCCATGCGGGCGAGCGTGTCGCTATGGCGGAGAACGGATTCGATGCGACGGGCTACGCCAACGAGGAGTTGGTCGCCGTTTCCATGACCGAGGTTGTCGTTAACGACCTTGAAGCGATCGATGTCGAGGAGGAGAACCGCGAAGCTGTATTTGCGCAGGCGCTTGCCTTGGGCGATGGACAGCATGAGCTGGTTAAGGAAGAGCGTGCGGTTCGGGAGGTCCGTCAGGCGGTCGTGAAGCGATTCGTGGTGGAGCTGGACCTCGGTGGACTTGCGGCGGGTGACGTCGGTGATGGAGCCAGCCATGCGGCAGGCGTCGCCCATCTTGTCGCGTATGGACGTCCCCCGGCACAGGACCCAGCGGTAGCTCCCGTCGCGATGGCGGAGGAGGTGCTCGCTTTCGAAAAAGGGGGTGGCCTGGCGGTGGTGGGCGCGGATGGCCTCGAGAACGGCGTCGAGATGTTCGGGGTGGATGCGGCCGAACCATTCCTCGGGATTGTCGCTGATTTCCTCCTCCGAATGGCCGAGGATGGCTTTCCACCGGGGCGAGAAGTTGATGCGGCCGCGCTCGAGGTCCCAGTCCCAAATTCCATCGTTGGCGCCCCGCATGGCGAGGTCATAGCGCTCGCGGGTCTCGGCCAGTTCGACGAGTGCGGCGCTTTGCGAGCGGGCGTAGCGCAGGGCCCGCACCAGCAGGTCGGCAGTCAGCCGCTCCTTCTCGAGGAAGTCATGGGCGCCGCGGTCGAGCGCACGCCGGGCGATCTGGCGCTCCTTTAGCCCCGCAAGCACGATGAGGGGAACCTCCGGCGCAGCCTCCGAAAGGCGGCCCGGCACCTCCAGGGGCAACGCATCCGGCATCCCCAAGTCCGACAAAACCACATCGAAAGGACCCTCGGCCAGCCGCGCCACCGCCTCCCCCACCGTGGCGGCGTGGTGGACGACGAAGCCCTCCTCGGGCGACTCGCGGAGGTAGGACTGCAGCGCCGCAAGGTCCAGCGACGACGCGGTCACCACCATCAGCCGGGTGACGGGAGTAAGGCTCATGGGGCGGGGCAACATCGTGCCGGGTAGGGACGAAGGGGAAAGATGACGTGCCTCGATTCGGAGGGTGGCGGGTTCCCCCAAGGAGAATCCCCGCCGCGTTTGACGCATGTCCTTCCGCGTGGAATCGACAGCGGCCGCGTTCAACGTCAAGACCTTATGCCGTCCGAAGAAAGAATGGGGGGAGAAAGCGGGAGCCAAATCGTCGCAGCGGAGAACCTTCTCCCGGCGTTCCGCGCGCCGGGCCGACGTCCTTTTCGAGGGGATCAGACCTTATCAGTCTGATTTTCAAGAACCTACGGCCAGACTGAAGACTGGTACAGGTTATGGTTTACGATGGAAACCACACCGGCACGGGATGGCACACGAAATGGACAAGGAAATCGCAGGGCTCGAAACCATGAAGGACGAGGATCTGCTCGGAAGGGTGGGGTTCGCATCAACTCTTTCCCCCGGGGCGAGGCTGGAACTCCTCCGCAAAGGGCGCGTGCTGGAATTCGAAGAAGGCGCGACAATTCTTGCGCTTCCCGAAGGTGAAGGCGCTCTGTGGCTGGTGATCGAGGGCGCGGTAAAGAGACGCTTCACGGACACGCAGGGAAGGCTCGCCGTGCTGCCCTACCTCACCGCGGGGGACATTTTCGGGTACACATCGAGTGCGTGCGGGGCGTTTGGCGGAACGTACGTGGCGGCGCGGCGGACGCGGATGCTGCGGATGCCTCGGATGGTGGTGGAGCGCGTGGGGCAGAAGCACCCCGCCGTGGCATTGGCGATCGCGGAAGCGGGTGCCACCCAGGCCATGCGTCTGCAGGGCTGGCTGGCTGGCTTCATGGGCCGGCCGGCGGAGGAACGGCTCGTGCGCGTGCTCTTGGACCTGGCGGCGAAGATCGGCGAACCGGAGGGTCGAGGATATACGATCCGCGACGTGAGCCATCGTGAGTTGTCGGAGTTGATCGGCACGAGCCGGGAAATGGTTTCCACGCTCTTCCGCCGGTTTCGCGAGGAGGAGTTACTCCGCAACGACCGCCGCGTCGTGTTCATCAAGGATCTGGACCGCCTTGCCGGCGAAGTTCCCGGTCCGGGGGTAAACGCTCCAAACGCCGCATGAATGCCCCGATTTTGCCTCGACCGAGGAAGCTGCCAACGGCACTCTCTCGCGGCAAGTAAGGAAAAGGAGTAGCCGGTCCATGATCGAAGCGCATGTGGAAGGGTATCCTGCCCCTCAGGGGCTGTACGATCCGAGGAACGAACACGACGCCTGCGGTATAGGATTCATTGCGGATATCGGGGGAGCACGCTCGGCCCGAATCATCGACTACGCCATCCAGTCGGTCATCAACCTGACGCATCGCGGGGCGATCGACATGGATGCTTCCACGGGCGACGGTGCCGGCATCCTGACCCAACTTCCCTACAAGCTCTTTCGCCGCGATCTCGAACAGTGGGGGGTCCGCCTGGACCGCAATGGCGATCTCGGCGTTGGCATGGTCTTCTTCCCCCGGGAAGACAAGATGGCCCGGGAAAAGTGTCGCCTCATTATCGAAGAGGCGCTCGACCACTACGAACTGCCCTTCTTCGGCTGGAGGCAGGTCCCCGTGGACCGCACCGCCATCGGCGACAAGGCCGAGGAGTCCCGCCCGGTTATCGAGCAGATGTTCTTTGGCCGCCCCCCGACCATGGACCCGGCCGACTTCGAGCGCCAGATCTTCCTCTGCCAGAAGGTCATCGAGGGATCGATCCTTCGCCGCCGCATCAACGGCTTCTACATCTGTTCCATGAGCAGCCGGACGATCGTCTATAAGGGAATGTTCGTCGCGCCCCAGCTGCGGTCCTTCTACACGGACTTGAAGTCACCACTTTTTGAGACGGCCATCGCCGTTTTCCACCAGCGCTACAGCACGAACACCTTCCCCCAGTGGCGCCTTGCCCAGCCTTTCCGGATGATTTGCCACAATGGCGAGATCAATACCCTCCAAGGGAACAAGAACTGGGTCCGGGCGGTGGAGGCGAACCTGATTCACGGGACGAGGTCGCGGCCGGAACTGCGGCGTCTGGTCCCCCTCATCCAGCCTGGGGGGTCCGATTCCGCCGCCCTCGACAACACCCTCGACGCGGTGGTCAAGACGGGCCGGCCACTCATCAAGGCGATCCCCATGCTGATTCCGCCCGCATGGGAACACAACGCGGACGTCCCGGCGGAGCAGCGCGACTTCTTCAAGTATCAAAGCTGCGTGTCGGAGCCTTGGGACGGGCCGGCGGCGATCTGCTTCACCGATGGGCGCGTCGTTGGCGCGACGCTGGACCGCAACGGTCTGCGCCCCGCCCGCTACAAGGTGACCGACGATGGCCTGATGCTCTTCGGCTCGGAGGTCGGCATCCTGAACCTTCCCGACGAGCGCGTGGTGGAGAAGGGGCGCCTCGGTCCCGGCCGCATGATCGCCGTCGACACCACCGAGGGCCGGGTGCTCCGTGATGAGCAGGCGAAGGCCGAAATCGCCGCCATGGGCCCCTACGGCGAGTGGCTCGAGCAGAACATGGCGGAAAAGCCCGAGCGCGCCGTGCTCCTCTCAAAGACCTTCGACTCAAACGGCAACGTCGCCTCTCCTTGCCCCGCGTGGGAGCCTTCCCTCTCCCTCCTCACCCGGCAGAAGATCTACGGATATACACACGAGGACGTCCGGCGGGTCCTCTTTACCATGTTCAAGTCGGGCAAGGAAGCGATCGGCTCGATGGGGGACGACACGCCGCTCGCGGTTCTCAGCAACCGCCCCAAGCCGCTTCACCACTTCTTCAAGCAACGCTTCGCCCAGGTGACCAACCCGCCCATCGACCCGATTCGCGAGGCGGCGGTGATGTCCTTGTTCGTGAATCTGGGCGCCCGGGGGTGCTTCTTTGACGAGTCCCCCGGCCATTGCCGCCTCGTTCGGTTGGAATCGCCGCTGCTTACGCCGGCGGACATGAACTGGATGGAGGGGCTGGACCAGCCCGATTTCCGCAGCGCCCGGGTGGACGCCACCTTCCCGGCGGAGAACTCCCCCGTTCGACTCGACGAGGCGATCACGCGCCTGTGCGAGGAGGGCGAGCGCCTCGTCTCGGACGGCGTGAGGCTGCTGATCGTGTCGGACCGCAACGTGGGTGCCCAGCGCGCCCCGATCCCCTCCCTCCTTGCTGTCGGCGCCCTTCACCATCATCTCATCCGGGCAGGCAAGCGCCTCGACGTGTCGATCATCGCGGAAGCGGGCGAATGCCGGGACACCCACCTGTTCGCCGCCCTCCTCGGCTACGGCGCGAGCGCCGTCTTTCCGTACATCGTCTTCGAGGAGATCGACCGGATCGTGGAGAAGACGCCGGAACTCCTCGATGGCCTCCCGCGCGAGCAGTGCTATCTGAACTTCGCGAAGGCGATGGACGCCGGTCTGATGAAGATCATGAGCAAGATGGGCATCTCGACACTGGCGAGCTACGTCGGGGCACAAATCTTCGAGGCGATCGGACTGGACCGGGCGATCATCGATCGGGCCTTCGGGGGGACGCCATCGACTGTTTCGGGCGTGGGGCTGGCGGAAATCGTGGAGAACTACACCGATTTCCATCGCGCGGCGCTGGAAAGCGAGGGCGACGAGCGACTCGCCAACGAGGGCATCTATACGTTCAAAAGCAAGGGCGAGCACCATGCCTTCAACCCGACGGTGGTGAAGGCCCTGCACAAGTCGGTGAAGGATCGCGGAGAGGAGGAGTACAAGCTCTTCGCGAAGCTGGTGAACGAGCAGCCGCCGACGGCGCTGCGAGACCTGCTGGAAATCCGTTCCGACCGCGAGCCGATCGAAGTCGAGGACGTGGAGCCGATCGAATCCATCATGAAGCGCTTTGCGACCGCGGCGATGAGCCTCGGCGCGCTGTCGAAGGAAGCCCACGAGACGCTGGCGATTGCCATGAACCGCATCGGCGGAAAGTCGAACAGCGGCGAGGGCGGCGAGGATCCTGTCCGGTTTCACCCGGACGAGAACGGCGACTGGCGCAACAGCGCCGTGAAGCAGATCGCCTCGGCGCGCTTCGGCGTCACCCCCTCCTATGTGGCGAGCGCCAAGATCCTCGAGATCAAGATGGCCCAGGGCAGCAAGCCCGGAGAGGGGGGGCAGATCCCCGGCATCAAGGTCAGTGAGGAAATCGCCCGCATCCGCCACAGCACCCCGGGGGTGACGCTGATCTCGCCACCGCCTCACCACGACATCTACTCGATCGAGGACTTGGCGCAGCTCATCGCCGACCTCAAGACGGTGAACCCGCGGGCGAAGGTCTGCGTGAAGCTCGTGGCCGAGGCTGGTGTGGGTACGATTGCCGCCGGAGTTGCCAAGGCCTCCGCCGACATCATTCATATCTCCGGGCACGACGGGGGCACCGGTGCCTCGCCCCTCAGCTCGATCAAGCACGCGGGCAGCGCCTGGGAACTCGGCCTCGCCGAGGCCCACCAGGTCCTTGTGCTGAACAACATGCGCGGCCATGTGTCGCTGCGGACCGACGGCGGCCTACGGACCGGGCGCGACGTACTGATGGCGGCCTTGCTTGGCGCGGAGGAGTATGTCTTCGGAACCGCGGCGCTCGTGGCCACCGGCTGCGTGATGGCGCGCCAGTGCCATGCGAACACCTGCCCGGTGGGAGTGGCGTCGCAACGGGAAGACCTTCGTGCAAAGTACACCGGCACGCCCGACCAACTCGTCGCGTACTTCCAGTTCGTCGCCGAGGAGGTGCGCGAACTCATGGCGGCGATGGGCTACGACTCCCTGAACGAACTTGTTGGGCGGGTGGACCTGCTCCGCCAGATCGCCCGGGCCGACTGCGCCCGCAGCGGCACCCTCGACCTGTCGCCGATGCTTTCCCTCGTCGATCCGGACCGCAAGCGCCCCCAGCGCCGCATCCGCGCCCGCAACACCAACAACATGGCCCACACCACCATCGACGACACGTTGATCCAGGACGCGCAGGACATCATTGTCCACCGCAAGGGCCATGTGTCCCTCACCAGTGACATCAGCAACACCGACCGCACCGTTGGGGCAAAGCTCGCCGGGGAGATCGCCTTCCTCCACGGGGACGGGGGCCTGGGGGAGGCGGAAATCGAGGTGACCTTCACGGGCACCGCGGGCCAGAGCTTTGGCGCCTTCTGTATACACGGCATGAAGCTCCACCTCTACGGCGAGGCGAACGACTACGTCGGCAAGATGATGGCCGGGGGCGATATCAGCGTGCAACCGGGTCGACGGGCAAAGTTCAACGCCTCGGAAAACGTGATCGTCGGCAATACGTGTCTCTATGGGGCAACGGGGGGCACGCTGTTCGTCCGCGGGCGTGCAGGCGAACGCTTCGCCGTGCGGAACTCCGGCGCGCTGGCCGTCGTCGAAGGCATCGGCGAGCACGGTTGCGAATACATGACTGGCGGGACGGTGGTGATCCTTGGCCCGACCGGGCGCAACTTCGGCGCGGGCATGACCGGCGGCCGCGCCTTTGTCTACGACCCCGCCGAGCGATTCCCTGATCGCATCAATCCCGAACTCGTCGGTATTCGCCGGCTCGAATCCGAGGATGAATATCACACCCTGAAGGTGCTCCTCACGGCCCACGCGGAAAAGACTGAGTCCGACCGCGCCCGCGATCTCCTCGGCGACTGGGACGCCGAGTCGAAGAACTTCTGGATCGTCGTCCCCCACGAGGCCACCACCGCCGAAGCGATCCAGGAAGGCAAGGGAGCGAAGACAGAGGTCACAGCCGACAAGGCCTGACCTCAGAGCCAAGCGATCCCATTACCACCGGCCGGGTCCCTCCGAACCCGGCCGGCACCAACACAATCACCCCTTCTGCTGTCGCCGCCTACATTTCCCAAGGGCGGAGCACATCGCGCAGGGTCCGCTCGTACCGGACGCGATTCATGCGCTCCTCGTCGGACTCCGACTCGGCCTCGCGTATTTCTCTCCAGGTGCGGGGCCGCGGAGCCCCTCCCTTTGCCGCCTTCTCGCGTCCCGCCTCGAACGCCACCAGGACGTCGTAGGTGCTGTTGAACAGCAGCGCCGTCCCCGCAAACCCGAAAAGGAAAATCCCCGCCAGTCGCAGGAAGAACCCGATCACCCAAAGCGAGCACAAAAAAACGAACACCCCGATCAGAACGCCGGGATAACGGAGGAGACACAGGAGGCCAAAGCGCCAAGCTGCCATCACGGGCAGGTCCGTCCTCGCGAGCGCGGGAATTACTGGAATCGCCGCAATCCCCACGAGAAGCGACAGCCAGAAGCAGACGCCGGCGAGGAGGTAAGCGACGATCCGCAGCCCGTCGGGAAAGAACCCACCTCCCACATAAAACCACACGTTGAGCCAAAGCAGCGCAAGCGCACCAAGGAGAAGGAGAAAGAAGCACCACATCTTGAGGAATCGGCGGCGGAGGCCCATCAGGAACTCGCCAAGGCGGGGGTCTTTCTCGAGGGAGACCCGACCCCCGAAGTGGCCGAAGGCGGAGAACCAGAACGCCGCGAAAGGCGGGAGCACGACCACGATGGCGACGAACAGGGTGAGGACGGCCGCCTGGCGGGACAGCGACCCCAGCACCGCGTCGAGGTAGACGAAGCAGATATACAGCGGGGGCACGAGGACCAGGAAAGCGATGATGTTGCCGAGGATCAACCGGCCGAGGTGGTCGTAGTAGTCCCAGAACCACTGCTTGGTAATCTGCGCGAACAAGAGGCAAAAAACCGTCGGAAAATCAGAGGTCGCGGAGCGGCTCGCCCTCTGGCGGGATGAGGCGGACCTTGCGGATGCGGTGTCGATCCATGCGGACAATCTCGATGCGCCACCCCCGCTCGTCGAGGGATTCTCCCCGTCGCGGGACGCGGCTCAACCGCTCGTAGACGTACCCGGCGAGGGTGTCGCAGACATCCGACTCGATCTCGAGACCGATCTGCTCCGCCAGGTCGTCGAGGTCCACGAGCGCATCCACGATATAGTGGTTGTAGCGGCGCTGGAGCTTTGTCTCCTCCGGCCGGTCGTACTCGTCCATGATTTCGCCGGTAATTTCCTCGATGATATCCTCGCGGGAGAGCAGACCACTGCAGCCGCCATATTCGTCAAAGCAGAGGGCGATCTGGGAACGGAGGCGGAGCATCTCGGCAAAGGCGACGTCGAGTTGGGCGAGCTCGGGGATGAAGGGGGCATCGTGGATCATGGCGCGGACGTCGCGCGGCGGGTCTGGCCTGTCGAGGAAATCGTACACATTGAGGTAACCGACGAGGTTGGTCACCTGATCGTAGTAGCAGGGGAAGCGTGTATATCCGGTGCGGCGGGCGAGGGCAAGGAAGCGCTCGGGCGAGAAGTTCGACAGCCAGACGGCGGTCACGTTGTTCAGGGGGCGCATGACTTCGCGGACGTAGGTCTCGTCGAGGCGCTGGATCGAGCGGATCATGGCACGCTCGAATCCCTCGCTGCTGGGTCCGTTTTGTTTGTCGCTGGAGGTGCGTGCGCCGAGGGCGGCCATCTCCTCCTCGCCGACGGCCATGATCAACTCGTCGTCTTTCTCGAGGAGGAAGGCCTCGGGGGCCTCGAGCTTCATGGGGCGGAGGAGCTGCTCGGCGCCACGCAGGAACCAGTCCCAAAAGAACGCGGAGGCAGCGGCCAGCGCGGGTGCGGGTGTCTCCTGGTTCTGCAGCCACAGGGGGACCCGGTCGCCGAGGCGCGGCCGTTCCTCGTCGTACAGCCCACGCATGTTGAACCCATTGATCGCGTTGAACAGAATCCCGAGGAGAAGCCCTCCTCCGATCAGGAGGAAGACTTCCCGCCCGGTGCCGTCGATTCCCGGGAGGAGTTCCTGAAAGGCGGCTTCCCCAACGAGGTAGAAGCTGGAGGCGAGGAGGAACGAGGTGATGAGCCGCCAGAGCCGCGACGCCCGCAGTGCCATCGCCGTGCGCTCGAGGAGCGTCGTGCGAGCCTTCGCACGGTCCTCGCCCGATTCAAAATCGTGGAGGAAGTCCCATGCGTAGTGCAGGTGCAGCGACTCGAAGCGGATGATCGCGAGCCGCACCAGCAAGGCGAAGGCAAAGATTCCGCCTCCGGTCACGATGAGCACCATGTTCTCGGTCACGAGGGTTCCGCCTTGGGGGTCGGCTCGAGCGTGCCCGGCACGTTGTTTCTGAGCACGACGGTCTCCACCCGATTGTCGCGTGTCTCCTCGACCTCGATGGTGAGACCGTTGAGCGAGACCGTGTCGCCGTTCTCCGCCACGCGGCCGAGTGTGTTGAAGACGAGTCCGCCAATGGTCCGGGCCGTGTCCTCGTCGAGGTCCAGGTCCAGCTCCTCGTTCACCTCCCACACCTCCATGCGTCCGTTCAGGCGCCAGGCGCCCTCGGCGATCTGCTCGAGGAGGGCGCCCTCGTCGTCCTCGCGATCCTCGATGTGCCCCACGATCGCTTCGAACAGATCGTGCAAGGTCACGATGCCCGCCATGCCCCCATACTCGTCGAGGACCACGGCGAGATGAGTCCGGTTTTGCCGGATGAGGCTCAAGAGATCGAGGAGACGTGTCTTCTCGCTGACGATGATGGGATCACGGATGAGCGAGTAGGGATCGGCGGGCTTTTGAAGAAGGACCTGCTTGGCCAGCAGCGTTCCGCGCACATGATCGATGGACCCCCGGTAAACGACGAGGCGGCTGTACTCCGCCTGGCGCAGGCGGCTGTAGACCTCCTCCGGGGCGAGATCGTCGGGGATCGCCTCGACTTCCGTCCGTGGGGTCATGATCTCCTCCGCGGTGGTGTCGGCGAACTCGCGAACCGAGTCGATCATCTCAAAAGCCTCCTCGTCGATCACACGCTGAATGCCGCGCAGGGTGGGAAGGAGGCGCAGGTGCATGGCAGAGAGCCGAGCCGGCGAGCTGCCGGTCTTCCGCTCGCCGGTCAGCAGCCGGAACGGCCAAGCCACCGCCATGAACGGGAAGGAAAGCACGATTGCCAGCGGCACGACCCAGCGCAGCATCGTCGTCGGGCCGCTCAGCGCCACGTATTGAGACAACCCCTCGACAACCACCATGTGCACAAGGAACAGCACCAGCAGGGCCAGCGCGACCCCGAGATAGGGCGACGGATAGACGAGGTGGCTTCCGAGGTGGGTGGCGCACATCGCCGCCACGAGGACCATGACGGCGGCGGAGCTCCGCAGGCGACGCTCGAGGAGGGGAAGCGTTGGGAGCAGCCGCTGGAGCCGCCTCGAGAAAAACGAAGTCTCCTCCTCGATCTTCTCCATCGCCAGCGGGCCAATCGCCGCCACCGCTGTCCGTGCCATGGTATAGACCACATTGAGGAGCAGCGCACCCACGAGCACCAACAGGTGGGGCCACGGACCCATCCCTTCGGGGGGAGATTCGTACTCGCCGCCTTGTGCCATGACCGTCGCAGGCAGCAACAGGAGGAGCAGACTGGCGGTGAGGGGGGCCGGAAAGCGACGCGGTTTCGGAGGCTCGGGATCCAACTTAGGAGAAAGGAGCAGTCTGTTGCTGCCGGGGGGCGGGCGCTTGTGGATTTCGGCTCAGGGAGGGAGCCGCGGCGAATGGACGAGAGGTTGGTTGGCGCGGTTGGGGACAATCAAGGAGGAAATCCCAAGCTTTCGGAAAATTCTTCCATAAATCCGCGTTTATGCCGATATGTGAAGGACGATCCTCCGTCGATGGCGAGCCGCTCGGTGCTCCCAAAGGAAAATCCCCTGCCACGTGCCGAGGGCCAGCCGCCCCCCCACCACCGGGATCGACAGAGAGGTGGCCGTCAGCACCGCCTTGATATGGGCGGGCATGTCATCCGGCCCCTCCGCCGTGTGGGTATGGGCGGGATCGTTCTCGGGCACATGGCGGTCGATCCATGCCTCCAGGTCGCGCCGCGCCGAGGGGTCCGCGTTCTCCTGGATGATCAGGCTGGCCGAAGTGTGCTGGATGAAGACCGTGCAAAGCCCCTCGTCCACACCAGCCGTGGCGACGGCGCGATTCACCTCGCCGGTGATCTCCTGCAGGCCCTTGCCCTTCGTCGATACTTCAAGCGTTGCCACCATCGATCCGTGCGAAAGCCTCCTGGTTCAATTGACTGGTGGGAGCCCGCGGCTCCCGAGGAAAGCCCGAAGGCGCTGGCGGATGCGCGCGGGGGAAAAATCTCGGTTTCTGGCGTGTTGTGCGGCTTGGGCTGTCTCTTTTCGGACTTCGTCGTCCTCCACAAGGCGAAGCATGGCGCTCGCCAGCCCAGCGGGCGTCGGGGGGCCGAGGACTCCTGCCTGGCGCTCGCGCAGGTAGCGGCCCACCTCGCCCACGTCGTTTGCGGCAACCGGCAAGCCGGCGGAAAAGTAATCGAGCATCTTATGGGGCCATCGGCACCGATTGAAGGGAAGGTCGCGGAGGGGCGAGACGGCGAAATCGGCGGCGGCCAGGACATTCGGAAGATCCGCCGGATCTACCCGACCGAGGTCGCGCAGGCGCCCCGCACGCTCATGCGGCGCCATCGCCGCGAGGTCACGGAACCACGGGGGTCCCATGGAAAGAAACACGAGGTCCGGTCGCCGCGCCCAAACACGCTCGAGCGCCATCCCCAGCAGCCGGTTGTCGGGCGTGACATTGGCCACATAGGCGGCCACCGGAGTGTCGTGGGCAAGGCGAAGCGGCTCGCGGGCCTCCTGGCGGCAAATCGGCGGCGCGGCGGACTCCGCCGGCGTCGGCAGAAAGAGAACATCGTCCTCCTGGCGGCCGAGGCGCCGGGCCCACGATCGCATGGGGCGGGCGATGATCGATACGGCGTCCGCCCGGCGAGCGGCACTGAGTTCGTGAGCGTCCTCGTGGCGGGAAAGCCACTCATGGAGGGGGGCACGCCAGCCGCTTGCGTGGGGAGGAAAGGGGCGGCTCCAATGGCGCCGATCGAGCAAACCGCCCCGTTGCGACTGCCAGAGGTCGCACCAGTCGGCGATCCAAAACGCATGCCGACGACGCCGCACCCACCGGGCAATCCAGGCGTCGACCGGCTTGTGGGAAAAGGTATAGACGAGGTCGTACGGATCGTCCCCGAGGCCGAGGCGGTCCAGAAGCCCGAGCGGCCCGTAGCCCTCCCCATGCCCGCGCAGGGGGTCCCAGGCGGGGCTTCCCCACTCGGTCCAACGGGTGCCCCGGCGAAGGCCCCGCCGACGGTAGTACCCCTCGCCGGTATAGACAAAAGTGATGTCGTGGCCGTCCTGATGGAGGCAACGGGCGATGGCGCGGGCGCGGAACCACGCCCCGCGGCCCGCAAGGTTGTGGTTCAGGACAAGGACCCTCAAGGGGAGGTCGACGGCCGGCGGCCCCGATACTGAAAGACGAGCATCGTCGCGTCGTCCTGCTCGATGGTGGAGGAGCGGAAGGAAAGAAGTGCCTTTTCGGTCTCGTCGACGATGTTGGCGGGGCCAAGGGGCGCATTGTATTCGACGACCGCGGAAAGCGCCTCGAGCCCGAAGCTGACGCCGCCCTCGCCGGCGCGGTCGATGACCCCGTCCGTGTAGGTGACGACCATGTCGCCGTGCTGGAGGCGGACAGTTGTGAGGGGTGGGTCCAGCGCGTCCGTAATCCCGAGGGGGTAGGTGGCGTCCAGGGGGAGCTGGTCAACCTTGCCATCGCGGACGAGGAGGCCGGGGTGGTGACCCGCGGCCGTCTGCTCCAGCCAGCCGCTCGACGGGTCCAGCGTGGCCAGGTAACACGTCACAAAGCTGTATTCATCCACCGCGCGCTTCACCACACGGTTGAGGTGCATCAGGATCTCGCCGAGGGACATCTCGGAATCCGCCACCGCGTGGAGGGTGGCCCGCACGGTTGCCATGTACATGGCGCTCGGGATGCCGTGGCCGGCCACGTCGGCGAGGACGATCAGAAGGCGGCCGCTCGGCCGTTCGATCACATCATAGTAGTCGCCGCTGGCCATGCCGCTGGGGAGGTAAAGCGCCGCGGCCTCCATGGCCGGATGGTCGAGGAGACGGGAGGGAAGGAGGCCTTGCTGGAGGGAGGCGACTTTTTCCCGCTCCTTCTGGAGGGCCTTGTTCGCGCGGATCAGGCTGCTGCGCAGACGCTTGGCCTGCACGTGATTTTCGAGCCGTATGACCAGTTCGAGGGGATCGAAGGGCTTCGTCAGGTAATCGGTGGCCCCTCGCCGCAGGAACTCCAGCCGCTTGTCCTGGTCCATGTGCGAGGTGAGGACAACGACGGGAATGCGGCGGGACAACGTCGACTCGCTGAGAAGCTTGTCGAGGACATCGAGCCCGGACAGCCCCGGCATTTCGTAATCGATCAGGAGGAGGTCGTGGCGGCCGGTTGACAGCGCGCCGAGGGCATCCTTGCCGCTGTTGACGGTCTGAACAGTGAAGTTGGCCCGCTTGAGGACTTCCTGGATGATCCGCGTATCAACAGGATTGTCGTCACAGACGAGGATGTGGCCCTGCGCGGAGTCCACGGGGTTACTCGGAGATGTCTAGCAGGAGATTGAGCTTCGTCATCCGGAAGATCTTCATGACCTTTTCACGAGGCCTCACCAGCCGAAACAGGGTGTTCGACTGGCGGCATTGTTGCGAAACGGCAACAAAGACACCCAGCCCGCTGGTATCGATGTATTCCAAGTCGGAGAGGTCCACCACGATCTCCGTGGGGTTCGTGGAGAGGACTTCTTGGAGCTTGAGGCGGAAATCGTTGGCCACGTCAAAGGTCAGCCGGCCGTGCAGGCTGAGCTGGGTCCTCCCTGATTGATCCTTTTCGATATCCAGGTGCACGACCGGAATCCTGATCCAAGCGGAGGAGGATGACACGAACAGATCCCCGCCAGCGTCTTATTTGCGCTGGAAACGTGTCCGGCGGCGGAGTTTCTTGTACTTGTGCTTACGAATCTTCTTACGACGCCACTTGATCACGCTGCCCATAGACGCGTTTGGCTCCTTGCCTTGGGGGGAGTTGCGACACCGCCTCTTGGGCGGCAAAGTAACGAGGTTATCCTTTCTGGCCCGCCGTCGGACAAGACAAATGTGCCCGGGTGGGGCACCTTGATTTTCCGTCGGGCGAAAAAGTCCGACAGACCAAGTCCCTTCCTTGGTATGCTCCATGCCCTCTTCATTTCGAGCGGACGGCGGAGGGACACCCACTCACCCGGGTCTTGTCCCTCGCTGGCCGCCAAATCACGCACAGGAGATGAACCGAATGCTTTCCTGCATGAAGACGTTCACCAAAATGGTTGCCGGCCTCGCTGTCGGCGCCCTCATCGCCATGGCCCAGCCTGCCGCGGCCGACAACCACGGACACGCCGACATGGCGCAAAAGGCCAGCGGCAACCTCGCCGAAGTCGCCGTCAGCAACGGTAACTTCAAGACACTCGTCAAGGCACTCGATGCCGCCGGACTCGTCGAAACGGTCGCCACGGCGGAGGCCCTCACCGTCTTTGCTCCCACCGATGACGCCTTCGCGAAGCTGCCCGAGGGTACCCTCGAGTCGCTCCTCGCCAACCCGGAGCAGCTCAAGCAGGTCCTCCTTTACCACGTGGTTCCTGGCAAGGTGACCTCTGACCAGGTCGTCTCCCTCGAGACCGCCAAGACCGTTCAGGGTGAATCGGTCAAGATCGCCGTGAAAGACAACAAGGTCATGATCAACAATGCCACCGTCGCGAAGGCCGACGTGATGGCTAGCAACGGCGTGATTCATGTGATCGACACGGTGATCCTGCCGCCGTCAATGCAGGGCGGTGAAGAGACCAAGACGGTCGCTGAAATCGCTGCTGGCAACGAGGATTTCTCCACGCTGGTAACCGCCCTCCAGAAGGCGGAACTCGTCGACGCGCTCAATGGCGAAGGCCCCTTCACGGTCTTTGCGCCCACCAATGCGGCGTTCGCCAAGCTGCCCGAGACGACCCTCAACGGGCTCCTGAACGATCAGGACGCGCTGAAGGGCGTGCTCCTCTACCACGTGGTTCCGGGCAAGGTGACCGCCGACAAGGTGACCGGCCTGAGCGAAGCCAAGACCCTCCAGGGCGACATGATCAGAATCTCCACCTCCTACGGGACGGTGAAGATCAACGACGCCCGGGTCATCAAGACCGACATCATGGGATCCAACGGTGTGATTCACGTGATCGATTCGGTGATCGTGCCCGGCACTCCCGGCGGCTGATCGCGCCCTTTCCACACGCGGAAGGACCACTCCGGCGCCCCACCCGTGGGGCGCCGGACTTTTTTTGCGCCCCACACCCTTGCCCCATGATCCGCGTCTCCCTCACCGTCGCGGCCGGATCACCCGGAGGCCACGCACATGGACTTTTGGTTCACCGAGCTTCATACGCCCACCGAGCGCCTTTCCTGGAAGGTCGAGCGGGTCCTCTTCCGCGGCCGGTCCCCCTTTCAGGACATCGCTGTCATCGAGACCAACGATTTCGGACGAATGCTCGTCATGGATGGCTTTGTCATGACGACGGAAAAGGATGAGTTTGTTTACCACGAGATGATGGCCCACGTGCCGTTGGCGGCGCATCCCGCCCCGCGCAAGGTGCTCATCGTCGGAGGCGGCGACGGGGGGGTACTGCGCGAGGTCCTCCGTCACCCGGGTGTCGAATCGGCGACCCTCGTGGAAATCGACCGGTTGGTGCTTGAGGTGTCCCGCGAGTTCCTCCCCTCCCTCGCCAACGGTTTTGACGATCCGCGGGCGACCGTGCTGATTGGGGACGGTCTCGCCCATGTTCGCGAGACGGAAACGTCCACATACGACGTTGTGATCGTTGACGGGACGGATCCCTCGGGGCCCGGCGAGGTGCTCTTTGGCGGGGAGTTCTATCGCGATGTGGCCCGCATCCTTACCCCCGACGGGATCGTGGCGACCCATCTTTCCGAAAATCCGTTCTCCATGGCGTCGCGGGTTCTGGCCATCCGCGACCGTATCGCCGGGAGCTTCTCCCGCGTTGGGATCTGCCGGGCGGACATTCCTTCCTACCACACCGGGACCTGGTACTTCTGTGTGGCAACCAACAGCCGGGACGCGGATCCGGCCTCGCCACGCCCCGGCTCCGTGGACGGAATAGCCCTCAAATACTACTCCCCCGCCATCCACCGGGCCGCGTTCGTCCTGCCTCCCTACGTGGAGGAACTGCTCGCGAAGGGCTCCGGGGCGCCCTCCCGCCCTTCAACTTGACACCCCGGAGCCCCATGGAAACGGTGCCGAAAAGCGGTCATCAGCAAAGGGTCTCCCTCCGGGAGGCCCATCTTCGAATCGAGGGTGGATTGGTCATGGGCAACTACCGGTCGTGGATCATCGCCGGAACAACGGGCGTTTGTGTGGGCATGCTTGCGCTGGTGGGCGTTCTTGGCGACGGCCCCATGCCCGCCTATGGCCAGGATCTGCAGGATACCGACGGCGGGGATGTGCGGATCACCTACAATGCGTCCTATGTGAACCGGATCGAGGTGACGCGGTCCGGTGACCGGATCCGCCAGATCCACATTTTCCCCGACACACCGGTTTTCCTGGTCCGCACAACGGACGCGATCACGGTCTGGTGGAGGGACGACCGCCGGCTCCGCAGTCTCCTTGAGATCGACCTTCGCAATCGCAGCTTTCAGGAAGTTCTCTTCCTCGAGGACGGACGGTCCTTTCTCGTCCATTTCAGCGAAATGGTGAGTGTCTACTCGGTCGACCGGCTCATCAAGGAAGTGGAAAGCGACCGCACCAACTAGACGGGGTTGGGGTCCGGCTCGACATCGTCCGAGCACACTCGGTCCTTGCCCGACTTTTTGGCGGTATAGAGGGCCTTGTCGGCCCGGTTGAGGAGTTCGTCGAGGGTATCCTGACCCACCGCGTCGAGCTCCGCCACGCCAATACTTACGGATAAGTGGATGTGCTGGTCTTCCGATGGAAAATCATGGGAGCTGATCATCCGGCGGATACGCTCGGCGATGACCAGGGCACTCTGGAGATTGGTCTCCGGGAGGAGGATCGACATTTCCTCGCCGCCGTAGCGCGCCACAAGGTCGTGGATGCGGGTCTTTTGCTGGAGGATGTGAGCGAGTTCCTGCAGCACATCGTCGCCCGCCTTGTGGCCGAAGGTGTCGTTGATTTTCTTGAAATCGTCGATGTCGATCATCATGAGGCTGAGCGGACGTCGGTAGCGACGCGAGCGGTCGAACTCGCGCTTGAACTGGATCGCCATGTAGCCCCGGTTCATGAGCCCCGTCAGTGAATCGGTGGTGGCCATGTTCCGCAGCTTGCGATCCTGGCTGATCTCGAGGTCCGTGCGGACGAAGTAGGCAAGGCAGGTGTTGCCCACAAAAAACCGGTCTCCCGTGCGCAGGATAACGGGATCGGCAAGGCGCTGGCCGTTAAAGAGGATGCCGTTGCGGCTCCCCTCGTCGTGAAGGACGCAGCGCGGCTCCTCGTACGCGTGGTTGATATTCTCGTACTCGATGCGGGCGTGCTGGCGGGAGACCGCGTCGTCGTTCAGGGTCACGTCGACCCCGGGCTGTCGACCGATGATCGTCGTTTCCTGGACAATCAGGTACCACTCGTGCAGCTTGTTTTGATCAAAGACCATCAGCACCGGGCGCATGGAGGCCACGGGCGGCTCGGTGTCGAACCGACTTGGCGGTTCTACCGCATTGGTCTCGTCGTCGGAGGGTTTCAGGTCGTCCGCCATGAATTGCTGCCAGTGAGTTTAAGTAAAGTGATAGGTGCTTGGGGGGTCGGAGCAACCGCAACGTTTTTTCCACAACCGGAAAGGCATTAACTGCCACCGGGCCAATCGGGCAGCCGCCCCTCGAAAACAATCCGCGCCGGACCGCCAAGCCAGACCCCCGAGAAACCGCCGTTCCCCAGCGTCAGCGTAATCCGCAGCACATCTCCCCCGGTTGGCACCACCTCCGTCACGACGCGATCAAGCACGCCCTCCTGCGATAACATCGTGCAGACAGTCGCCACGGAACCGGTCCCGCAGGCCAACGTCTCCGCCTCCACGCCCCGCTCGTAGGTCCTTACATAGAGACGAGCGGAGGTGGGGTCCTTCCAGGCGAAGTTGATGTTGGCACCCGCCGGGGCGAAAGCGGGATCGTGGCGCAGCGCATGGCCGTGGACGGCCACGTCCAGGGCCTCGAAGGCCTCGCGGTGTGGGATCGCGGGAAAAAGCACTGCGTGGGGGACGCCAACGAGGAGAAAAAAGACCGGCTCGGGCCCGGTCCAGGATGCCGGGCGCCGTTGCTCCGGCATCGCTGCAAGGTCCGGAAAGCGGACCTCGGCCTCTTCGGCGTCCACCTCCGCCGCGTACAGTCCGGCGTCGGTGGAAAACCGCATGCTGCGACTTCCGGCACCGACGCGATGGGCAAAGACGGCGATGCATCGGGCGCCGTTTCCGCACATTTCGCCCCGGCTGCCATCCGCGTTGTAGTAGCGCATGGCGAAATCGGTCCCTTCGTCGGAGGGCGAATCGAGCACCAGGACACCATCCGCCCCGACGCCGTGGTGGCGGTCGCACAAACGGCGAACAAGGGCACGGAACCCGTCCCCGTCGGCAAGCTCCGGCCGGCGACGACCATCGAGGGCAACGAAATCGTTGCCCGCCCCATCCATCTTGACGAACTCAAGCATCACTCTCTGCCTTCGCGCCCGGCGTGAGGGCGAGAATCCAGCCCCGGGAGTTTCCCCTCATGACCGGTTTGCTCCGACTGCTTCTCTGCGCGCTGCCCTGCTCGCTCCTCGGCGGGTGCCTTTATGTTCCCGTGGGCGACCTTTTTCCCCCGCGGGACTATCAGGAAATCACCGTCCTCCCGGGGGGAAGCGACAAGATTCTCATGCTCGACATCGACGGGGTGATCACGAGCGGGCTCGTGACTCAGGACTCGCCCTTCAGCGTCGCCGACAGCACGGTGAACGAGGTGGAGGAGAAGCTCGAAAAAGCCCGCGAGGACCGGAACATCCGCGCGGTGGTCCTCCGCATCGACAGCCCGGGCGGCGGCGCCACGGCGAGCGACATCGTCTATCGCTCGATTCGGCAGTACAAGGAGGAGTCGGGACTGCCGGTGTACGCGTCCTTGCTCGATGTTGCGGCGAGCGGCGGCTACTACGTCGCCATGGCGGCCGACGAGGTCTACGCCCACCCAACCACCGTGACCGGGTCCATCGGCGTGGTCGCCATGTTCCCCCAGCTCGAGGAGCTGGGAAACAAGATTGGCTTTTCCGTCGCCATCGTCCAGTCCGGCGCAAACAAGTCGATCGGCACCCCCTTTCGGGACATGACCAATCCTCAGCGGCTTATCCTCCAGGAGGTCATCGACGACATCTACGGGCGCTTCCTCGAGGCGGTCGACACGGGGCGAAGCAACCTCGGCATGGAGGATGTCAGGCGCCTTGCGGACGGGCGGATCTATACAGCCGTCCAGGCGGAGGAGGCCGGCCTTATCGATGGGGTGATGTATCTCGATGACGTGCTGGAGAAGGTGCGGGACGACCTTGGCATGCGCGACGCCAGCGTCGTCCTCTATCGCCGTTCGAGCGCAAAGACGGTGGATTCCATCTACGCGAAGTCGCCCCCGATGGCGCGCCGCATGGACGGCCCCGCCGGCCAACCGGCCCAGGTGAACCTTCTCAACGTCGACCTTGACGGAACCTTTGCCCCTCGCGGCCCCGTCTTCCACTACCTCTGGATTCCTTGATGGTCTCCTAGCCGCCCGAAGCGAACGCGCCCTCCGCCTCCAGCAGGTCCATCACGACCTCGTCGAGCGTCACCGGCCGCGGAACGTTGTCCAGCTCGACGACGACCAGGTGGCCGCGGCCCGTCCCGGTGGAAAGCCATGCCTTCAGAAGTGCGTACTGGTCGCTCTGGACGAGTCTTCCCGTTTCCGGCGACCACACTTCGCGGGTGACCAGGCACCCGGCGGATGGCGTGAGCGGGTAGTACGGCCGCCCCTCGAAGAAACCCGGCTCGATGGTCGTACCGTGACAGATCATCTCGCCACGGCCGGCCATGCCCGCATGGTAGGCTTCCCGGAACGGCGCGTACTGGCGCCAGGACTCCGGCAGCATCTCCGTATAGACACCGAGGGACCACTCGCGCCCGTCCTCGGTCACATGATGGAAGTCCGCAACGGAGGCCTCGCCGGGGACTCGCGATCCGAGGTACGGGGTCGGCCCGATGAACTGGTTCCCCGCCTCGCCGGTGCCGACGATCGTATAGACGCCTTCGGGGGAGTTCCCGTAGGTCACCGTGGCCGGCAGGTTCGTCTTGGCGTGGGCAAGGTGGCTGACGGTGAACAGGGTTCCGTCCTCGTGGCGGAGGAAGCGCCCGCCGGTACCGCGGATGACCGCAAGGCCGGGCTGGCGCCGGTCCACACGCTGGAAGCTGAAGAGGACGGGACGGCCGGGAGCGAACTCGTGTTCAAGGAGGTCGACGAGGGGCGGGCGGGCGGCCACAGCCTCCGCCGGGGGCGTGTCGAGTTCCGCCGAGAGGTGCACCAGTCGCGGGTCGGTCCCCGCGATTTCGGGAAAGGTGGCCTCCATCACACCGCGGATGCGGGCGCGGTTCGCCGGCGTCGCGTCCTCATTGAGGAGATAGACGGCGGCGGCGGTGAAGGCGCGGGGCTCGCCGAGCTTCGGGAGGGCGGCGCCGACCTCGCGGGTGAACTCGCCGGGGAAGAGCGCGGAAGCAGCCTGGAGCAGGGGGCGGTGGAGCCGCTCGGGCAGGTCCGCCAGCCGGCCGAGACCTTTTTCGACCGCCTCGCGGACAAGAGGCCTGCGGTCCTGCACGAGCATCACAGCCCAGAGGG
>CAYQTO010000001.1:0-41389 GCA_964420455.1 uncultured Candidatus Sumerlaeota bacterium | reverse complement strand
CCGGTTCCTTCGAGAGCGACTCCTGGATATACGCGAGGCGTTCCTCGATGAAGGCGGTGCGGGCGCCTGCGGTCGTCTGCCCCGCGTGGAGCTCCTCCATAGCGAGGGCGGCGTGTTGTTTGGCTCGGGGGCTGAGTTCCACGGGAATCTCCTCGGCGGGGGCGGAAAGGGAGGCCACAAGGAACGCAGCCATCAAGGCTCCTACGGAGCGAGCACGACGAAGCATGGGGGGCGTCCTTTGGTCAGCCGGTGTTGTCATCGGCAGGGCTTGGGGGACCGGGCGCTGGCTCCTCCGACGGGGCGGGTTCGCCGCCCTGCATCGGCGCTTCGAGGACCGAGCGCAACTCGCCGACGGAAGGCAACTGCTCGAGGTCATTCAAGCCGAAGGTCTTCAGGAAGCCCTCGGTCGTGCCGTAGAGCGGCGGACGGCCGACGGTTTCCTTTCGACCGACGACCTCGACGAGGCCGGCGTCCTGAAGCGAGCGGATGGCGGCGCTGCAATCGACTCCCCGGATCGCCTCGATGTCGGCCCGGGTGATCGGCTGCTTGTAGGCCACGATGGCCAGCGTCTCGAGGAGGGAGGCCGACAGGCCGCCACGACGCCGGTGTTTGTGAAGACGCATGACCCAGTCGGCGACCTCGGGGCGGGTGGCAACCTGCCATCCGCCGGCGACCTCCATAAGCACCAGCCCGCTCGCCGGTTGCGAGTAGCGCTCGTGGAGGGCGGCCATCGCGTCGCGGACTTCCGTCTCGGGGACGCCGTTCATCAGCACCGAGAGGCGGCGGACATTGAGCGGCTGGGTGGTGGCAAAGAGAATCGCCTCGAGTGCGGCGACCACCTCGTCGCCACGGGGCATGGGGAGGTCGGGATCGAGCGCCTCCGCCTCGGTGTGCACGGGAAGCCCGGTGTCCACCTCCTCCGCGGAGGGGGGGGCCTGCTCGCGGGTTGTCGGAGCGTCGTTTTCAGCCAACGTAGATGACTTTGTCGTCCCAAGGTTCGACAAGAATGTCTTCGAAGGGCCCCGCCTGCGCGAGCGTAATCTCGCGGAGCTTTGCCATCTCCAGCACCGCCAGAAAGTAGCACACGATCTCGACCTTCGAGACGCAGTTCTCGAAAACCCGGCTGAAGTTGATCTGCTTCGCTGCTCGGAGCCGCTGGCGGATTTCCTCGGTCTTCTCCTCCACGGAGAATTGCTCGTTGGTGACTGTATGCTCGGCCTGGCGGCGGACCCGGGCAAGGACCTTGGCAAAGGCGTCGAAGAGCTTGAGGATGTCCTGGCGTGGAATCTCGTCCTCCTTCGCCCCGAGAACGGGCACCACATTGGCCCGATAGAACAACCGGCTGTTCTCCTCCTCGCGGGCGCGGAGCTGGGTCGCCAGTTCCTTGACCTTGCGATACTCAACGAGTCGCCGGACGAGGTCCTGCGTACTCAAAATCTCGTCGATCTCTTCCTCGTCCGTCTGCTCCGGCTCCGCCTCGCGGGGGAGCAGAGCGCGGCTCTTGATCGCCAGCAACGTCGCCGCCATGACGAGGTATTCCCCCGCGATATCAAGGTCGAGGTCGGTCATCGCGTTGAGGTAATCGAGGTATTGCCGGGTGATCTCGGCGACCTGGATGTCGTAGATGTCCATCTCGTTGATCTTGACGAGGTGGAGGAGGAGATCGAGGGGTCCTTCGAAGACCGGGAGCTTGAGGCGGTGGGGATCGGCCATGGGGGGATCGCCATTGGGATGGGCGCAGGCTGTTGAGGACTTAAGATCAAGCGCAAGGCGAAGTTGGGGAAAGAGGGGCTTTTCCCGGGTCAGCTCTCCTGTCCGTCACTGGGGAAGAGGTGAAGCTTCTCGCGGACGACGGTCATGGTTTCCCGGGCGGTTGCACGCGCCTTGCGGTTCCCCTCCACGAGAACGTCCTTCCAGGCGTCGGGGCGGCGCTCGAGGTCCTGACGGCGCTCGAACGCGGGGGCAAAGTGGTCGTTCACCGCCTCGTTCAGGACCTTCTTGCAGGCGATGCAGCCCCACTTGGCACCGGTGCAGTTCTCGACGATTTCGGCGTGCTTTTCCTCCGCCGTAAAGACCTTGTGGTAATCCCAGACGGGGCACTTCTCGGGATCGCCGGGGTCCGTCTTCCGGACACGGGCCGGGTCCGTCTTCATCACCCGGATCTTGTCCCACTTCTCCTCCGGCGTCTCGCCGATGTAGATGCAATTGTCGTAGGATTTCGACATCTTGCGCCCGTCATTGCCGAGGAGCACGGGAGCCCTGCTCAGCCGCCACTCGGGGATGCGGAACACCTCGCCATAGCGCACGTTCACCTTTTGGGCAATGTCCTGCGCCTTCTCGATGTGCTCCACCTGGTCCTTGCCAACGGGGACGATGTGGGCCTGGTACATGAGGATGTCGGCGGACTGGAGCACAGGGTAGCCGAGGAATCCATAGGTGCGGAGTTCCTCGATGCCCTGCTCCTCGACGGCGTCCTTCCAGCTGGTGCAGCGCTGGGCGAGGCCGAGCGGCGTGAACATGCCGAGGAGGAGCGCCAGTTCGGCGTGCTCCTTGACGGCGGACTGGACGAAGAGGGTGTGGCGTTCGGGGTCGAGCCCCACCGCCAGCCAGTCGATCACCTGGTTGCGGATGTTCTCGGGGAGGGGCGAGAGATCGTTGTAGTTGTTGGTCATGGCGTGCCAGTCGGCCACCATGAAGTAGCAGGCACACTCGTCCTGGAGCTGGAGCCATTGGGCGAGTGCCCCAACGTAGTTGCCGAGATGTTGGCGGCCGGTGGGGCGGCTGCCGGAGAGGAGGATCTTGCGGTCGGTGGGGTTCACGGCACGGGGTCGCTAGAGGAAGTACAGCGGCACCTTCGAGAGGAAATCGGAAAGGGCCACGAGGGGCCGGCCGAACAGGCCGAACCACAGTGTGAGAAAGTTGAAGTAGATGAGCGCAATCAGGATCAGGAAGCCGTACTGGCGGGCGGTATAGAAGGCCTCGTGAAAGCGGGGGCGGCGCTTGACAAACCAGTGCCACAGCACGTGGGACCCATCCAGCGGCGGCACCGGGATCAGGTTGAAGATCATCAGGAAGATGTTGATCTCGATCGAGTAGAACAGGAGGAGGCGTATATACCCCGCCCATTCAGCGTCGGGTATCCAGCCGAGGATGGCAAAGACATAGTAGAATTGCAGGAGGACGACGGAGGCGAAGGCGAGGAGGAGATTGGAGAACGGCCCGGCAAGGGCGACGATGACGCCATAGCTGTCACCACGCCGGAAGTTGACATCCACAACCGGCACCGGCCTGGCCCATCCGATCAGCGGGATCCCCGTGCTGATGGCCATAAGAGCGGGCATGAGCACGGTGCCGATGGGATCGATGTGGGCGAGCGGGTTCATCGTTACGCGGCCCTGGTAGGCGGACGTCAGGTCGCCCCCCCATTTCGCCGAGATCGCATGGGCCATCTCGTGAAAGGACAGCGCGAGCAGGAAGATCGGGTAGGTGAGGATGAAGAAGCTGAGGCGGTTCGGATCGAGTTCAAACATGGAGGGCGGCGCGTTCCCCTGTGGGCGCGGCCGTTGTGGGTGCCGATTGTGGACCGGTCAACGGGAAGGTGGTCGGCGCGAGGCCGCGTCGAGAGCTTCCGTCATCTTGGCACAGCCGCTCTTCGATCCGCAGTGGCACGCTCCCCCACCGCCCGGCCAAAAGGACCCGCCCACCTGGCGGAGGACGTAAACCGCCGCCATCGCCACCATGGCCAGGACCAACGCATGCTGCCACCAGTCGCCGATCACAGGAACAGGCTCCCGACCTGGTATGTCAGCAGCGCCCCCAGATAGGCGAGGGTCGTCATATAGACAAAGGCGAAGACCGGCCAGCGCCAGCTCGCCGTTTCCTTGCGCATGACGGCGAGGGTGGCGGCGCACTGGAGGCAGAGGGCGAAGAAGACCATGACCCCAAGGGCGACGGGAATGGTGAAGAGCGGGCGGCCATCGGGCCATGTGGCGGACCGGAGCGCCTCGAGGAGCCCGGCGCTTTCCTCGTCGGCCTCGCCCACGTCGAAGATCACGCCCAGGGTGGCGACAATGACCTCGCGGGCGGGAAAGCTCGCGATCGCGGCGGTACCCAGGCGCCAGTCCCACCCGAGGGGGGCGACTGCCGGCTCGATCCAGCGTCCCATGCGGGCGAGGTAGGATTGCCGGAGGTAGGCACCGGCCTGCTCCGACTCGAGCGAGGCGAGGGCCTCGCCGAACGCCTCCTCGCCAAGGGCACCGGACTCATGGGCCTCGACAAGCGCCGCCTCCGCCGCCGCGTACTCCTCCGCAACCGAGGCCGGCCGCGGGTAGTACGCAAGCGCCCAGACGACGATGCTCACCGCCAGGATCAATGTCCCCGCGTTCACCACGAACTCGTGGCCGGCCGTATAGACACGATGGAAGACATTGCGCATTGTTGGGCGGCGGTACGGCGGCAACTCGATCACGAAGGAGGTCGCCCGTGCATCCCGCAGAAGCGTGCGCTTGAGCAGCAGAGCGACCGGCAGCGCCACCGCCACTCCCAACAGGTACATCACGAGGAGCACAATGCCCTGCAGGTTGAAGACCCCGGCCACTGTGGCCTCGGGAATGAAGGCGGCAATCAGCAGCGCATAGACGGGGAGGCGGGCGGAGCAGCTCATCAGCGGCGCCACGAGGATCGTCAGCAGGCGGTCGCGCGCGTTGTCCATGCTGCGCGTGGCCATGATCCCGGGGATCGCACAGGCGAAGCTGCTGAGCATGGGAATGAAGCTGCGTCCGCTCAGCCCCACGCGCGACAGCACGGCGTCGGCAAGATACGCCGCCCGCGCCATGTAGCCGACGTCCTCCAGCAGCGCGATGAAGAAAAAGAGAATCATGATCTGGGGAAGGAAGATCAGCACGCCCCCGACCCCGGCGAGGACGCCATCCACGACGAAGGAACGGATTGGTCCCTCGGGCATCGTGGGGCCGATCCACCCCCCAAGTGCCGCAAAGCCCCCGTCGATCGCGTCCATCAGCGGCGCCGCCCACGTATAGATCGACTGGAAGACGACCGCCATGGCGGCGAGGAAGATCACCGTGCCCCACACGCGATGGGTGAGGAGGCGGTCGACAGCTTCGGTGCGGCGCTCGCTCGCCGGGGAAACGTCCGGATTTGTACGGGAGACGACCTTCTCCGCGAGGCTGCGCAGTGCCTTGTGGCGTAGCACCGCTTCGTCGCCCTTCGCGAGCCAGCCATGTTCGGCGAGCCGCGAGCGCGCCTGGTCCACCTCGGAAAGGATTGCCGCCCCACCCCATTCCGCGAGCCGGTCTGTTATCGGGCCCGAACCTTCGAACAACGCGCGGGTGACGAAGTACCCGGCACGGGGATGGTCCTGAAGAGACCCAAGAATCCGGTCACGCTCATCGCGAAAGGCTTTCGGAAGGAGGCATGTCGGACCGTTGGGCGTCGGGTGGTCGGAGCGGGCCAGGGCCGATCGCAACTCCTCGAGTCCGCGACCTGTCCGTGCCGCCACGCGAACCACCTCGATGCCGAGTTCCGCCCCCAACTTTTCCGTGTCGATACGCCAGCCATCGGCGTCCGCCGTGTCCGCCATGTTGAGCGCCAGAATGGTCGGGATGCGGAGCTCCAAAACCTGGGAAACGAGGTAAAGGCTGCGTTCGAGCCGGGTTGCATCGGCGACCACCAGCAGCAGGTCGGGAGCGCTTTCGCCGGCCTCCTGCCCGGTCAGCACGTCGACAACGATTCGCTCGTCCGTCGAAACCGCCTTGAGGCTGTAGGTCCCGGGGAGATCGAGGAGCACCACCGGGCTCTCGCACCGGGCGAGGCGACCCTCGCGTTTTTCCACCGTGACGCCCGAGTAGTTCCCCACCCGCGCCCGGTGGCCGGTCAGCGCGTTAAACAGCGTCGTCTTGCCGGCATTGGGGTTGCCGACCACGGCAATTCGCCGGGGGGTGGTCCGAAGGGCGCTGGTCATGGCAGGCTTGGCGGAGATCAGGCGAGCCGCTCGACGAGGATGTTGGCGAGGCCGGCGCAACGGACCGAGAAGCGCGATCCATCCACGCAAAGCAGACAGGTCCGGCCACAATGGAGCACGCGGACCAGGGCGCCGGGCACGAGCCCCAGTTCCCTCAGGCGGCTGTCGACCCCATTTCCCTCATTGTAGGTAACCACACGCGCCATGTGCCCGCGAAGCAGGTTGACCAGCGGCGCCCGTTCGCCAATCTCGGGAATGCGTCGTGAGGTTGTTGAGGAAGGGCTGAACACTGTCGACATGAGGACCCGATCTATTTTTGGTATGCCAAACGCCTTGTTGGGTATGTCAAAATGCGGGCCCCGGTCGTCAAGTGCTAAACGATTCGCAAGACCGGAAAAGTTCGGATTGTCCGGATTCGCCCGCTTCCTTTCCCTGCTTTTGACTACCCTGCCGGGATTCGCCTTGCCCGCCCCTCTCGATGCCCGTGTCCGAGCCCTCCTCGAGGAGGGCGCCGCACGCTTTGCCGTGTGGGGCGTCTA
Source organism: uncultured Candidatus Sumerlaeota bacterium (assembly GCA_964420455.1). GTDB lineage: Bacteria > Sumerlaeota > Sumerlaeia > SLMS01 > SLMS01 > CAYQTO01. Next base: position 34,870 of record CAYQTO010000001.1, on the reverse strand, counting down.
CGCCGCCGATCTTTCCAGCGGCGACGAACTGGCGGACGTCAACGGCCGCCGGCTCCTCGTCCCTGCCAGCAACCGCAAGCTCGTCACCGCTGCCATGGTTGCCGACGCGTTCGACGCGACCGACACTTTCGAAACGACCCTCGGCGCCACGGTAACTCCCTCGGGAGGAACCATCGCGGGCGATCTGGTCCTCGAAGCCGTGGGGGACCCTTCCTGGGCGCCAAGCTTCCTGGGCGGCCGGCCCGGCAGCACCGCACTCAACTCCCTCGCCCGCCAGGTCGCCCAGCGCGGCATCCGCCAAATCACCGGCGACCTGGTGGTCGATACCTCCGCCTTCGAGGATCCGGACCTCCTCCCGCCCGCCTGGCGCTGGGACGATCTCGACGCTACCTACGGGGCGATCCCATCGGTTCTCGCGGTGAATGGAAACCTGGGGGCCATCGTCTTCGAGGCCGGACCGGTCGGAGGCCCGCTCCAGATCGAGCCTTCCTCGCCCGTCGCCCCCTTCGAGATCATCAACGAGACGACCACGGCGAGCGGCGGGTCCGCACCGCGGATCGAACTCAGGCGCTCGCTCGATGGCCGCCGTATTCGGATCATGGGAACCCTCCCGTCCGATACGCAACGCGTGGTGCGATCGCTCCCGGTGGGCAACCCGACGGAGTACACCGCGCGGCTGCTGCTGCGCGAATTCGAGGAGGAGGGCATCACGGTGGCGGGAACCGTCCGCCTTGCGGAACGGGGCGCGGCCGTCGCCAACGTGCTCGCAACCGTCGACAGCGTGCCGATGGCGGACATCCTCGCCGAGTGCAACGAAGAGAGCGACAACCTCCTCGCGGAAATGTTGTACCTGGCGTGTGCCCGCGAGCGGTTCGGCCGTGCGAGTTATCGCGGCGGCCACCGGACAGAGGAGGAGCTGTTCAAGCGCCTCGACATCGACCCGCGGGAGGTCAACGCGTCCGACGGGAGCGGCCTCTCGCGGGAGAACGCGATTACCCCCCGTGCGCTTGTGGAACTGCTCCGCGCGTTTCACGACACCGCCTGGTTTCGGGAAAGCCTCCCGGTGAGTGGCCGTTCCGGAACCCTGCGCTACCGGCTCGGGGGCAACGGGCTGGCGGGGCGCGTGCGGGCGAAGACGGGCACCCTCGACGGCGCGTCCAGCCTCAGCGGCTACGTCCAGTCGCGCTCCGGCCGCACCATCGTTTTCTCGATCATGGCGAACAACTACACGACGACCACGGCCTCGATCCGCCGCACCATCGACGAGATCGTCGACCTCCTCGCCAGCAACTGACGCCTCCCGCCGTCAGGTCAGCTCGCCGTATTCCTGGAGCTTTTTTCGCAGGGTGTTGCGGTGGATGCCAAGGACCAGGGCGGCCTGGACCTGGTTGTGGTCGTTCGCGCGGAGCACGCGCAGGATGTGCTCCTTCTCGACCTCAGAGAGGGAGCGGTCCGCTCGGTTCGACCCGAGCCCCGTATCCGCAACCTTCAGGTCGTTGGGGCGCGGCGCCTTGCCCTGGCCAAGGACGAAGTGTCGGGGCAGGAGGACCTTCTCGTCACAGAGCAGCACCGCCCGCTCGATGCAGTTCGCCAGCTCGCGGATGTTCCCCGGCCAGGGGTACTTCTCCAGCGTGATCATCGCGTCGTCGCTGATGCCCAGGATTTCCTTATGGAAAGACTTCGCATACTTCTGGGCGAAGTACTCGGAAAGGGCACGGATGTCCTCACGGCGCTCGCGGAGCGGTGGCACCTCGATCGGGAGCACGTTGATGCGATGGTAAAGATCCTCGCGGAAACGGCCGGCGCGGACCTCCTCCTCAAGCTGGCGATTCGTCGCCGCCACGATGCGCACCTCCGCCCGCAACATCCGCGATCCCCCCACACGCGTGAAGGTATGCTCCTGGAGGAACCGAAGGAGCTTGGGCTGCACCTGCGCGGTGAGCTCCCCCACCTCGTCGAGGAACAGAGTCCCCCCGTGGGCCTGCTCGATGTACCCCTGGTGCATGCGGTGGGCACCAGTGAAGGAGCCCTTTTCGTGACCGAAGAGTTCGGACTCAAAGAGGTTCTCGGGGATGGCGGCACAGTTGACGGCGATGAAGGGGCGACCGTCGCGCCCGCGGGGCGAAAGACGGTGAATTTCGTTGGCGAGAACCTCCTTGCCGGTCCCCGTCTCGCCAACGATGAGGACCGTCGCCGGCGTTTCCGCCACCCGGCGGACCATCTCGAGGGTCTTGCGAAAGTTGGGGCTGCCGCCGATCACCTGCGAGTCGACGTTCTGGTAATTCAGGCGCAGGGCGAGTGCCTCGGCCTTCTGGCGCGCCTCGACGAAGACGCCGATCAGGTGCCCCAGGGACTGCACCAGCCGGAGGTCCTTGAGGGAGTAGGCGTCGAGTTCGTGCCGCTCGAAATAAAGGACGCCGGTGGGCGTATCGTCGACGAGGGTCGGGGCGGCGGCAACGGAGCGGAACTTGGGGGTCTTGGGAGCGCCGGGGGCGGGGTGGCCGGCGAGCTCCGGCTGGTCGGAGATGAGGAGCGAGCGCCCCTCGGTAAAGACCTTTCTGAGGACGCTGCGGTCGGCGAGCACATCGCCCTCGGCAACGGCCGCGGAGGCGCGCAACTCGTGGGCCCCATGGTCGTAGAGCATGAGCAGGGCGACCTCGGCGCGGAGCATCTTGGCCATGCGGGCGGTGGTCGAGCGTAGCGCCTCGCCGAAGGGGACTCGGGCGGAATCGAACAACTCGCCGAGTTCGGTGAGCAGTTCCATGCCATGGCGGGCGGGCGAGGTGGGTTCCTCGCGGTGGGTGGCGGGATCGAGGGTGGCCACCGGCGCGAGCGTGACCGTCTCGTCGTTGGGCCCCGACAGATAGACGCGATTGTCGGTAAAGTCGGCGTTCTGGAGGTCGAACTCGGTATCGAAGAGAAAGATCGAATGGCCGATGCGGAATTCGTCGTTGGGACTGAGGGGGACCGGTTGCTGAAGGCGCTTTCCGTTGAGGTAGGTGCCGGCGGAGGAGCCGCAGTCCTCGAGAATCCAACCGAGGCCGCGGGGGCGGATAATTGCGTGGGTCCGCGAAACCGTGCTGTCGGGGATCGACACGTCGCACTGGGGCGCGCGGCCGAAGGAATGCTCCTCCTTGCCAAGGGAAATGCGGGCGCCGGTCAACGGCCCCCGAATGGCCAGAATCGTCGCCACCTTCGTCATCTTCGGGCCGCCTCGGGGAGTTCCGTCGGGTCGTCGATTCCGAGGATGCCTTCAACCAGATACGGCTCGCCGTAGCGGGCCCCCACAAAGGAACCGAAGTAGGCGAAGCGGCCCTCCATCCGATGCCAGAACAGATCGCTCGTCAGGTAGGTCTCGGGGCCTTCGTATCCCGTGCCGTGCACCTGCGAGCGATGGGCCTTCAACGCCGCCACCTTGGTGTCCCACTCCTCGCTGATATCCACGATGAAGTCCACCCGCGGGGGAATCGTCGTCCGGTTCGACCAGAAGTACATCAGCTTGGCGGGGGCGAAGCGTTCCTGGCCCGTCTCATACTTCAGCACGTTGGCGGTGAAGCAGGCCTTCTTGACGGCAATGCTAAGGGCGTTGTGGTCGGGATGGTGGTCGCCGTGGGAGTGGGTGAAGACAAGCCGCGGGCGGTGTTCGCGGATGGCCATGACGACGGCGCGGATGCTGGCGGCCTCGTCGGCTCCGACAGCTCCATCAGGCAGCCCCAGGTTGATGCGCCGAACCCCGAGGATGCGGGCGGCCTCGGCGGCCTCCGCGGCCCGCTCCTCTTTCGTCCCCCGTGTCCCCATCTCCCCCGCGGTCGCGTCCGCAAGCACGACCCGCCGCCCTTTGCGCGCGAGCTTTGCCATTAGCCCACCCGCGAGGATCTCTCCATCATCGGGATGGGCGCAGACGAACATCGCATGGGTGGCTGGAACGGAGGAATCGTTCACGCAAAGGCCTTGGCGGGGGTCGTATCGCGCTCGGGAAGAAGTCGTCCGCGCTCACCCCGCGGTGGCGCAATCCGGAAAGGACCGGGAAACCGCCTCCGGCCGCAAGGTCTTGCTTGTCGCTCCACGAGTCCCTAATCATCTTGGCTTGTTGATGATCCACCCCGCATCGGAAAGCCCCTCATGCTTCGCCTGCGTTTTCTCCTCGTTCTTGTCCTTCTGCCCCTTGTCGCCGGATGCGCCACCGGCATCCGCGGTTTCGACTTTCAACGCGTCGACACCTTTCCCGATGACTTCCCCAACCCCTACCGCAATGGGGAACTGCCCACGGGCTTCTGGGACGATGTCGATGCGCTTCCCCGCGGCCCCCTCGCCCGCGAGACCTACGCCGCCTGGCCCCTCCCCTTCGTCGTCCAGAAGTACCGCCTCGACGTCGATCCGCGCCGCGAACGCGCCACCGAGCGCCGCTACTCCATGATCACCCTCGGCCTCCCCGAGGCGTATATCCCCCTGTTCTTCGACACCGAGGCCCGCGTCTGGGACCGCTCCCGTCTGGCGCCCATCGCCGAGGCCGAACGCGGCTACAATCTCCTTTGGTCCTGGGGGTCCAACGACGGGCGCGAAGACCTCCCCGGCGTTCCCAACTTTGATGTCGGCGGCATTCCCCTCTTCTGGGACACGGGCACCGAGTCCGGCCCCAAGTGGCACTTCGACGATTACGAGCGCACCACCGCCACCACCTTCGACATCGAGTACACCAACCTGTTCAGCTGGCTCGGGCCCATGTGGACGGAGAACACGACCGTCGAGCCCGGCCCCCTCGGAGAAACGACAACTCGGGCGAAGGTCGTCACGCCCGCGTTCCTTGGGAAGGGGCCCGGGCTGCTCGTCTGGAGCGATTACTACATCGAGCAGACGAAGCCTGACGGGACGATCACCGAGCGATTCGGCCACGGCCCCGTGGGCGGGTACGCCACCTACCACGAGTGGCGGCGGGAGGAACCCACGGGCCGCACGAGCAAGCTCCAGCTCATTCTTGGCGGGCTGCTGTGGTTCGACAGCCACGAGGAGCGGCCCGGCGAGGTCGGCCCACGCAGCAACACGGGACCTCTCTGGGCCATGTTTGGCAAGAGCCAGCGCCCCGACGGCGAAACTCTCCGCAAGCGCGTGAACTTCTTCTGGTTTCCGATCACCTATTCGGTCGAGGAGCGGTAGCGAGCGCAGACGGGGCAGTTCGGCCGGCGCTGCACGTTGATAGGCGTATAGACCCCTTCGAGGACATCCAGGTGGAGGAGCCGCGGCGCGCCGGGCCCGATGCCAAGCAGCACCTTGATCGCCTCCGCCGCCATCAGGCTTCCCACCATGCCTGCGACGGCGCCGAGAACACCAGCCTCCTGGCACCCGGGGAGGAGACCCTCCGCCGGCGGCTCCGGGAACAGGCATTGATAGCACGGCCCGTCGTTTCCCGGCGCATTCGTATAGACAGCGATCTGGCCCTCGAAGCGGACGATGGCCCCGCTCACCAGCGGCTTCCCCGCACGCACGCACGCCTCGTTCACGAGGAACCGGGTTGGGAAATTGTCGGACCCGTCGAGGACCACGTCGGCGCGGGCGACGGCGTCGTCGATCGAGTCGGGCCCGAGCCGGACCGGAATCTCCAGAACGGTGACGTCGGGATTCAGCGCCTCGGCCGCGCGGCGGGCCGAGGCGGTCTTCTTCTCCGCCACCGCCTCGGTTTGGTGGGCGATCTGCCGCTGAAGGTTCGACAGCGCGACCCGGTCGCCGTCCGCGAGAACAAGCGTCCCGACCCCGGCGGCCGCGAGATACAGCAGCGCGGGCGACCCAAGCCCCCCGACCCCGACCACCAGCACGCGCGCCGCGAGCAGGCGCTTCTGGCCCCGGCCACCCACCTCGGGCAGGACGATCTGCCGCGAGTAGCGCTCGAGCTGCTCGGGTGAGAGATCACTCATGGTGAAAGAAGGATGGCACGCCCGACGGGATTTGAACCCGTGTTGCCGCCGTGAAAGGGCGGTGTCCTGGACCAGGCTAGACGATGGGCGCGCAGGTCGTTCCCTGCCACATCCGCAGGGGACCGGGAGTCAAGAAAACCCAAGGCGCCGTGTCAAGCCGCCTCTGGCGACAAATGGGCGCTATCGGGCGGCGGCGTAGGTCACGAACTCCAGCTCGTTCTGGTTCTTCATCGGGCTGAAGTCGTAGTGCCAGAGGTAAACTTTGTCGCCGCCCTGGCTCGAGGTGATGAGATACGTATCACGGCCCAGCACATAGTAACCGGGGCCGCCCTCGACGCCACTGTTGGCGCGGGCGGCCGGCATGACAATGGGAGCACCGGGTCCGGGCGCGAGAAACAGCGCCACGCCGTTTACCAAGAGCCCAACAGCCAGAAGCGTGATGGCTCCGGCGAGGAAGAACGAACGGTCTCGCATGGAAACCTCCTTGCGGGGTGGGGATGGCACCGCCGGGGTTAGGGCTGGCGCGATGGCGAGGTCAGGCGAAAGAAATCCTCGGAGCGGGGAATCGTGCCTGTGTGGGTGCGAACCGTCCGGTTCTGGATGGGGTCGATCAGAAGAAAGGCGGGCAGGCCGCCATCGACGCGAAACTCCCGCAGCACCGCCTCGGCAGGCTCCCCGGAAACATAGGTCGTTATCGTCGCGCCGGCCATGTGACGGTGAACAGTGGAGGCAAGCGAGCCGCGCACGCGAATGTCCTGCTCCCGGGACCCATCGCTCAGGGCCACGAGGGCGTAGCGGCCCTCGTCGCGGGCCTTCTGGAGTGCTTCCTCGACGGTCAGCCAACGCTCTGGGTCACGAAGGCGCTGGCTCAGGGTGCTTAGGGCGAGGTCTTCCTCGGTGACGGGACGCGCGGTGGTGAAAGGGGGCAGATGGGAGAGCGAGGCGCGGAGGCGCGGCTGCTCCTCTCCCGCCACGGCAACCTCGCGGACGAGGACGAGCCGGCTGGTGGCGGGCTCGACCGCAATCCCCCGCACGGCACTCATGTCGTGCCCGAGGCGTACCCGTCGCCAGGCGGAAATCTCCCCCGGCCGTGTTTCCAACGCATAGGAGAGCGGCGCGGCTGCTGTCCCACCATCCGCCATGACCACGGCATGGAGGACGCCTTCGGAGACCGACACCACGTTCCTGTAACGTGGGGGAAGCGGCAGGCTGGCGGGTTGCCAGGAGGGCTCCGGGGACTCGGGATCGAGGAACAGCGAGTCCGGCACGGGCATCCACTCGCCAGATATCAGACTTTCCCCGCCGGCGATCACAATCCCGTCGGAGCTCAGGAGGAGGCCCCCACCGCGCCGGGGCGGATCAGGCGCCGGCAGGCGCGACCAGTCATTGGGATCGCGCCCCCGCAGATCGTTGCGAAAGAGGGCTCCCTCGAGGCCATCGGCATCCCGCGTCCGCAAATACAGGACTCCATCACGGAGGGCGAGGCCGGCCGGCTCGGCACCCTGGTCGAGGGTCACCGAAGGCAGTGCGCGGAAGGCACCGGGGGTGAGGTCGTCCTGGATCTGGGCGCGGTGAACGCGGACCTCGCGACCCGATTGCAGCGCCACCAGCAGGAACTCCCGTGCAGCGTCCGTCGCGAGTCCAGCGGGTTCGCCGTCAAGACCTTCGAGGACGATGGTGCGGGTTTCAGGGGCGGTGTTGTCCTGTGGAAGGGGGCAGACGTGAAGGGCGAGCGCGCCACCGGGCGATTTGCCGAGGCCGAGGAGGTGCTTGCCATGGATGTCGAAATGCCGGATCGGGGACCACTCCACAGGAAGGGGGATCTCCTGGTCGAAGTAGAGGGCGTCCCCACCGGAAGGCTGGGCGGTGGGACGCCCCACCAGCATGAGGAAGACGCACGCGAGAAGCAGGCGGAGGAAGACCATGGGAGCTCCGGAGGAAGGGAGTGGGCTCAAGAGTGTTAGAGCAGGACCGGCGGTTGGAAGGGAAGGTTATTTTGGCATGGGCGGACTTGACCTCTTTGGAGCGTGGTGTCAGGGAAGGGCCCTTCGTTGGAGAGACAGATCGAAACCGGGGAGTCGTTCCCATGATCATCGGCGTTCCGAAGGAGATCAAAGATCAGGAGTACCGGGTGGCGATGACACCCGCCGGGGTGCGCGAGGCGGTGCGCCGCGGCCACCGGGTCATTGTGCAGTCCGGCGCGGGCCACGGCATCGGGGCAGACGATCGGGATTACCAGGCCGTTGGCGCGGAGATCGGCGAAAGCGCGGAGGAGGTCTTCGACAAGGCCAGGCTCATTGTGAAGGTCAAGGAACCGATCAAGCCCGAGTACAAACTCATCAAGCCGGACCACCTGCTTTTCGAATACTTTCACTTCGCCAGCAGCCGTGAGCTGACCGACGCGATGATCGAAAGCAAGGCGACCTGCATTGCGTACGAGACGGTGACGGGTCCCGGCGGGCATCCGCTGCTGACGCCGATGAGCGAGATCGCAGGGCGCCTGTCCGTCCAGCAGGGGGCGAAGTACCTCGAGAAGCCCAATGGCGGGCGCGGGACGCTTCTCGGCGGTGTGCCCGGGGTGAAGCCCGCCCGCGTTCTGGTCATCGGCGCCGGGGTGGTTGGCACCAACGCCGCCAAGATCGCCGCAGGCATGGGCGCCCGCGTCACCGTCGCCGACATCAACCTCGAGCGGCTTCGTTATCTCGACGATACCATGCCCAAGAACATCTTCACGCTTTACTCCAACGAACTGAACATCCGCGAGCAACTGGCCCGCGTCGATGTCGTCATCGGCAGTGTCTATATCGCCGGCGCCCGCGCCCCCCACGTCATCCGTCGCGAGCACCTTGCCCTCATGCCCAAGGGCGCCGTGATGGTCGATGTCGCCATCGACCAGGGGGGCTGCTTCGAGACCTCCCGCCCGACCACCCACAGCAACCCCATCTACGAGGAGGACGGCGTCATCCACTACTGCGTGACCAACATGCCCGGGGCCGTCGCCCGCACCTCCACCTTTGCCCTGACCAACGCCACCCTGCCATTCATTATCAAGATCGCGGACCAGGGATGGCCGGACTGCGTGATCTCCGACCATAACCTCCTCGCCGGGATCAACATCGCCAAGGGGCGGGTCACCTGCGCCGGCGTGTCGGAGGCCTTCGACCTGCCGCTCGAGGATTACAACGCCATCCTTTAGGAGCGGCGGCGAAATCGGGCGATGAAAAACCCGTCGGTTCCGTGGATTGACGGCAGCAGTGTCACCGCCGAACCGTCCTGCGAGCGCAGCGGGGCGAAGGCGTCGCCCTGAAAATGCCCCGGAAGGGGATCCGGTTCCAATTCCGGAACCAGGTCCCCCATGGTGGCCGCGATCTCCGTGGTCTCCTCCGGCTCGAAGCTGCACACGGCATAGACGAGGACTCCGCCGGGAGCGACGAGGGGGCCGTACTGGCGAAGGCAGTCCCGCTGGCTTTCGGCGGCCCGTGCCGCCCGCGCGCCGATATCTCCCCCGCCACGCCAAAGCGTCGCCGGGTCCCTACGCAGCCGCCCGAAACCGAGGCACGGCGCATCAACCAGCACCGCGTGGAAATCGCCCGCGGGCGGGGGTGCATCCGCTGCCGCGATGGTGATGTTCTTCGCGGCGGCGCTCCGGGCCCGGGCCCTCAACGGCGCCAGCCGCTCCGGCTCCGCATCATGGGCAAACACCCGGCAGTGGGGATGCAAGGCCGCCACGTGGAGCGACTTCCCTCCGGCCCCCGCACAGGCGTCCAAAACCCGCGATCCCATGGGCAGGTCGCCAACGGCCAAGGCCACCAGTTGTGACCCCTCGTCCTGTACCTCCAGACTTCCCTCCGCCAGATTTTCCAGCCGCTGGAGCGACACCTTGCGCCCCAGCCGGAGCCCCCCGGGCGCGAGGGGCAACGGCTGCGGGTCCGCCCCTGCCTGCCGCAGCGCCTCAAGCACCTCCACCCGCTTGACGGCCGGATGGAGGCGGACGTCGAGTGGGGCGGTCGCCAGGAAGGACAGGGCAAGCTCCGCGGCTTGACGCCCCCCAAAGGCCTTGGCCCACCGCCCCTCGATGTCCTGCGGCACCGGAACGGTGGCGTGCCGGCCTTCGAGGAAGAATTCCGCCTGCGGAATGTCGAAGTTTTGGACTGGAAGGCCCGCGGCCTGTAGCGCCTTTCCGGTCATCTCCACGCCTTCTTCCACAGCAAGGCCCATCTCCTGGGCGCCCCACCAGAGGATGGCCCATGCAGTTTCCTCTTCCGGTGCGAGAAGGGAGAGGAGGCCTTGAAGCGACTCATCGGCTTGGCGTATTTGAGCCACCCGCCGGAGTGTTCCAAGGCGGTGGCGGAGCAGCCAGTACCCGGCCGCACCGAGAAAGCCCCTCGCCGACCCACGAATCTCCGCATGGCGGCGCAAAAAGCCGCCGAGGAACGGACTCGGGGGGATGTCCGGATTTTGCACAAATCCGTAATAGAGACGGGCAAGCGCTCCCCTGAGTTCTTCCGGCCCTCCGGGTTTTGACTCTGCCTTCACTTTTTTGGGCTGTTTTGGCAACGGACGCTTGGAACTCCTTATGCTTGTCTAGAATTTCAGGTCATGTTCTGACCCTTGAGCCGGAAACCAATACATGACCCTTCCCTGGAGCCTCCCGTGCCTGACAGGCTGATTCTCAACGCCCCCGTTCCCGACTTCACCCTTCCCGCCGATGATGGCTCCTTGGTGAAGCTCTCGAACTTCCGTAATCAAAGCCGGGTGCTCCTTTTCTTCTATCCGGGCGACTTCACGCCCGTTTGCACGGCGGAGGTCTGCGCCTTTCGCGATGACTACGAGGAATTCCGCAAGCGGCAGATCGCGATACTCGGCATTTCCGCCGACCCGGTCGAAAAGCATCGCCGCTTCGCCGACGAGTGCGGCATCCCCTTTCGGCTCCTGAGCGATACCGATATGGAGGTCGCCCGCCGTTATGGCGCCAAGGGGCTTCTTGGAATGCGCCGCGCCTACTACCTCCTCGAGGCAGATGGCACCCTCCTCTGGCAACACGCCGAGGTCCTTCCCATTTTCAAGCTCAGCAACCTTCGCATCCTCGAGACAATTGATGCCCTGTCCCGCGACGAACGTCTCGAGGATTACCCCCTGTCTGAATCCGGGGCCTGAAGCCTCCGACGCCGTTCCGCTCCCAACCTTCCATACTGCACGTAGTACCAATAGGCGGGCCCGGCGACCGGGACCAGCACAATGGCGATGACCCACAGAAGGCGCTCGGTATCGCCCTTGAGAAGCCGCATCACATCAGACACGGCGACCAGCACGACCGTTAGGTAGCAAATCGCCAGAACGTCAATCATGCCATGGTCACTCGATGTTGGCGATCTGTTCCTTCAGCGTTTCAACGTCGTTCTTGAGCTGTAGTACAACGGAGGCGATATCGAGGTCGCGGGCCTTGCTGCCGACCGTGTTGATCTCGCGGAGGATTTCCTGCTGCAGGAAGTCGAGGGCGCGGCCACGGGCGCCCGTTGTGTTCGGCGAAAGCAATTCCTCAAGGCGGTCGACATGGGTGCGGAGACGAAGAACCTCCTCGGAGATGTCGGCCTTGTCGGCGAAGAGGGCGACTTCCTGCTCGATGCGGCCCGGGTCGAGGGTGGCCCTGCGGGGACCGAGGAGTTCTTCGAGCCGCTCCTCGAGCTTGCGGCGATACTTTTCGACGACGAAAGGACGAAAGCGCTCGATGGCGTCGATGTGGGCCCGCAGGCCGGCAGCAAGTTCCTTCAACCCCGCGCAGAGGGCGTTTCCCTCGCGGCTCCGCTCGGCGAGGAGCGCGTCCATTGCCCCGGCCAAAGCCTGCTCAACCAGAGGCCGCACCGCCTCGAGGATGTCTCCGCCAGAGCGCATGGACACAACGCCGGGAACCGCCATCAGGGTTTCGATCCGGGGGTCGCTCCCCCGCGCGTGACACACGGACACCAACCGGTCGAGCAGGGCCTCGTTGACCTCGTAGGCCTCCGCCGCCCCGGGCACCGGCTCGAAGCGCACTTCCGCCGCGATCTTGCCGCGGACAAAGCGCGCCTGGAGTTCCCCCCGCACCACCGGGTCGAGCGCCGACAGGTCGCCCGGCAACCGCACGATCAAGTCCAGAAACCGGCTGTTGACGCTCCGGAGTTCCACCCCCACCGAGCCCACGGCTGCCGATTCCGCCCTCCCGCTCCCGAATCCGGTCATCGAGTTCATCTCAGGTTGTAAACCTCGCCGTATTTGCGTTCGAGATGGGTAATGAGGGGCTGGGCGGTTGGCGCCTTGCCGGTCATGCGTTCCACCAGCTCGGCGGCGGAGTAGATCGAGCCGTGCCGGTGGATGTTCTCCCGCAGCCAGGCGAGGATCGGTGCGAAATTGCCCGAACGGAGGGCGTCCTCGTATTTCGGCACTTCCGCTTCGAGCTTCTCGGCGATCATCGCCCCGTAGATGTTTCCCACCGAGTAGGTGGGGAAGTAGCCGAAGGCGCCATAGGACCAGTGGACGTCCTGGAGACACCCGGCGGCGTCGTCGGGCACATCTAGGCCCAGGTACTCCCTGTAGAGGGCGTTCCAGCGCTCGGGGAGGCCGCCGACCTCGAGAGACCCGTCGAACAGCTCGAGTTCGATGGTGAAGCGGATGACAACATGGAGGTTGTAGCAGACCTCATCGGCTTCGACGCGGGTAAGTCCGGGGACAACGCGATTGACGGCGCGGTAGAAGGTTTCGAGGGGCACCTCGTCGAGGTGGCCGGGGAAGTACTGCTGGAGGATGGGGTAGTAGCGCTCCCAAAAGGGGCGAGAGTGGGCGACCCGGATTTCCCAGAACCGCGACTGGGATTCATGCATCCCCATGCTGGGGGCTTCGGCGAGGGGGGAGCCCTCGAGCGATTCGGGCATGCCCTGCTCGTACATGGCATGGCCGGACTCGTGGATGGTGGCCATCAGGGAGTCTAGAAGGGAGGACTCGCTGTAGCGGGTGGTGATGCGGACGTCGCCGCGGCCGATGGTGGTGCAGAAGGGGTGGGGGGTGACGTCCTGGCGGCCGGCGCGCATGTCGTAGCCGAGATCGCGTGCGACGCGCAGGCCGAACTCCCGTTGTTGGGCGATGTCCCACTTCTGCTCGAGGAAGCGTGTTTCGACCGGGGGGGCGTCGAGGATTCGCCGAAGGAGCTCGCGGGAGGCGTCCGCCAGAGGGGTCAGCAAAGCCTTGAGAGAGTCCGCGTCCATGCCGCGTTCGTAATCGGGCACGAGGGCGTTCCAGGGGGTGCCGGTGTAGCCGTAGCACTCGGCCTTCTGGCGGGTGAGTGCGACGATGTGCTCGAGGGAGGGGGCGAAACGGGAGAAGTCGCGGGCTTTTCGCGCGGCGACCCACTCGGAGAAGGCGCGGGAGGTGGCGAGGGAGAATTCGCGGACGAGTTCCGCGGGGAGGCGCACACGGCGGTCGCGGACAAACCGCAGTTCCCGCAGCCAGGCGAGACGCCAGGGATCGGTTTCCTTCTCCCCGGCCTCCGCCAGCAGGTCGCCGATGCGCGGGTCCGCGAGGCGGCTATGGAGGATGAGGTCGAGGGCGGCGCTCTGGCGGGCACGGGCCTCGGACCCCCGTGGGGGCATGTAGGTCTGCTGGTCCCACGAAAGGAGGGCGGCAACGCCGCCAAGGTCCGACTGGTCGCGATAGAAGTCCGCAAGCTGTTCGAACGCGGTTGGCATCTGTGGAAATCCTCGAAGGGGGGAGGGTGTTCAGGTGTCGCGGTGAACGGTTTCGGGGGAGAAGGCGGGGAGGCAGATGGCGACGTATTCGGCGCCGTCGGGGCCGGGAGTGCTGTACCGGATCCATTCGCCTGCGCGGGCGAGGACCGCCTGACCCGCGGCCACCGTGAGGTCCCCGTCCTCGTGCTGCACCCGCAGAGACCCGCGCAGCACGATGGTATACTCGTCGAACTCGGGGCGCTGGCCCGGTTCCTCCCATCCCGCCGGTGACCGCATGTGGGCGATGCTGAGGCGATCAGTCCCTGTGGTCACACGGCCGACGTATTCGTCGATCAGCTTGGGCTTGTTGCCGACGGACTCGATGCGCGTGGGCTGGGGAATCAATTGGGGCATGGCGGCAGACCTGCGGGGGGGAGTAGGGACGTGGGGGGGACTAGTCGATGGTTGGTGGCCGGTACCAGCCCTTTTTCCTTGCTCTGGGCGACGGAGGGAAGCGGATTGACGACACGCCCAAAGCGGCCAAAGTTTCCCGACGGAATGGTTGCCCGCCGCGTGGGATGATGATCCCGGTTCCCCGCGGCTCGAGACCTTCGCTTCCCCGACGCCGGTAATTGGACTCCTCCATGGCTGAAGCCAACGCATATATCACACTTGGCCTGACGAAAGGATGCTCCGACAAGGAGATCAAGGAAGCCTACGTCGAGCTGGTGAAGAAATACGATCCCGAAAAGCATACCGAGCGGTTCATGGTGATTCAGGCGGCTTACGACAAGCTGCGTCACACCAAGCTTCGGGCGCGGGAGGACCTGCACTCCTACAACATTCCGAAGAAAGAATTCCTGTTCCAGCAAAACGAACGGTGGACCAGCGAGACCCCTCCAGACGAGGCAGAGCTCGATAGCATCCGCCAGCAATTCCAGGAGAACTCCCTGGATGAGGATCGCAAGCGGGTCTACATGGAGGAACTCTTCCGGCGCGCCCATTACGCCGTCGTCCGCAAGCAGTTTGAAGGGGCGATCCGGGCGTGGGAGGAGATCCTGGAGCACGACCCGTCGAACTCCCGGGCACGGCATAACCTCGAGGTGGCCTGCGCCAATCTGGGGACTTCGTACGCCCTCCATGGTCTTGAGGACGAGGCGATGGAGCTCTTTGAACGCGTCCTGAAGCTGAACCCGGACAACACGGAAACCGTCCACAACCTGGCCATTTTGTCGGAAAAATGCAAGGACGGCCTGCGGACGGGGATGTACTGGGAGGAGACCATCAAGCGGTGGCGGGGGCGGCTGGACCGGGACCCGGACAACGAATACTTGAGGTCCCTGATCACCGAGGCGCTGAACCATCAGGAGGCGATCGCGAACCTGGTGAACGCGGCGAGGGGGGCGCAGTCGAGCTCGACGGTGCGGCGCTCCTCGGGCGAAAATCGCATCCCCACGGGATCGGATGTCACGCCGCGGCCCATGAACTCGCGCACCCAGGTGCCACGGCTCCAAAGCAAGGAAATCCTCCAGCTCGACGGCCCGACGGAGGAGGACACCGCCAGCATCAGCCGGATGCGCCAGATCGTCGAACTCAACCCGGGTGACTTCGACGCCCATTTCCAACTGTGCAACAAGCTTTACCAAAAGGGGATGTGGGAGGAGGCGAAGGACGAACTGGCGGCGCTTGCCCGCAAACACCCGAAGAACACCGAGGTACTGAACCTTCTCGGATGGGCCCTCCTGAACAACGGCGAAAGGGAGGGAGCCTTCGCCGCGTGGAAGCGGAGCATGTCCATCGACCCGAAGAACCCCTCCACCCGGGAGCAGCTGGTGACGGCGCACCTGAAGGTGGGCCGGGCCTTCCGCAACAAGGGCATCTTTACGCAGGCGCTGGTGCACTTCAAGCAGCTGCTGACGCTGATGCCGCGAAGCCCGGAGGTCCACTTGGAGATCGCGGCGACCTACGACATGAAGGGGGACGTGCGCAGCGCTGGCAATGCGTACCGTCAGGTGATGGCGCTGGACCCGAAGAACAAGACGGCCCAAAAGGCCCTGAATGACCTGCGGATGAAACGGTGATGCTGGGCCGACTGGACAACTGGCTCTGGAAGGGAACGATGGACCCGCCGCTGGAAAAGGTGGCGGTGGACGTGGAGGCGTTCGAGGGCCGCAAGGGCACGGGCGACCTGGTAACCCGGCTGAGCGAGGAGATCGCCTCCTTCGACCATCTCGTGGAGCAATTGCGGGACGCGGGGAAGCAGCGGCGCGAAGGGGCCGGGGAGAGCGGGGGCACCGGCGAGATGGAATTCGTCCGGTCGATGCTGCCGACGCTCGATGCGCTTGACCGCATTCTGGAGTGTGTGGAGGGTGTCCAGGAAAAAGATGAGGCGCTCGAAAACTTTTGCACTTCCGTGAGGGCCCTGCAGCGTCGTTTGGAGAAAACGATGGAGGAAATGGGGCTGAGGCCTATTGCCTCGGTTGGGACGGAAGTGGACTTTGACGTGCACGATGTGGTCGGGGTCGTGTCCGCCTCGGAAGAGTACCCGCCAAACACGGTTGTGAAGGAGCAGCAGAAGGGGTATTATTACCGCGGAAAGCTGCTTCGCGACGCGAAGGTTTTTGTTTCCCAATAATCGCTCCGGAGGACGCACCCCCATGGGTAGGATCATCGGCATTGACCTCGGCACGACGAACAGCGCCGTGGCGGTCATGGAGAAGAACGGGCCGTTCATCGTGCCCAACAGCCTGGGCGAGCGGTTGACGCCCTCGGTGGTGGGTTTCACCAAGTCCGGAGACATCCTCGTCGGCAAGAAGGCGAAGCGCGGCGCGATCATGAACGTCGGCCGGACGGTGTTCAGCATCAAGCGGCACATGGGAACGAACCATCGCGTGCGCATCGAGGGGAAGGAGTACACGCCCCAGGAAATCAGCGCGATGATCCTGCAGAAGGTGAAGCAGGACACGCAGGATTATTTCGGCGAGGAGATCACGCAGGCGGTGGTCACCGTTCCGGCGTACTTCACGGAGCAGCAGCGCGCCGCCACGAAGGACGCGGGGGAGATCGCCGGGCTGAACGTGCGCCGGGTGATCGACGAGCCCACCGCCGCGGCCCTCGCCTACGGTCTCGACAAGAACGAGGACCAGATCCTGATGGTGTATGACTTGGGCGGCGGCACGTTCGACGTCTCGATCATCGAAATCATCAGCGGCGTCTTCCAGGTGCGCGCGATCAGCGGCAACACCTCGCTCGGTGGCGACGACTTCGACCGCCGGATCGTGGATTACCTGATCGATGTGTTCCAGCAGGAACAGAGCGTGGACCTCTCGGATGATCCGATCGCCAAGCAGCGCCTTCGGGAGGCGGCCGAGGAAGCGAAGATCGAGCTGTCCGAGCTGAAGGAGACCCACGTGCTGGTCGAGGCGATCACCATGACCGAGAAGGGTCCGCTGACGCTCGACCACGTGCTCACCCGCGCGAAGTTTGACGAACTGACGAAAGACCTGGTGGAAGGAACGGTGCCGCCGATGGAGTCGGCACTGAAGGATGCGGGGATGAAGGTCGAGGAAGTGACCAACGTGCTGCTTGTTGGAGGATCGACCCGTATCCCGGCGGTGATGAACAAGGTCCGCGAGTTCACCGGGCGCAATCCCCACCGCGACATCTCGCCAGAGGAAGTGGTGGCGATGGGTGCCGCCGTCCAGACGATCGTGCTCGCGCCCCTCGAGGGCGACCTTGAGGATACTTACGCCACCCGATACGAGGGCAAGGATCGCCCGGTCATCATCCACATGACGCCGTTCTCCCTCGGTGTCGGGCTTCAGAGCGACCAGATGGGGGTGCTGATCGAGCGCAACTCCACCTACCCGACCGAGGCGAAGGACATCTTCACGACCACCCGGGATTTCCAGGAGGCGATCAGCTTCCCGATCTACGAGGGTGAATCGGGCACCGCGTCGGAGAACACATTCCTGGACCTGTTGCGCATCGAGGGCATTACTCCGGCGCCACGCGGGGTGCCGCGCATCGAGGTGACCTTCCGGCTGAACCCGGACCGGATCCTGGAAGTGCATGCGGAGGATCTGGCAACCGGCGTGGAGAAGAAGGTCCGGATCGAGGCGACCGACACGCGCCTGAGCGATGCGGAGAAGAACCGCATGATCAAGGAAGCGCGGGGTCGAATCACGAACATGCTGCAGGAGCGGATCCGAGACTCGCGTTCGGAGGAAGCGCGCAACGTGCTGGAGCGGGCGGAGTCGGTGCTTGCCCTGTCCGGCAACAGTGGCCTGAGCAACGACCTGAAGGCACAGGCGGAACAGTTGCGGACTGCGCTCGAGGCGGGAGACGAGGACCAGATGAACGAGGTCATCGACGACGTGCTCCGTTTGATGACGGAAATCGAGGCGGGCGCCTGACGCCTCGCCGGCCAGACCTTCCGCTCGAAGGAACCGCCCCTGCCCGCATGCGGGCAGGGGCGCTTTTTCTTCCACGGGGGAGAACCGCTTGGACCTGACACTGGTCACCCACCCGGATGTGCGGCTCCATGACACGGGTACGCACCCCGAGCAGCCGGCGCGTATAGACGCGATCCGGGACCGGTTCGTGGAGCGGGGCCTATGGGAGGAGACACGCGTGGTGGAGGCGCGTCCGGCGACGGGCGAAGAGGTGCAGCTCGTCCACACACGGACCTTCTACGAGATCGTGGAGAACACGCGGGGTCGGGGGCCGGGCCAGTTCGATCCGGACACGTTGTTCTCGCCGGACTCTGCAAGGGCGGCGCTGCTCGCCGCGGGGGGCGCGATGACCGCCGCCCGCGAGGTCCACCAGGGGGCCACCCGCCGGGCCTTTGCCCTCGTCCGCCCGCCGGGACACCACGCCACCCCGCGTCGCCCCATGGGGTTCTGCCTCTACAACAACGTCGCCATCGCGGCGCGCTACCTCCAGGCCGAGTTTGACATTCCCCGCATTGCCATCGTGGACTTCGACGTGCACCATGGCAACGGGACCCAGGAGGCGTTCTACGACGATCCCCGGGTGTTCTATATGTCTATACATCAATACGGGGGAATCTTTCCGGGGACGGGTGCCCGCGAGGAGCGCGGCGCGGGTGCGGGCGAGGGGACGACGCTGAATGTCCCCCTGCGGCCGCACACGCCGTGGCGGGACTATGTGGCCGCGCTGGAGCCGGCCCTTGATGCGGTCTTCGCATGGAGACCGGAGTTTCTTCTGCTCTCGGCGGGCTTCGATGCCCACAGGGCGGACCCGCTGGCGAGTCTGGAACTGCACTCGGGGGACTTCGGGACGCTGACGCGGGCCATCACGAGCCGGGCCGGCCGGGACCTGCCCATTGTTTCCGTGCTGGAGGGTGGCTACAACCTGCGCGCCCTGGCAGAATCGGCCGAGGAACATGTGCGGGCGCTGATGGCGGACTGAGGGGGGGGACCGCTTGCGCCGCCAGTTGGCGGTTTGCCAATATCCTGGCGCGGACATGAAAAAAGGAGGCTCGCCAATGGCAGCCAAAGTCACCGTGAATCCCAATGGCCCGTTCAAGATCGAAGGCGATTTCGAGGTCGTGGACGCGGCCGGTCAGCCGTTCGACCTGAAGGGGAAGACGACGGCGTTCCTGTGCCGTTGCGGGTCTTCGAAGAACGCGCCCTTCTGCGACGGAAGCCACAAGGGGTGCGGCTTCGAGTCGGACCCAAGGGCGGTCGCGGGGGCCTGAGACAGGGGGGCCGGATGGCCTTCGCACACCCCAGTCCGGCCCCTGCCAGATGGTTCCTTGACCGGCCTCCCTGTGATCGTCATTGTGGGGGCAATGGGCGCGAACTGTTGGCCCAATGCCCTGTTGAAAGGAATCGTTTGTGAGCATCAGCCCCGAAACTGCTTCAGTCCTGCAGGCACAGGATTCGGCCGCCTTCTCGGCGCTCGAGGAGGAAATCCGCCGCCAGCACGACACGCTGGAGATGATCGCTTCGGAGAACTTCGCCTCCGAGGCGGTTCTCGAAGCCGCCGGCACCGTCTTTACGAACAAGTACGCCGAGGGATATCCCGGCAAGCGGTACTACAATGGTTGCGAGCCGAGCGACAAGGTGGAGACGCTCGCGCAGGACCGGGCGAAGGAACTGTTTGGATGCGAGTTCGCCAACGTCCAGCCCCACAGTGGCACGACGGCCAACCAGGCGGTTTTCCTGGCGACGATCGAACCGGGCGACACGGTGCTTTCCCTTTCCCTCGCCCACGGGGGGCATCTCTCCCACGGCCACCCGGTGAACATGGCGGGCAAGTATTACAACATCGTGAACTACGGCGTGCGCGAGAGCGACGAGTTGCTCGACTACGACCAGGTGGCGAAGCTCGCCCGGGAGCATCAGCCCAAGCTGATCATCACCGGCGGCTCGGCGTATCCCCGGCTGATCGACTTCGCGTTCTTCCGCGAGGTGGCGGACGAGGTGGGGGCAGTGTTCCTGACGGACATGGCGCACTTCTCCGGCCTGGTGGCCGGCAAGGCGATCCCCTCGCCGGTGCCGCATTCAGACCTGGTGACGTCGACGACGCACAAAACCCTGCGGGGCCCGCGGTCCGGCATCATCCTCGGCAAGGAGAAGTGGGAGAAGCCGATCAACAAGGCCGTCTTCCCCGGGTTGCAGGGCGGACCGCTCATGCATATCGTGTTGGCAAAGGCGGTGGCCTTTGGCGAGGCGCTGCGGCCAGGCTTTCATGACTATTCCAACCAGGTGATCCGCAATGCGCAGGCGCTCGGAGAGGTGCTGGTCGAGCGCGGCCTGCGGCTGGTCTCCGGCGGGACGGACACCCATCTGGTGCTCGTGGACCTGACGAACTACGAGGGGGTGACGGGCAAGGCGGCGGCGGACGCGCTCGAGCATGCCGGGATCACCGTAAACATGAACATGACGCCGTTCGACAAGCGCAAGCCGGCGGTGACCAGCGGCATTCGCATTGGGACGCCGGCGCTGACGAGCCGCGGGATGAAGGAAGAGGAAATGCGGACGATCGGCGGTTGGATCGCGGAGGTGGTTCGGAGCCCGGAGGACGCGGGCGTCCAGAAATCGGTCCGGTCCCGGGTGAGCGAGATGACCGCCCAGTATCCGCTGCGGGCGGCCGAATAACGGCCCCAACAGCCAGGGGGGTTCCTTTGGAGACCGCGGCGTTCCCCCGGAGGGGGCGCCGCGGTTTTCCTTATTTTCCCCTGAAGGAACACTTGCCCGGCGCCGGTCCGTTCATCCATCTACGCAGCGCGATCAACGCCGCGAGGTCCCTGCCATGGCGCCTGCCGTCACGTACTACGTCGTCCTCCCGAAGCAATCGCCCGACGTGGGCAGCGCGCTGCGGCCAGTCTCGCGGCTCCTCCAAGAGGAGGAGGACGTGGTCCGCGGGAGGCTCCTCGTCCAGACCTTCGTTGTCCTGCGCCGCTTTGCGAAGAAGGCCAATGCGGAGGGAATGCTGAACCAGATGAACGCACTGGGCCTTGAGGCGTTCCTGGTGAGTGACAATGCGATCCGCAGCCACCTGATCCTTTACGCGGCGACGGCGAGCAAGGGCGCCGGCGGAATGGCCTTCCGGGACTTTGCGGACAAGCCGCTGTTCTGCCCGTTTCCCGATGTGGTCCGGGTCCTGCGCATGGACCTGCCAACGGAATCGGGGGGGTCGACGGTGGTCATCGACCTGCTGCGACGGAACTCGAACGTGACTCCGCGTATAGACACGGCGTTGTTTGACATCCCGCAGATGCTGGGACTGGAGGAGGCGGGACCGGACGAGTTGCTCGCGGCGATCTCCGAGGCCACGGGTGTCATGGTGGACGATTCGTTCAATGATCACAGGGGGGAAGCGGAGGCGCTGGCGCTGGATTTCGGCGCCTTGCCCGCGGAGTTCTCGCCCCCCGAGGCGATGCTGGTCGAGCCCTACATCCCGGCCGTGGCCCGGGCGGCAAATCTGTTTTCCTTCCTCGCCCAGGCCCAGTTGACGGGGTGACGGAACTCGTCTATACATTGTCTGTATTCAAGGGAACCGGGAAAGACTTCGCGGCGGCTCGGGCCGTGCGCGAGGCGGTGTTCCTTCGCGAGCAGGGCATCGACCCCGCCGAGGAGTGGGATGACATCGACAGACACGCCATCCACGCGGTGGCGTTCCACACGGGGGACGGGCCGGTTGGTACCGGCCGAATGTACGAGGAGGAGGATGGCACGGCGCGCATCGGCCGCATGGCGGTGGTGGCGGAGCACAGGGGGTGTGGCGTCGGGCGGATGCTCATGGAGGCGTTGCTGGAGGCCGCCGCGGCGGTGACACCGAAGCGAATCGTGCTTCATGCACAGACCCATGCGAAGGATTTCTACGCCCGGTTCGGCTTCGAGCCCTTCGGCGAAGCTTTCGACGAGGCAGGTATCCCCCACATCGCCATGAGGCGCTTCATTCCGGGATGCGAAACAAAGCTTTGATTTTTCAGTGTTCTTTCGAAGCGTTTCCCTGCTTGCATTTTGGCAGGGTCCAACCGACGCTGACCCACGTCTCAACTTGAGTCACACCTCTTCGTCGACAGCTCGAGAAAGCCGCCGTGAAGACACCCATTTTCGACAACTGGATGGTTCCCGTACTCTGGATCGGGTTCCCTTCGACCCAATTTCGGTCGGTTATTGAATCCGTGTTTGGTGGAAACATCCGCTTCGTCTCGATCTGCGACGTTCAGCCACAGGACTTCCAAGGGCAGCCGCTTGTCTTTGCGGAGGCCTGTGGAAAGATGGAGGAGGTGGAAACGGATCTTGAGGCGATCGTGTACAGCTCGGACGAGTCGGACCGGGTGCTGATCGTGGAGGATTGGGAGGAGGCTGAGGGGCAGGATTGGCGTTCGCGTGGTTACTGTGAGGTGCTGGTGGCGGGGGACATTACCGAGCGGTCGGTGAGGCAATTGCACCGGAGCTTTCATCAGGCGGCGCTTTGGCGTCTCCGGGCCCAGGAGATGGAACTGCGTTACCGGCTGACGCTGGAGAGCGCGGTACACACACTTTGGCTTTGGGACACGGACCGGGACGAGATCGAGTATTCGCGCAACTGGCAGATGGCCACGCGCGAACGGGAGAAGCCGCACCGGGGCGCTCCGGGCGAGTGGCTCGGGCGCATCCACCCCAACGACGCCACGCGGCTGCACTACGGACTGGAAGAGCTGAAGGGGGGGCTGATCAAGGACTACGAACAGGAGTGCCTGATTCGGGGGGATGACGGGACCTATCGGTGGAGCATGGTGCGGGCGGTGGGGGCACCGGGCGCGAAGGGCTCGAGGGTCCGATACCTGGCGGGGTCGATCACGGACATCAGCGACCGCAAGTTCGCCGATCAGCGGCTGAAGTATGCACAGCTCCACGACATGTTGACGGGGCTGCCGAACCAGACCTTTCTGCTCGAGACGATGGAGGGGATTCTCGAGGGACAAAAGGCAGGAAACGGCGGCGACCGGTTCGCGCTGCTCGTGGTGGACATCGACGAGTTCAGCCGCATCAACGACAGCCTTGGCCATGCACGGGCGGACCGGGTATTGATCGAGGTGGCGCGAAGGCTGTCGCAATTCGCGTCGGATAACGTGATGGCGGCGCGGCTCGGGGGCGACGAGTTCGCGTTTTTGATGAAACGGGTCGAGGACACGGACGCGTTGGCGGATTTCGCGATCGCGGTTCAGCGAATCGTGGAGGAACCGTGCGAATCGGAGGATGGGGAGATCCATCTGACGGCGGCGGTGGGGATTGCGCTGGGGCCGGGGGACTACACGGCGGGAGACCAGGTGCTCCGCGATGCGGACAACGCCGCGAATCGGGCCAAGGCGTCGGGACGTGGCGGACGCGAGACCTTTTCAGCGGAGATGCACGACCGGCTGACCTACCAGTTGCGGCTGGAGGGCGACATGAGACGCGCGATTGAGCGGGAAGAGTTCCACGTGTACTTTCAGCCGGTCATCGAGGTCTCGAGCGAGGAGGTGGTCGGGGCGGAGGCCCTCGTGCGGTGGGTCCACCCGCTGAGGGGAATGATCATGCCGGATGACTTCATCCCTCTGGCGGAGGAGACCGGGCTGATCGGACCAATTGGGCTGCGGGTGCTCCGGGAGGCTTGCCGGCGCATGGCCCAGTGGCGGCGGCGCCGAGGCGACCTCCTCCTGAGCGTGAATCTTTCCCGTTGGCAACTGATGCAACCCGGCCTGGCGGGCCAGGTTCGCGAGGAACTCGACCGGACCGGAATGCCGGCCTCCGCCCTCTACCTCGAGATCACCGAAACCCTGCTGGGCCAGCCGACCCCGGTGATGGAGGAGAACTTTCGGGGACTCCGGGCTTTGGGGATCCGCATGGCGCTCGACGATTTCGGCAAGGGGTATTCCTCCCTCGGCTACCTGAAGCGCTTCCAGTTCGATTACCTGAAGATCGACCGTCACTTTGTGTCGGGAATCGAAGAAGGCGGGCGGAATTTGGAAATCGTGCGGACGATCGCGTCGCTGGGGCACTCGCTGGGGCTGAAGCTGATTGCGGAAGGGGTGGAAACGGTGGAGCAGCGGGAACTCCTGCGCGAGTTGGACGTGCACTACTTCCAGGGCTTCCTGTATTCGAAGCCGCTGAAGGCGCTGCACCTCGAGGAGTTGCTGGAGCGCGAAGGGCTTGGGGCACCGGTGGCCGAGTGAAACCGGTTTCTCTCCGGGCGCTGAAAAGACTTTACCTCGACTTCAGGGCTGGCTAGTGATCATGAAACCGGTGACATGGCGCCTCGGTTGTCGCCGTTTACACGGAAACCGGCAACCAGACCCATGGAAGCGGCGAGATCCCCTCTGCCTGTCGAGGATAAACATTTCGTCATGCCCGCAACCAAGAAGAAGACCCTCCTACGGGGACACGTCATCCCCAACAGCCACCTCGACCGGGAGTGGACTCTGGACTACCAGCAGACCCGGCGGCTGACGGTCGAATTTCTCGACCGGTTGCTCGAGATTTTCTCCGAGGTGCCCGAGTACACCTTCCTGCTCGATTCGCAGACGGTACCGCTCGAGGACTATCTGGAGATCCGGCCGGAAAAGGCGGAGGAAATCCGGCGGCATGTCGGCGAGGGTCGCCTGACCATCGGGCCATGGTATACAGCGCCCGACGACAACATGTTGTCGGGGGAAAGCATCGTCCGCAACCTGGTGGTCGGCCACCGGGTGGCGGCGAAGTACGGTCCGGTGATGAAGGTGGGATATACGCCCTTTGGCTTTGGGCAAGTTTCCCAGCTGCCGCAGATCTACGCGGGGTTCGACATCGCGACGGTGTTCTTCTACCGGGGGATTTCGGCTCACGACACCCAGGCTTCGGAGTTCCTGTGGGAGGCGCCGGACGGCACGACGCTGCTTTGCTCGCGGTTCGGGACGAAGGCGCGCTATAATTTCTTCATGGATGTCTGGCGGCCGGTGGCCTACGGGCGCGGTGCCAAGGACCGGATGTACCACTGGCGCGAGCAGACGATGGCCTTCAAGCGCATCCATGAGGATCGCGAGTACGACCATTACTTCGTCCAGTATCCGAGGATGGAGCTGCACCGCGAACTGCTCGAGAAGTCGTTCCGGGACCTTCTGGAGGTGGAGCGCGAGCACTTCACCACCGCGGCGATTCCCCTGATGCAGGGGATGGACACGACAAAGCCGGATGCGCTGGAGGCGGAGATCGTCCGCGAGTTGCAGGAATTCCTCCACGACGGCGAGGAGGTGTTTTTCAGCACGCTGGAGAAGTACGCGGAGGACGTGCATCGGCTTGTGGATCGCAAGCGACTGAAGAAGTTCCGCGGCGAGATGCGGCGTGCCGGCCCGCCGAACCCCTATGTGACGCAGCTGGAGCACATCTACAGCGGGCGCGTGCGGCAGAAGATCCGGCAGGCCCGGGCCGAACGCGCCCTCACGCAGGTTGCCGAGCCCTTTGCCGCCCTCGCCTGGCAGTTTGCCTCCTTCCCCTACCCCAAGACGTACCTGGACCTCGCGTGGAAATACCTCCTGCGGTGCCACGCCCACGACACGGTGGCGGGCTGCGGAATCGACAAGCTGGAACGGGACAGCCACTACCGCCTCGAGCAGGTGCAGGCGCTGGCGGACGTCGTGCTGGACGACGCGCTGGCCACCCTCCAGCTCCGCCTCGACACCTCCGGCGTGACGGACGACGAGATCGTCCTGACGGTGTACAACCCCACCGCACGGCCGCGCACGGAACTCGTCGACGCCTATATTGATATACCGGAGGAGACCGGCGTCTTCGAGTATGAACTGGTGGACCCATCGGGCAAGCCGGTGGAATTCGTTCCGGTGTATAGACGTCCCTGCGAGAAGACGGTGCGGGACAACACGGACCTGACGACGGCGCTCGTTGGGTGGACCTGCAAGACGCACTTCGTGGCGGAGGAAGTACCTGCCTTTGGCTGGAAGTCCTACGTGGTGCGGGCGGCAGCGCCGAACGGGAACGGTGCCCGCATCGCGCCGCTCCCCGACCGGATGGAGAACGAGCACCTGATCGTGGAGTTCCATCCCAACGGAACGCTCGACCTCGCGGAGAAGGCGTCGGGCCGCCGATGGGCGGGGCTCCACCTCTTCCAGGACGAGGGGGAGAACGGCAACGGATGGGAGTGGCGTGCGCCTGGCATCGACGAGGTCTTCACGAGCAAGGGATCGCCGGCGCGCGTCAGCGTGGTCGAGAACACGGCGCTGAGTGCGACGATCCGCGTGAGCCTCGAGATGCGGGTGCGCAGCGGCCTCGTCCACGACGATACGCACCAGTTCGCCGAGCGTGGCCCCCGGGAGGAGACGATTGGAATCACCTCGGAATTCACGCTGCGGCGGGGGGCGCGACGGCTCGATGTGGTGACGCGCATCAGCAACACGGCGACAAACCACCGGCTGCGGGTGAGTTTCCCGACGGGGCTGGCGGCGGCGACGCATTCGTCGGCCGAAACGCCCTTCGACGTCGTCCAGAGGGTGATCGACCGGGCTCCGGACCACTCCTATGCGCAGGCGCCGAATCCGAACCACCCGTGCCGCCGGTTCGTCGACGTTTCGGATGGCCGGGCGGGCCTCGCGATCCTCACGGAAGGGCTCCACGAGTACGAGGTGACGGACGATCCCTCGCGGACGATTCGCCTGTCGCTGCTGCGGGCGTACGAGGTGACCTTGTGCACGGTCAGCTGGCGTTGGGAGCGGCGGCCTGACCAGGAGCTGAGCCAGGTGCCGGGCGAGATCGTCACGCGCTACTCGCTGTATCCCCACGACGGGAACTGGGAAGCGGGCGCGGTGGCGCAGCAGGCGGAGGACTTCCATCTGCCGTTGGTTCCGGTGCAGTGTGGCGGCTACGAGAAGGGCGACTGGCCGATGGCGGAGGGAACGATGCTGCGCGTGGAGCCGGACTGCCTGCTGGTGAGCGCGGTGAAGCGGGCGGAGGACCGCGAGCGGCTGGTGGTTCGCCTCTACAACCTGTCGGATGCGGAAACGGCCGGACGGATCCTGCCGATGCAGGCGCCCTCCTCGGCGGCGCTCCTGAACATGAACGAGGAGCCGCTGGAAGGAGCGGGGCTGGCGGTGAAGAACGGTGCCGTGCAGGTGACCGTGCGATCCCGCCAGGTGGTCACGGTGGAGATCGCCTTCGACGCGGTGGAGCCCTCCGCGAAAAAGAACGGGCGCAAGAAGCGCAACGGCGCCAAGCACTGAGGAGACAACACGCATGACGGCGAAGGATATCGACGTCGTGGTGGCGGGACATATCTGTCTCGACATCATCCCAACGTTTCACGCTCCGGAGGGAACGGTCGCCTTTGAGGACCTGTTCCGGCCGGGGAAGCTGACGCAGATGGACCGGTTGGCGATGTCGTCGGGGGGGCCGGTGAGCAACACGGGCATCGCCCTCGGCATCCTGGGAATGAAAACGGAACTGATGGGCAAGGTGGGCGACGACCCGCTGGCGGGGAGCCTGCTGGGGCTGCTGGCCACACGGGGTCTGGACAAGGCAATGGTCCAGGTGGCGGGCGAACAGACGAGCTACACAATCGTGCTCGCACCGCCTGGCATCGATCGCATGTTCCTCCATTGCCCCGGCGCCAACAACACCTACGGAGCGGACGACCTGAACCCGCAGGTTCTTGCGCGGACACGCGGCTTCCACTTGGGGTATCCGCCGCTGATGCGGCGGCTGTACGCGAACGATGGCGAACAGCTTGCCGCGATCTATCGCCGGGTGAAGACGGAATTCCCCGGTGTGACGACGAGCCTGGACATGTCGCTGCCGGACCCGAACTCGGAATCGGGCAAGGTGAATTGGCGCAGGATCCTCGAAAAGGTCGTCCCCCATGCGGACCTGTACCTGCCGAGCGCGGAGGAGACGTTCTTCATGCTGGATCCGGAGGGCTTTCAGCGCCTGCGGGTGCGGTCGCGGGAGGAAGGGCGCGAGACGCTGGACCTGATCACGGCGGACGAGGTGCGCGGCATGGCGGAGACGCTGCTCGGCATGGGGGGTAAGCTCGTGAACATCAAGTGCGGGCACCGGGGGATCTATACACGGACGAGCGACCGGGCGACGATGGAGAAGATCCCGGGGCTGACGGCGGGGATGCTGGATTCGTGGTCGAACCGCGAGCTGTGGCACACGGCGTTTCATGTGGACCCGATCGCGTCGGCGACGGGGTCCGGCGATTCGTCGATCGCGGGGTTCCTGGCGGCGTTCTATCGCGGTTGTCCGATCGAGGATGCGATCCGGATCTCGAACGCGACCGGCGGGTGCAACGTGACGGCGATGGACGCGTTGAGCGGAATCAAGACGTGGGAGGAGACGGACCGGTTGTCGCGGAGCGACTGGCCGCCGAAGGATCCGATGATCACGGGCGAGGGGTGGCGCGAGGTGGTACCGGACCGTCTGTGGGCGGGACCCGCCGACCGCGCCTGAGGACCGTAGAGCGATAGACACACAAAGGCCGCCCCGGGAGGAACCAGGGCGGCCTTTGGTCGTTTTTCGGCGGTGCCGGGAATCAGGCCCAGTCGGACTTGCGGACGAGGGGGGCGGCCGAAAGGTACTGTTTCGCCGTGTCGTGGTCCATCGATGGGTTGCTGGCCTTCACGCCCATCATGCCACAGAGGATTCCGAAATTCTCGGTGTTGAGCATGAGGCGGTTGTACTGATCCTGGCCGGGACCAACGGCGGCCAGGAGCACGTGGTCCTGGGTGTGGCTGGAGCCGCAGAAGCCGGTGCCGTTGTGGTTGCCAAGGACTTGGCCAAGGACGCCGGACCAGGAGTCGAGCTGCTGGCTGGCCTCGGCCTTGGGCGCGAGGACCTTGGCGGCCTCCTCCTCCGTCAGCTCGATGCCGGTTCCGCCCAGGATAATCTCACGAAGTTGGTCGGTTCCCGAAGCGGCGGAGATCTCCTTGCCCATGTTTTCGAAGGAGCGAGTGGCTTGGGCAACCTTGTCGAAGCACTCGTTGGTCTTGCCATAGCCGCCACCGGTGCCATTGAGGCCCGGGTTGGAGTTGCCGTGGTCGGTGGTGACGACCACGAGGGTGTCGTAGTGGTTGGCAGCGTATTCGAGGGCGACGCGGACGGCGTCGTCGAAGGCGATCTGGTCCCAGAGGATGCCGGCAATGTCGCTGGCGTGGGCGGCATGGTCGACGCGGCCACCTTCGACCTGGAGGATGAAGGAGTCGTGGTGGGCCGTGAGGGACTGAAGGGCATACTGGGTCATCTCGGCGAGGGTGGGGACGTTGGCCTTCATCTCGTCGTTGTTCATGTGGTCGATCGTGAGAGGGACATGGGAGGGCCAGAAGGTGCCGAGGACCTTGGGGCGGGGCATGTCCTTGGTCATCATCTGCTTCTTGACTTGGAGGACCTTGTAGCCGGCGGCCTCGAATTCGGCCGGGAGATCGCGGCCGTCCTCGCGGTCGGCGGCGGCGAAGTGGCGCGTGCCCCCGCCCATGAGGACGTCGGCAAGACCGCGCTTGAGGTACTGGTCAGCGATTTCGTCCTCGGAGCCGCGGTTGGCAACGGCGGTGGCGAAGCCGGCCGGGGTGGCGTGGGTGAGCCGGGTGGTGGTGACGAGACCGGTGCCCCAGCGGGCCTCGCGGGCAACGTCATAGATCGGCCGGAGTTCGGTGCCGTCCGGCAGGTAGTTGATGGCGCCGTTGAAGACACGGCTGCCGGAGGCCCAAGCAGTGGCGGCCGCGGCGGAATCGGTGACAAGCGAGTTGAGTGAGCTGGTGTCAAAGAGACCATGGGCGACGGCGGGATCGCCGAGAAGCTCGACGAAGGCGGTTCCCTTTCCGCGGACCTGATGGCTGAGGGCTTCGGCCATGGCGGGGACGGCCTGGCTCATGCCGTCGGAAACGAGGAAGATGATCTTGCGTGGGGCGCGGTTGGCGTGGCTGGCGACTTCGGCGACGAGAGGGCTCGAGGAAACCCCGAGCATCCCGCCCACCGCCAAGCTACTTTGAAGGAAGGACCGGCGATTCATCAATAGCGGCTCCTGTGAATGGCGATTGAACGAGATGTTAGAAAGCTCATGAGGAGAGCCGAAGCCAAGCGACATTTCAAAGACGGCACCGGAGGGCACAACATTCCGCTGGACAAGCGCGGCCTCGATAAGGATCATATCCGATTTACCAATGAAAGGAAGAACGTGAATGACAACTCTCGATCGCGAGACAATCCTCAAACTCCCCAAGGCCGACCTCCACTGTCACCTCGATGGGTCGATGCGAGTGGAGACGATACTGGAACTGGCAGCGGAGCGCGGCGTGAATCTCCCTGCCGAAAATCCCGACAATCTGCGCAAGCTGCTCGTGCAGGACAACGCAGCCAACCTGGTCGAATACCTGCGGGCCTTCGAGATCACCCTCAGCGTCCTGCAGGACCGCGAGGCCCTCGTGCGAACGGCCTATGAGCTTATCGAGGACGCCGCCGCCGAAAACATGGTCTATCTCGAGGTGCGCTATGCACCGATCCTCCACCAGCAGAAAGGCATGCGCCTGACGGACATCGTCGACGCGGTACTGGACGGATTGAAGGCGGGCGAGCGCGACTTTGGCGTCCGATGGGGCCTCATCATCTGTGGCATGCGCCACTCGGAGCCGAAATACACGCTCCAGATGGCCGAGTTGTGCGTCATGTACAAGCATCGCGGCGTGGTGGGCTTCGATCTCGCCGGAGCGGAGGCGAACTACCCCGCCAGTCGCCACAAGGAGGCGTTCCAGCTGATCCTTCGCAACAACGTGAACGTGACAATCCACGCGGGGGAGGCCTACGGGCCCGAGTCCATCAGCCAGGCCCTCCACGACGGCGGCGCCCACCGCCTCGGCCACGCGGTCCGCCTCAAGGAGGATGGCGACCTCCTGAACTACTGCTGCGATCATCGGATTCCGCTCGAGATCAACCTGACGAGCAACGTTCAAACGGGCGCGGTGGCAGACCTCGAGCTTCACCCGCTGAGGATGTACTACGACTTCGGCCTGCGCTGTTGCATTTGCACGGACAACCGGCTCATGAGCAACACGACGGTGACCGACGAACTGCTGAAGGCGCACGTGCACCTCGGCTTCACGCTTGAGGAACTGATGGACGTGGTTGTCTATACGCTGAAGTCCGCCTTCCTGCACCACAAGGACAAGGTGGAGCTGATGCGGACGACGCTGGAGAAGCTGAAGGCGTTCCGCGCGGAGATGCGATGCGGCAGCGAGACGGGGGTGGCGGTGGCGGACATCCCGACGGAGGTCTTTACCCGTTCGCGGGGCCGCGGGCTGCAGGAAACGTCCGCCGAGGGGTGATGAGTTCCCCCCGTAGGCCTGCGTGTCCCCGGGGGGATTACCGGAAGCCGGACCGCTCGTCGATGATCTCGAGGGCGTGGCGTGCGGCATCGTTCTCGGCGTATTTCTTTCGCCGCCCGACGCCCTCGGCCACCACCTCGTCGCGGATGCGGACTTCCACGCGGAACGTCTTGTGGTGATCGGGGCCGCCTTCCTCGACCACGCGGTATTCGGGCACGCACTGGAAATGGTGCTGGCTCCATTCCTGGAGGCGTGACTTGAAGTCGACGGCGAAGTTGCGCTCGGCGAGTTCGAGGCCGGGTACGATGATGTGGCGTTCGAGGGAGGCCTTGAGGGAGGGCCAGGGGCAGGACAGGTAGAGGGCGCCGCAGATGGCCTCGAGGGCGGAGCCGAGGATGGACGGGCGGTCGCGGCCGCCGCTCCGTTCTTCGCCGGTGCCGAGGAGCATAAGGGAGCCGATGTCGAGCGACTTGGCGATCTCGCCGAGGACGGCACGACTGACGAGGGCGCCGCGGACCTTGCTGAGGTGCCCCTCGTCGACGTCGGGGAAGCGGCGCAGGAGGAACTCGGTGGCGGCGAGGCCGATAACGCTGTCGCCGAGGAACTCGAGGCGCTCGTTGTCCTCGTCCAGGTCCGCCTCCGTGCGATAGCTGCGATGGATCAGGGCACGGTTGAGTCGGTCCCAGTTCACGCAGTCGGGGCTGAGGTCGAGCCCGTGGACAATGGCGGCGAGGGCGCGGCGGCGCAGGTCGTCGAGGTCGGCTGTTTGGCGCGTCTCGTCGGTCACGGGGGATTCCGGTGAAGGCGGGTGGCTTGTCGGGTCCGAGCAGGGCATCGCAGGAGGGGAAATGGAACACGAAGGAAAATCAGGCTAGTGAAAAGACCTACTCGAGGAGGAGAAGCCCGAAGAACGGGAGCGGATCCTCGGGGTCTCTCACCACAAGGTGCTCCCAGGCGAGGACCGCGAGCGTTTCGTGGAGGTTGATGCCGATGGATTCGAGGGTGGGGCGGTTCTTTCCGGGGAAGGTGCAGGGGCGCATGGTGTCGTCGTGATGGCCGAAGAGGCAGTTGCCGGCGGCGAGGGCGAAGGCCTTGCCGTAGCCGCGGACAAAGCATTCGTGTTCGGCGCGAAGGAGGTCGTCCTGGAATTCGCGCCAGAGTTCGCCGCAAGGGCGGGGGAAGGGAACGGGAACCTCGCGGCGGGCCATGATGCCGAACCTGTATTCATCGAGGAGGCGCGTGGTGTCGTCGGCTGTGAGTGTGCGGGGCGGTGTGAGGCCGCTGGCGTGGGCAGCCGGGCACTGGTATTGGCAGCGGAGCCTGACCCAGGTGTTGACGAAGATTTGCGGGGAATGGATGAACTTGATTTCGGTGAAGCCGAAATCGGCGGGGGCGTTGAGCACGCGGGCGAGGAACTTCTCGCGCATTTCCATGATGGGGAGTGTGGGGCCTTGGGGTGACTTGGGGGCGAGGCGAAAGATGAAATCCCCCGGCCGGGGCCGGGGGATTTTCACGGTAACTGTCAGGGGTTTGCCAGCAAGCCCCCAGATCAGTGCTACCATCTGGAAGGGCCGAGGCTACGAGTCAGCCACCTCGCTATAACTGGGACTGCCGTCCATCTGACCACCTCCTTTCCTAGCGTTGGGGCGAAAAATCGGGATGGGAGGTGAGTAGGTCAAGGTCTAAATAATCGAGAAAAGCTGTGGAAAAGTAAGGAAACGCTTGGGCTTTGAAACGCCCACGCGGGGCATTCAGGATACGAGGAGAAGATCGCGGAAGGCTTGCTCAAGGGAGGCCTCGATTTCGAGATCGGGGGCACTTTCGAGCCCCGAGAGGCTGAGGCCACGGGTGATGCAGACGCCGAGGCGCAGGGGGACGGTGGAGTCAACGGATGCGCGAACGAAGCCCTCGGCCTGGAGGTCGATGGCGGGCGTGCGGAGCCGTTGGAGGAGGGCTTCGGCGAGGGCGGGTGAGTGGACCGGCTGGCTTGAGGAAAACAACCGGATGCCTTCCGCGCCACCGGTCCAGATGGGATCATCGTGGACGATGCCGGCAAGGGGCAGGGGCAGGCGTGCGGCGGAGGTGGGGAGGAGGCGGATCAACTCGTCGAAGCGTGCCGCCGGGGCGGTATAGACAGCGGAGACGGGGACGAGGTCGCCGAGGGCGACGGTGCCCTGACGGAGTTCCTCCTGGGCGGCGGTGGCGGAGGGAAACGCGAGGAGGTGGGCCGCGCCACGGCGCGCGGCGAGGCGTCCTGCGGCATAGGCGGCGTCGGCCCCACCCTCCACCGCGTAAAGTCGGGCGGGTGTCTGGCCGACCGCCGTCTCGAACACGGGGAAGGGTCCGTCGACAGAACGGGACGCCTCGCCGAAGGAATCGGCGAGGCGTTGGGCGCGGCGGAGGTCGTCGAGAAAGAGGGCCAGCACGGTGGGCGGCATGGGCCTCCGGGGGGATCAGTCGTTCTGCGTGATGCGCATGATTTCGTCGATGGTGGTCTGGCCGAGTTTGACCTTTTCCCAGCCGTCCATGCGGAGGGTGCGCATGCCGTTGCGAACGGCGACGCGCTTGAGACGGAAGCCGGACTCGCCGTTGATGACCATCTGGCGAATGCGTGCGTCGACGACCATGATCTCGTGGATGGCGGTCCGGCCGCGGTAGCCGGTATCGGAGCACCGGTCGCACCCGACGGGCTTGTAGAGGTCGAGGCTTTCCCGGTTGGCGATCTCCTCCTCGGAGGCGCCAACCTCCTGAAGCTTCTCCGTGGAGACCATGGTGTCGGGGGCCTTGCAGGAGGCGCAGAGCCGGCGGATGAGACGCTGGGCGACGACGGCCTGGAGAGAGGAGGCGACGAGGAAGGGTTTCACCCCCATGTCGACAAGACGGCTGGGAGCGGAGGGCGCATCGTTGGTGTGAAGGGTGGAGAAGACGAGGTGGCCGGTGAGGGCGGCACGGATGCCGATCTCGGCGGTCTCCATGTCGCGCATCTCGCCGACCAGCAGCACGTCGGGCGATTGGCGCAGGATCGAGCGAAGCCCCGCGGCGAAGGAGAGTCCCACCTCCTCGGTTACCTGGACCTGGTTCACGCCTTCGAGCATGTATTCCACCGGGTTCTCGATGGTGACGATCTTGACCTCGGGGGTGTTGATTGTCGAGAGCGCGGAGTACAAGGTTGTCGTCTTGCCGGACCCGGTGGGGCCGGTCATGAGGATGACGCCGGTGGGCCGCCGGATCAGTTCGTTGAACAGCGTGATATTGTCGGGAAGGAAGCCGACGTCCTCGAGGCCGAGGAGGACGGAGGCCTGGTCGAGGATACGCATGACGATGGTCTCGCCGTGAATGGCGGGGAGGGCGGACACGCGGAGGTCGAGCTTGCGGTCCGGGAGGGAGAGCTTGATGCGGCCGTCCTGGGGGACGCGCTTTTCGGCGAGGTCCATGCCGGAGAGGACCTTGAGGCGCGAGAGGAT